>NZ_JBHJSJ010000005.1:0-67004 GCF_042268845.1 Kitasatospora sp. NPDC056273 | reverse complement strand
GTGAGTCCCGGGGGCTGACGTCCCCGGCCGAGGTCGCACGGCCGAAGTCCCACCGCGGCACCGGTCCGCTCGGTACGATCACGAGCGGTCCGGTGCCGTTCGGCTTCCGGCGTCCGGCAGTTCGACCGTCCGTCGGTTCGACCGTCCGGCGGTTCGGGCGTCCGGCGGGGGTCCGATTCGGCAGAAGGGAGCCCGGATGCGGGTCGCGCTGTTCGCCACCTGCGTCAACGACGCGCTGTTCCCCGCCACGGCGGTGGCCACCGTCCGGCTGCTGGAACGGCTGGGCGTGACGGTGGACTTCCCCGCCGGGCAGACCTGCTGCGGGCAGCCGCAGTACAACACCGGCTACCGCAGGGGCTGCGAGCCGCTGGTCCGGCGGACCGCGAAGGCCTTCGCCGGGTACGACCACGTGGTGACGCCCTCGGGCTCCTGCGTGGCGATGGTCCGGGACAACTACCCCCGGATCGGCGCCAGGGCCGCCGCCGAGGGCCGGGGCACCGAACTCGCCGACCTGGCCACCGACCTGGTGCCCCGGGTGGTCGAGCTGACCGAGTTCCTGACCGACGTGCTCGGTGTCGAGGACGTCGGCGCGTACTTCCCGCACACCGTCACCTACCACCCCTCCTGCCACGGCCTGCGCCTGCTCGGCCTCGGCGGGCGCCCGCGCCGGCTGCTGGGCGCCGTCGAGGGCCTGGAGCTGGTCGAGCTGCCCGGGGCCGAGGAGTGCTGCGGCTTCGGCGGCACCTTCGCGGTCAAGAACGCGGCGGTCTCGGCGGCCATGGCCGAGGACAAGATCGCCAACGCGCTCGGCACCGGCGCCCGCGTGCTCTGCGGCGCCGACAACTCCTGCCTGCTGCACCTCGGCGGCACCCTGCGCCGCCGGGGCGCGCCGCTGCGGCCGCTGCACCTGGCGGAGATCCTGGCCAGTACCGAGGAGCACCCCTGGAGGCCCGTGTGAGCGGTACGTTCCTCGGCATGCCCGCCTTCCCGCAGGCCGCCGCCAAGGCCGTACGGGACGAGCGGCTGCGCGCCAACCTGCGGCACGCCACCCGCACCATCCGCGACAAGCGGGCCCGGGCGGTCGCCGAACTCGCCGACTGGGACCGGCTGCGCGCCGCCGGGAAGGCGATCAAGGACCACACGCTGCGCCACCTCGACCGCTACCTGGTGCAGTTGGAGGAGTCCGTCACGGCGGCCGGCGGCACCGTGCACTGGGCCGCCGACGCCGAGGAGGCCAACCGGATCGTCGCCGGACTGGTCAAGGCCACCGGGCGGACCGAGGTCGTCAAGGTCAAGTCGATGGCCACCCAGGAGATCGAGCTCAACGAGGCGCTGGCGGCCGAGGGGATCACCGCCTACGAGACCGATCTCGCCGAGCTGATCGTGCAGTTGGGCGACGACCGGCCCTCGCACATCCTGGTGCCGGCGATCCACCGCAACCGGGCGGAGATCCGGCAGGTCTTCGCCGAGCGGATGGCCTCCTGGGGCCGCCCCGCGCCCAGGGGCCTCACCGACTCGCCCGCCGAACTCGCCGAGGCCGCCCGGCTGCACCTGCGGGAGAAGTTCCTGCGCGCCGAAGTCGCCGTCTGCGGCGCCAACTTCATGGTCGCCGAGACCGGCACCCTGGTGGTGGTCGAGTCCGAGGGCAACGGCCGGATGTGCCTCACCCTGCCGCGCACGCTGATCTCGGTGGTCGGGATCGAGAAGGTCGTGCCGACCTGGCGGGACCTGGAGGTCTTCCTCCAGCTGCTCCCCCGCTCCTCCACCGCCGAGCGGATGAACCCGTACACCTCGCTCTGGACCGGGACGACGGAGGGCGACGGCCCGTCCGAGTTCCACCTGGTGCTGCTGGACAACGGCCGTACCACCGCGCTGGCCGACCAGGTCGGCCGCCAGGCGCTGCGCTGCATCCGCTGCTCGGCCTGCCTCAACGTCTGCCCGGTGTACGAGCGGGCCGGCGGGCACGCCTACGGCTCGGTCTACCCGGGGCCGATCGGCGCCATCCTGACGCCCCAACTGCGCGGCACCGCGAGCCCGGTGGACGCCTCGCTGCCGTACGCCTCCTCGCTCTGCGGGGCCTGCTACGAGGTCTGCCCGGTCGCGATCGACATCCCCGAGGTGCTGGTGCACCTGCGCGAGCGGGTCGCCGAGCAGGGCGGGCACCCGCTGGAGCGGGCCGCGATGGCCGCCGCCGGGTTCGTGCTGGACCACCCGGCGGCGCTCGCCGCCGCCGAGCGGCTGGCCGGGCGCACCCGGTCGCTGCACCCGCGCCGGCTGCCCGGGCCGGGGCGGGCCTGGACCGACACCCGGGACCTGCCGGAGGTGCCGGCCGAACCGTTCCGCGACTGGTGGCGGAGGAACCGCACATGACCGCATCCGACCGGCCCGACCGGCCCGAACGTCCGTCGAACTCCCGGGAGTTGATGCTCGGCCGGATCCGGGCCGCCCTCGGCGACGCCGCCGGGGTGGCCGAACAGCCGCTGCCCCGCGACTACCTGACGGCGCACGTTCCGACGGACGACCCGGCGGCGGTGCTCGACCTGCTGCACCACAACCTGGCCGACTACCGGGCCCTGGTGCACCGCTGCCACGAGGACGAACTGCCGCGGCGGATCGCCGGGTTGCTGGCGGAGCGGGGCAGCCGGACGGTCGTGGTGCCGGCCGGGCTGCCGACCGACTGGCTCACCGCGGCCGAGGCCGAGGGGGTCGAACTCCTCCCGGACGACGGGACGCTGACCGCCGCCCGGCTCGACGCCGTGGACAGCGTGGTGACCGGCTGCGCGCTGGCCGTCGCCGAGACCGGGACGATCGTGCTGGACGCCGGACCGGGCCAGGGGCGACGGCTGCTCTCGCTCGTCCCCGACCACCACGTCTGCGTGGTGCGGGCCCCGGAGCAGGTCGTCGCCTCGGTGCCGCTCGCGCTGCCCCGGCTCGATCCGGTACGGCCGCAGACCTGGATCTCGGGGCCGTCCGCCACCAGCGACATCGAGCTGGACCGAGTGGAGGGGGTGCACGGGCCGCGCACCCTGGAGGTGCTGCTGGTCACCGCGGCGCCGGAGCCGGACGGAATCCGGGGCGGCGCCGGGGGCGACACCGTCACTCCGGCCTGAGCTCCAGGGTGCAGCACTTCGCCCCGCCGCCGCCCTTCAGCAGCTCCGAGACGTCCACCGGGACGGGCTGGTAGCCGTGCTCGGTCAGCCGGCCGGCCAGGTTCTTGGCGGCCTCCGGCAGCAGCACCCGGCGGCCGTCCGAGACCGCGTTGAGCCCGAACACCTCGGCGTCGGCCCGGTCGGCGAGGATCGCGTCCGGGTAGAGCGCGCGCAGCACCGAACGGCTGTCGGCGTCGAAGGCCTCCGGGTAGTACATGACGTGGTCGTCGGCGAGCACCGCCAGTGCGGTGTCCAGGTGGTAGAAGCGCGGGTCGACCAGGGTCAGGCTGACCACCGGGACGCCGAACAGCTCACCGGCCTCGGCGTGCGCGGCGCGCGAGGTGCGGAAGCCCGTCCCGGCGAGCACCCGGCGGCCCACCACCAGATGGTCGCCCTCGCCCTCGTTGACGTGCCCGGCCCGGCGCACCTCGCGGTAGCCGCGCTCGCGGAACCAGGCCAGGTAGGCCTCCGACTCGGCGGCCCGCTCCGGGTAGCGGAAGGTGGCGACGAGGGCGCGGCCGTCCAGGACGGTGGCGCCGTTGGCGGCGTACACCATGTCGGGCAGGCCGGGCACCGGGTCGATCAGCTCGACGGTGTGGCCGAGCCGGCGGTACGTCCAGTAGAGCCGCTCCCACTGGCGCAGGGCGAGCGCGGTGTCGGTGGGCTGGGCGGGGTCCATCCACGGGTTGATCGCGTAGTCCACGGTGAAGTGCGTCGGCCGGCACATCAGGTAGCGCCGAGGCCGGGCGTGGCGCTCCGGGGTCTGCGTGAGCATGGCTCAACCATCCTTGGATCGCGGGGAGTTCGTCGCACGGAGTTCGGGGTTCACGGGGCCGAACACCTTCGTTCCCAAGGCGGCTGCCCCGACGGAACCGTTCGCACACCCGGGTGGGCGCTCCCAGCGGTCGCACGCCCCCGCGCACCCGGCGCAGGCACCGGCGCACCGACCCTCCGGCGTCGGCCGGCGGACCGCGCCACCGGCTACCGGCCAGCGGCAGGCCGTCCCGTACCGGCGGGCCGCCGGCTACCAGCGGACCGCGCCGAAGTCCACGGGCCTCGGCCGCAGCTCCCGGCACCGCTCGGCCAGCGACCGCAGCCGGCGGTCCGCCTCCTCGGCGGGCATCCGGCGCCGGTCGCCGTGGCCGGGCAGCAGCCACTCGAAGCGCAGCACGCCGAGGCCGCGCCGCAGCGAGGCGGCGAGCTCCTCGATCGAGTACCAGGTGACCGACTCCGCCACCTCGATGTCCCCGGTGGTGCGGGACCAGTACAGGCTGTCTCCGCTGAAGCAGTACCGCTCGTCCGCGACGAAGAGCACGCTGCCCCGGGTGTGGCCGGGGAACGGGTGGGCGACCAGGCCGGGCGAGACCTCCGTCGGCGCGGTGCCGCGCAGCACCCGGTCGGCGTCGGGGGCGGCCGCCAGATCGCCCTCGTGGATCCAGAGCCGGGCGCCGAACCGGTCGGCGTACGCCCGTCCGTGCACGGCGTGGTCGCGGTGCGTGAGCAGGACGTCGGTGACCGGGCCGAGCGCGGCGTACCGGGCGGCCAGGGCCTCGCTGTAGCGCGGCGTGTCGACCATCACCCAGCCGCTGGGACGGCGGCAGAGGTAGGAGTTGGCACCCGCGGTCTGCCGGGAGTTGTGGCCGAGCAGCAGCAGGTCGTCGGCGAGGGCCAGCGGGAACGGGTCCCCGGCCCGGTCCAGCGGCCCGGTGCCCGGGCGGATGGAACGGGTCGGGCAGGCGTGGGCGGCGGCGAGCAGCTGCCGGCGCTCGGCCGCGTCGCGCGGCTGGCGGACCAGCACCGAGCGACCCGCGTGCTCGCGGACCAGGTCGGGCGCGAGCTGCCGGGCGACGTCGCAGTTGGTGCACCGGTCGTCGATGGACCAGTTCTCGGACGGGTCGGGGCGCGGGTCGGTGGTCATGGGTGCCTTCCCCCGGGAGGACGGCGGCCGGACCGGCCGCTCCCTTCGAGCATCCGCCGGGCCGGCCGGAAAGCGGAAGGGAGCGCGGATCTTGTGCTTTCCGGGGGCCGGCTCTCTGCGGGCGGGAGGGGCCCACGAGGGCACGTGGTCCATCTCACGTGCCGCCGGAGTCACCTACGGTGGCGTAGGTCACTTGATTGGGTGAACTATCTCTTTCATGCCGAATCTCCAGGAGACCCTTGACCTCGATTCGTATGCCGCCATCGGCGACAGCTTCACCGAGGGTCTGAACGACCCCGGCGTCGACGGCAGGTTCGCCGGCTGGGCCGACCGCCTCGCCGGGATCCTCGCCGACGGGCGCCCGCCGGGCGCCTTCCGCTACGCCAACCTCGCGGTGCGCGGCCGGCTGCTGGACCAGATCACCGCCGAACAGGTGCCGCAGGTCCAGCGCCTCCAGCCCGACCTGGTCACCTTCTGCGCGGGCGGCAACGACATCCTCCGGCCGGGCGCCGACCCGGACGAGGTGGCCGAGCGCTTCGAGGCCGCCGTCGTCCAACTCACCGAAAGCGCCGGGACGGTGCTGATCTGCACCGGCTTCGACACCAAGGACGTGCCGCTGCTGAAGCACCTGCGCGGCAAGATCGCCACCTACAACGGGCACATGCGCGCCGTCGCCGACCGCAACGGCTGCAAGGTGGCCGACCTGTGGTCGCTGCGCGCGGTGCAGGACCGCCGCGCGTGGAGCGAGGACCGCCTGCACCTGTCCCCCGAGGGGCACCAGCGGGTCGCCCTGCTGGCCGCCCGCTCGCTGGGCCTGCGCACCGCGCAGGACCCGGAGGCCCCGTGGCCGGACGCCCAGGCGCTCACCCCCGCCGACCAGCGGCGGGAGAACATCCAGTGGGCCCGCGAGTACCTGCTGCCCTGGGTCGGCCGGCGCCTGCGCGGCGAGTCCTCGGGCGACCACGTCGAGCCCAAGCGGCCGGACCTGCTCCCGCTCTGACGATCCGTCAGGCCGCTCGCCCGGCCCGGGCGGCCGCGTTCAGACGGCTCCGCCGGGTGCCGCGACCCGGGAGGTCCGCAGCACCCGGTGGAGCACCCCGGCGCAGCCCGCGCCGACCAGGTACCAGAGCAGGTCCGGCGGGTTGAAGGTCGAGCCCAGCACCAGCCGGGCCAGGGTGCTGTGCCGCCCCCAGGCGTCCGGCAGTCCGGTCAGCTGGAACAGCTCCACGGCCCAGCTGAGCGCGGCGGCCACGGCGGCGGCCCGGCCGGGGCGCAGCCTCGGCGCGGCCAGCACGAGCAGGGCGTACAGGAGGACGGTGTAGAGCGCGTCCCCGGCGCACTTGGCGAAGTCCCCGCCGAACACGGCCCGCACACCCAGCCCGGCCGCCACGGTCAGCACCGCCGCCGACGCGGCCGCCAGGCGCGTGCGCCGAAGCGCCCGGGAACCGCTCCCCCCAAGATCGTTCACCCGCCCCACGCTACCCCGCACCCCACGGGCTCCGCCCCGGCCCCGCGCCCCACGCACGCCCCGCCGCCCCCGCACCACCCCCGCGACCCGCAAGCGGACCCTCCCCTCCCGGAACCACCGCGCCACCCCGTACGTCACTCCCCCCGATGAAACGTCCGCGCAGGTCGTGGGCGGGGCGAGGACCGGAAGGGACGGGCGGGGACAGTGGCGCACGTGGGTGGGGCCGAGGCGGCCGGGTCGGGGTCGGCGGCGGGGCGGGACGAGCGGACCCGGCGCGGGTTCGCGGTGGCCGGGTTCGCCCCGGCGCAGGACGGGCGGGCGCGGGAGCGCGGCAAGGAGCTGCGGACCCGGGTGCCCCGGGAGCGGCACGCGGAGTTCGCGCCCGCACCCGACCGGCCGACGGCCGTGACCGCGCTGGAGGCCTCCAACGCCGGCCGAATAGCCCGGCTGGTGCCGATCCGGGTCGGCCGGATGGCCGCCGGCCCGTTCGCGTTCCTGCGCGGCTCGGCCGGGCTGATGGCCGCCGACCTCGCGGGCACCCCGGTGACCGGGGTGGGCGCGCAGCTCTGCGGGGACGCGCACGCCGCGAACTTCGGCCTGTACGGCGACGCGCGCGGCCAGATCGTGCTGGACATCAACGACTTCGACGAGACCGTCCCCGGCCCCTGGGAGTGGGACCTCAAGCGGCTCGCCGCCAGCCTGGTGCTGGCCGCCCGGGAGGCCGGGGCGAGCGAGACCACCGCGCGCGAGGCCGCCCAGCACGTGGCGGGCTCCTACCGCCGGACGGTGCGCACGCTCGCCAAGCTGCCCGGGCTGGACGCCTGGAACGCGATCGCGGACGAGCAGCTGGTCTCCTTCGCCGAGGCGCACGACCTCGCCGAGGTGCTGCGCAAGGTCGGCGCGAAAGCGCTCGGCAACACCAGCGCCCGGTTCGCCGCCCGCAGCACCGCCCGTACCGCGGACGGCGGTTGGCGGTTCACGGCCGCTCCCCCGGTGCTCACCGAGGTGACCGACGCGACCGCCCGCGCCGTCGCGCACGCGCTCGGCCCGTACGTCGAGACGGTTCCGGCCGAGGTCCGCACCCTGCTGTCCCGCTACCGGGTGCAGGACGTGGCGTTCCGGGTGGTGGGCACCGGCAGCGTCGGCACCCGCTCGTACGTGGTGCTGCTCACCGACCACCGGGACCAGCCGCTGGTGCTGCAGGTGAAGGAGGCCCGCCCGTCCGCGCTGCTGCCGTACCTGCCGGCCGGGCCGCGGCCCGCGGCGGACGGGCACGAGGGCCGCCGGGTGGTGCTCGGCCAGAAGCACATGCAGGTGGTCAGCGACACCCTGCTGGGCTGGACCACGGTCGACGGACTCCCCTACCAGGTACGGCAGTTCCGCAACCGCAAGGGCAGCGTCGACCCGGCGGCGCTGCTGCCGGGCCAGTTGGACGACTACGCCCGGATCACCGGCGCCCTGCTGGCCCGGGCGCACTCGCACACCGCCGACCCGGGCCTGCTGGCCGGGTACTGCGGCAAGAGCGAGGCGCTGGACGAGGCCGTCGCCGCCTTCGCGGTGGCCTACGCCGACCGCACCGAGGCCGACCACGCCGACCTGCTGACGGCGGTGCGCAACGGGCGGCTGCCCGTCGAGCACGGCGTCTGACCGATCCGCCGCCTGCCCCGCCCGGCGTCCGCCTCACTCGACGGCAGCGGCCCGGCGGCTCAGCGGGCCAGGAACGGCGCCACCGCGGCGACGAACCCGGCGGGCCGGGCACCGTGCACCAGGTGCCCGGCCTCGACGGTGACCAGGCGGCAGTCCGGGATCAGCCGGGCGAGTTCGGCGATCCGCTCCTGCGGGACGTGGCTGGCCGGGCCGCCGGCGACGGCCAGGGTGCGGGCGGTGATCCCGGCCAGCCCCTCCCGCCAGGCCGGGTCCGGGTCGTCGAGCTGGGCCTTGACCGCCCGGACCGCCGCCCAGTCGAAGTGCACGTCCGGGTCCGGGTCCTCGGGCGGCGCGCTCGCCGGGCGCGGGTACAGCGCGGGGATCTCCTCCAGGACCAGCCGGTCGATCCGCTCCGGCGCGGCCTGGGCGAGCAGGTAGGCGACGGCGCCGCCCATCGAGTGGCCGACCAGGTCGACGCGGGCGAGCCCGAGGGCGTCGAGGAAGGCCAGCACGTCGTCCCGCATCGCCTCCAGCGCGTAGGCGGCGGTGCGGGCGCTGTCGCCGTGGCCGCGCAGGTCGAGCGCGTACACGTGGTGGCCGGGGGCGAGCTCCGGCAGGACGGTGTCCCAGTCGGCGGCCCGCTCGCCGAGGGCGTGCAGCAGCACCAGCGGCGGGCCGCCGGGCCGTCCGCTCTCGCGGTAGGCGAGCGTCACCTCGGGCAGGTCCACGGTCCGGGTCCGTACGTCGGTCATGCGCGCCACGGTACGCGCCGACCACCTCCTAACTGACCGGTGTTCGCCCTCGGCTCATCGCGACCGGTCCGCCGTCGCGCTGCTCGCGGGCCGTGGCGCGGCCGGCGAACACCGAGGCCAGGACGGCGAGTCCGGCCACCGCGGCGCACACCACGCTCGCCGTCAGGTAGGCGGAGCGGTGCCCGCCGCCGCCGACGGTCTCCCGCAGGTAGACCCCGGACAGGGCCGAGACCGCGACGGCCGCCGCGATCCGCTGGGCCATCTGCAGGATCGCCCCGCTCACCCCGGCCGCCTCGGCGGGCGCGTGGCGCAGCACGTAGGCCTGGTTGGTGGAGCCCATCAGGCCCACCGAGGCGCCGCCGAGCAGTTGCAGCAGGGCCAGCAGCCAGGGCAGCACGGCGGCGGGCGCCCAGTGCGCGAGCAGTCCGCTGAGCAGCATGGCGAGCGCGGAGCCGACCATCCCGACGGTGACGGTGCGTCGGCCGTAGCGCTGGACGACCCGCCAGGCGAGCGCGGAGGCCACGCCCATGGCCACGGCGGAGGGCAGCGCGACCAGCGCGGCGCCCATCGGGGAGAGGCCGAGGCCGTCCTGGAGGAACATGGTCAGGACCAGCGAGGCGGCGAGCGAGGAGCCGAACTGGGCCATCGCGGTGGCCGTCCCGAGCGCGTACGGCGCGGAGCGGGTGAGGGCCGGGTGGATCAGCGGGTGGCCGCCGGACCGGGCGTAGCGCCGCTGCCACCAGGCGAGCGCGCCGAGCAGCAGCAGGGCGGCGGCGGCGAAGGCGAGCCAGCCGGTCCAGCCGGGCGGCCGGACGAAGGGCAGCATCAGGGCCAGGGTGAGCGCCCCGACCAGCAGCAGGCCGAGGACGTCGAGGTCGGCGTTCCGGGCGCTGGGGCGGGGCTTCGGCAGGTGGCGGGCCGCCAGGGCGACGGTGGCCAGGCCGAAGGGGACGTTGAGCAGGAAGGTCAGCCGCCAGCCGTGCTCGGGGCCGGCCAGGGCCAGCACCGCGCCGCCGATCGGCGGGCCGAGCGTGAAGGCGAGGCCGCCGGTGACGGCGTACATGCCGAGGGCGCGGGCCCGCAGCTGGCCGTCGAAGACGTCCTGGAGGGTGCCGATCATCTGGGAGTTGACCAGGCCGGCGCCCACGCCCTGGAGCAGCCGGGCGGCGATCAGCACCCCGGGCTCGGTGGCGGTCGCGGAGACCAGGCTGACCAGGGTGAACAGGGCGAGGCCGGTGACGAAGAACCACTTGCGGCCCTTGACGTCGCCCAGCCGCCCGCCGGGGATCAGCGCGAGGCCGAAGGCGAGCGAGTAGCCGGCCACGATCCACTGGAGATCGGCGGGCCCGGCGTGCAGGGTCTCGCGCAGGGCGGGGATGGAGGTGTTGAGGACGGACTGGTCGAGCAGCGTGGTGAAGCCGCCCGCGACGCAGACCAGCAGGACCCGGCGCCCGGCGGCGTCGAAGCGCTCCTTGGGTCCCCCGGGCTTCCCGGGTTCCTGGGGCGCCCCGCCGTTCCCGGGGCTCTCCTCGGGCTCCTTCGCTATCGGCCCGGTGGCGGCGCTCACGGCTCGACCACCACCAGCGCGTACCGGGCCTCGCCCGGGCCGAGGCTGCGGAAGCGGCTGGTGCTGCCGACGTAGCGCAGGCAGTCGCCGGGGCCGAGCGGCTGCGGCTCACCGTCCACGGTCAGCTCCAGGTGCCCCTCCAGCAGCCAGAGGTGGTGCTCCCGGCCGGGCGTGCAGGCGCGGTCGTAGGCGATGTCCGCGCCGGCCGGCAGCCGGCCCTCGATGATCTCCGCGCGCAGCGAGCCGTGCGGCGGCGAGACCGACCGGCGGACGAACCCGGTCGTCCCGTCCCGCCACACCTGCTGCTCCCCGGCCCGCACCAGCCGGGCCGGACCGGACTCCACCTCGGCGAGCAGCCGGGACATGGTCCGCCCGTACACGGCGCAGAGCCGCCCGAGCAGCGCGGCCGTCGGACTGACCTCCGCCCGCTCCACCCGGGACAGCGTCGACCGGCTGACGTCCGCCAGCCGTGCCAACTCCTCCAAGGTCCACCCGCGTTCCAGCCTCAGCTCGGCGAGTCGTTGTGCCAGCCGCTCGTCGGCGGCCGCGTCGATTCCCATATTCGCGATGCTATCCCGGATATGAGATCCACTCACCGGGGTCGGACCCGGGGCCCGGATCGTCGGAAGCCTTCGGGCGGCAGCCCCGCCCCGGCGCACGCGGCGCCCCGAGCCGGGGCGAGGTGCGCGCGGACGCCGGGGCGGGGCGAGGTGCGCGCGGACGCCGGGGCGGGGCGTGGTGCGCACGCGGACGCCGGGCGGGGTGCGCGCCCGGCCGTCGGGCGGCGGCTTGACGGGACCTCGGCTGCCAGGAGGGGCGCTGATCATATGATGTGCGGCGAATCGTGGCCGGTCGGCGGCCCGTAAGGCGAGGGGGACCAGCGTGTTCGGCATCATCAGACCGTGTAGGCATCGATTGTCCGAGCGCCTGCAGACCTCCTGGATGGCCCACCTGTGCGGGCTCTGCCTCGCGCTGCGGGACGACCACGGACAGCTCGCCCGGACGGCGACTAATTACGACGGTCTGATCATCTCCGTCCTGGTCGAGGCCCAGGCCGCCCGGGAGGACTCCTCCTGGCGCCGCACCGCCGGACCGTGCCCGCTGCGCGGCATGCGCACCGCCTCCGTCGCCAAGGGCGAGGGCGCCCGGCTCGCCGCCGCCGTCTCGCTGGCGCTCGCCTCGGTCAAGATCCGCGACCACGTCGAGGACCGCGACGGCGTCTTCGCCCGCCGCCCGGTCGCCGCCGGAGCCCGGGCCGTCACCCGGCGCTGGGACCGGCAGAGCGCGGGCAGCGCCTCGGCCGTCGGCTTCGACACCGCCGTACTGCTCGACGCCGCCTCCCGGCAGGGCGAGTTGGAGCGCTCGCTGCGCCCCGGCGGCTCCGTCCTGCTGGTCACCGAGCCCACCGAGACCGCCACCTCGGCCGCCTTCGCGCACACCGCCGTGATCGCCGGGCGCCCCGGCAACGCCGCCCCGCTCGCCGAGGCCGGGCGGCTGTTCGGCCGGCTCGCCCACCTCCTCGACGCCGCCGAGGACCAGGCCGCCGACGCGGCCTCGGGCGCCTGGAACCCGCTGACCGCCACTGGCACCGACCGCGCCGAGGCCGAACGGCTCTGCCGTGACGCCGTCCACGGCATCCGGCTCGCGCTGCGCGAGGTCGACCTGACCGACCGCACCCTCGTGCACGTCCTGCTCGGACACGAGACCGACCGCGCGGTGGAGCGGGTCTTCGGGCGCGCCCGGCACACGGCGAGCTGCCGCCGCCCGGACACCGCGGGCGCCACTGCGGGCACCACCACGGGCGAGCACCCGCACCAGGCGCCGCCGCAGACGCCGCCGGGCCAGGCGCCGATCCCGCCGTGGGTGCCGCAGGGCCCGGGCTTCACCCCGCCCGGCCAGAAGCCGCCGAACCCCCGCAACCTGCTCGCCGGGTGCGCGATGTGGGCCTTGATGGCCTGCACCTGCCAGCTGCTCTGCTGCGACCACGAGGACCCGTTCAGCCGCGAGCGCCGCGAGGGCTTCTGCCAGCGCCACGACTGCTGCGACTGCGGCGACCCCGGCTGCGGCGACTGCTGCAACTGCTGTGACGGGGACTGCTGCGACGGGTGCGACTGCTGCGACGGCTGCTGCTGCGACTGCGGCTGCAGCTGACCGGTCAGCCCGCCGGCTCCGCGCCGGCCCTCCCGTCCTGACCGGACCGGCCGGCCTGACCGTCCTGAGCGGACCGACCGGACCGACCGGCCGCCACCGGCCCGGGGTGCCCCCGCAGCACCCCGGGCCGGTCCGCGTTCCGGTCCTGCCCGGCCTCGCCCCGCCGCCAGAGCGGCAGGACCTCGACCGGCGGGACCGCCACCGGCAGCACCGCCACCGGGCCCGGCTCGGCGCACTCAGGCATCGCGCCGCGCCGTCTTCCGGTCCACCGCCAGCGAGTCCTCCAGCCGCGCCAGCAGCTGCCGGAACCGCTCGGTGTCCTGCTCCGTCATCCGCCCCTCGGGCAACGCCCCCGGCCGCTCGGCCGTTCTCTCGTCCATGCACCCGAGGCTAGGCGGTGTCGATCAATGGGCGATAAACGCGCGTTCGAGCGAAAAGCACGCGCCCGGTGCGGTTCGGCCCGGAACGCTCGCATCCGACGACGCCCCACCAGCACCACCCGGTACCACCCGGTGCCACAACTCACCTGCTCCACAGCCCTGGTGACGGCCGCGGGCCGGACGGTCGGCATCCGCGCCGGGGCCGCCGGCTACCGGGCCGGTGCCGCGTCCAGCAGCAGCCGGGCGGCCTCCCTGGCGTCGGCGGCGGCCGTCGGATCCCCGTGGACGGCCGCGCTGGTGATCGCCCCCTCGGCCAGCAGGGCCAGGTGGACGGCGGTGGCGGGCGGGGCTCCGGCGGCCTCGACCAGACCCGCGAGGTAGCCGCCGAACTCCTCCTTGTGGTGCCGGGCGGCGGCCACCACCGCGGGGCTGACGGCACCGAGTTCGCCGAGCGAGTTGACGAAGGCGCAGCCCCGGAAGCCGGGTTCGGCGAACCACCGGCCGAGCCAGTCGAAGACCGCGAGCAGCTGCTCCCTCGGGGAGCCTCCGGTACGCGAGACGTACACGGCGAGGTTCGCCCGCCAGCGGCCGTCGCGGCGCAGCAGGTAGGCCTCGACGAGCTCGCCCTTGGACGGGAAGTGCTGGTACAGGCGGCGCATGGTCACGCCGGAGGCGGCCCGGACGGCGTCCATGCCGACCGACTGGACGCCCTGCCCGTAGAACAGCTCCTCGGCCGCGTCGAGGATCCGGGTCCGCGGGTCTTCCTGCTCCATCTGCCGTGCCCTTTGCGTGAGAACGATGGTTCTCCTACTGTAGCCACAACAGCGAGAACGATCGTTCTCACCGACGGAACGCCCATTCCGAGGAGCATCCATGCCCGAGACCGGCACCGAGCAGCGCCCGCCCCTGCCCCCGTTCACCGAGGAGACCGCCCACCGGAAGGTCCGGGCCGCCGAGGACGCCTGGAACACCCGCGACCCCCGGCGGGTCGCCCTCGCCTACACACCGGACAGCCGCTGGCGCAACCGCTCCGAGTTCCTCACCGGCCGCGACCGGATCGCCGACTTCCTCACCCGCAAGTGGCAGCGCGAGCTGGACTACCGCCTGATCAAGGAGCTCTGGGCGTACGGCGGGGACCGCATCGCGGTCCGCTTCGCCTACGAATGGCACGACGGCGACGGCCACTGGTACCGCTCCTACGGCAACGAGAACTGGGAGTTCGACCGGAACGGCCTGATGGCCGAGCGGCACGCCTCGATCAACGACCTGCCGATCACCGCCGCGGAGCGGCTGTTCCACTGGCCGCTCGGCCGCCGCCCCGACGACCACCCGGGCCTCACCGACCTCGGCCTCTGAACCGGCACCCCGCGCGGGCCACGGCGCGCGCCCGTCCTGTTCCACGGCTGTGACACGGCCCGCATCCGCCGCTGACCCCGCCCCGCGAAGCTCCTCGTCGAGGTCGACGTCGACTTCGGCACCGTCGTCCGCGACCTGGCCTGATCCCCCGACGGCAGGACCATCGCGGTCCGCACCCCGGACGGCATCAGCACCCTGCCCGCCGACGGCTCGGCCGCGCCGACCCAGGTGTCCACCGTCAAGGACCTTCCCTCCTACCGGCCCTGATGCCGGCTCAGGCGGCGCGGCGGCCACCGGTACAGAACCGGGACGCCGTTACCGGAACCTGATCGTTTCGACGGCCGGCCGAGACCCGATCCACACGGGAGCCTGACATCCCGTGCCTACGGTGCCGTGCATGCCGAAGACACCCGGAACACCGACCACCGACCGCGCCATGCCCCGCAGGCTCGCCGCCGTGGGCGCCCTCCTGCTGAGTGCGACCACGGCGGCGGTGCTGCTGCCGAACACGGCCCTCGCCGCGGAGCGGGAGACCGTCACGACGCACGCCGGCGCCACGACCGCGCAGGAGCGCGGCCGGATCGACGCCTACTGGACGCCCGACCGGATGAAGCTGGCGGGCGCCCTGGTCCCCGAGATCACGCCCCTGCCCGAGGACGACAACACTCCGGACGACCCGCGGCCGCTGCCCGCGGACACCCCGGACCCCGGGGCCGTGTGGACCCACGGCGGAGCGGTGGACCGGAGCGTCGGCCGGCTCTTCTTCACCTTCTCCGACGGCTACGACGGCAGTTGCACCGCGACCGTCGTCAACAGCGCCAACCGCAGCACCCTCCTCACGGCGGCGCACTGCCTGCGGGGCGTCGGGGCCCCCGCGACCGCCGACACCTGGAACCACAACCTCTACTTCGTGCCCGGCTACCGCAACGGGACCAAGCCGCTCGGCGGCTTCAGCATCAGGACCATGGCCACCTCCTCCCGCTGGGACGCCGATCGTGGCGGGACGACCTCGAACGACGTCGCCGTGGCCGGCTACGACACCGGGGTCCTGGTGGCGAACCCCTCGGCCGAGGGGCGGCGGATCGCCGACGTCACCGGTGCCCAGCGGATCGCCTTCACCCCGCCCACCGAGGGCGAGTTCGTCCACACCTTCGGCTATCCCAAGGACCGGCTGAACAACCCCGCCGCCACGTACTCCGGCTCGCGCATGATCCACTGCGCCGGACCGGCCCGCCCCGGCCCCCAGGCCCCGGTCCTGTGGGGCGAGTCCTGCGACATGTCCCACGGGGCCAGCGGCGGCCCCCACTTCGCCCGCTTCGACCCGGCCACCGGGACCGGCACCCTCGTCGGCGTCACCACCACCTCCGAGGAGCTCGCGGGCGGCACGGCCAACACGCTGTACGCCACCCGCCTCGGGGACAGCGCCCACCGCCTGTACAACTGGGCGCAGAGCCGGGCGCTCTGACCCTCCGGCCCACGCCCCGGCCCGGCCGGCACCTCCCGCCGACCGGGCCACCGGGCCGCGAGGGCCACGAGCGCCACGAGCGCCACGAAAGCCGGGAGGGCCACCAACGCTACGAGGGCTTCGCCAACTCGGCGCGCAGCTCGGCCAGGTGCTCGTCCGCCGACTCGTGCGGCAGGAACCCGACCACGTCGAGGAAGCGGAACAGCACCTGAGCCCCGGTGACGGCGTACTCGTAGTCGCCGAACCCGACCACCGCGCCCGTGCCGCCGCGCACCGCACCCCGGACGGCGGCCGAGGTCAGCTCGTCGGCCGGATCCCCCGAGCCCGCCGAGCCCGCCGAACCCGCCCGCCGCCGGGCGTTGGGGCGGGCCAGGTACGGGCAGACCATGGCGGCGTACAGCATGCAGGCCCGGTGGCCGGGCCCTCCATGGTGGGCGCGAGGTTGCGGTACGGCTGCCCGGCCGCGAGCGCCCCGGCGATCGCCGCGCTCTCGGCGGCGCCGACCACCCGCCACACCGGCCCGCGCTCCATGAACCGCCCGCACACCGAGCACGTGCGCTCCAGTGCGCACTCGGCGCTGCACCCGTAGTCGGTCAGCGCGAACTGCGGCAGGCCGTCCTGCCAGGGCGTGATCGCCGGTACGGGGTAGCCCCGCCCGTCCCGGGGCCGCGCCCCCACACCGTCCGGCACCGGCACTCGTTCGAATCGCCCGCCCCCATCGATACCAGGGGCGGGCGCCACGGGTCGACCCCGGTACGGGAGCGGTGGCGGACGTCTAGCCTTCCGGCGTGGTCTCCTGAGCGAGCATCACCTTCCGCAGCAGGTCCGCCAGTGTGCGCCGCTCCTCCTCGGACAGCACCCCCAGCAGCCGCTGCTCCTCCCGGCCCACCACGTCCAGGGCCTTGCGCCAGGCGGCGCGCCCGGCCTCGGTCAGGACGATGTCGACCTTCCGGCGGTCCTCCGTGGACGGCGTGCGCAGGACGAAGCCGCGCCGCTCCAGGGTCTCCAGCCGGCCGGTGACCGAGGCCGGGGCGAGGTTGAGGTCGGCCCGCAGGTCGGAGGGGGCGGCGTGGCCGCCGCGGCCGGCGAGCACGTGCAGGGTGTCGAACTCGTGCTTGTGCAGGCCGTAGTCGGCGACGCCCTGTTCGCGGACCCGGCCGAGGTGGCGGGTGAGCCGCCACATCCGGGTGACGGAGGCCTCGATGACCGGGTCGAGGTCGGGCAGCACCGGTTGCCAGCGGTCGACGTGACCGTCCGTCCAGTCGCGGGGCTCCGTCCGGTCGTGGGGCCCCGTCCGGCCGCGGGGCGGAGTGTGCTGTTCGGAAGGGTGCTCGGCCATGGGAAGGAGTCTACAAACCGCCACAGAAACGACGGCGTCAAAATATTCGTTGCCGAAATTTCGACACCGAAATACAGTGCGGCGCGTGACAGCACACCCCTTGAGCCTGAGCGGCTTCCGCCTGCTCTTCATCGGCCGGACGGTCTCCACGCTCGGCGACGCCGTCGTCCCGGCCGCGCTCGCCATCGCCATCACCCGCGCCACCGGCTCGGCCGCCGCGCTCGCCCTGGTCCTGGGCTGCGCGATGGTGCCGAAGCTGCTCCTCCTACCGGTCGGCGGAGTGGTCGGGGACCGCTTCGATCCCCGGCTGGTCGCCCTCGGCACCGACCTCGTCCGGGCCCTCGCCCAGCTGCTCGTCGGCCTGGAACTGCTCGACGGACACCCCCGTCTGCCGCACGTCGCGGCCGCCTCGGCCGTCGGCGGCATCGCCTCCGCCTTCGCCATGCCCACCGCCTCGCCGCTGGTCGCGGCCACCGTCCGGGGCGAGCTGCGGCTGCGGGCCAACGCCCTGCTCGGCACCGCGACCGGCGCCGCCCGGCTCGGCGGCCCGGCGCTCGCCGGACTGCTGGTGTACACCGCCGGACCGGGCTGGGCGTTCGTCCTGGACGGCGCCTCCTTCGTCCTGAGCGCCGCCCTGCTCGCCCGGCTCCGCGTCGACCGCGCGACCGGCGACCCCGCACCCGACGACCCCGCACCCGACGACACCGTGCCCGACGCCCCGCGCTCGCTGCGCCGGGACCTCGCCGAGGGCTGGAGCGAGGTGCGCTCCCGGGACTGGTACTGGACCAGCCTGATCGCCCACGGGGTGTGGAACGGCGCGAGCGCCGTGCTGCTCACCCTCGGCCCGCTGATCGCCGCCACCCGGCTCGGCGGGGACGGCGCCTGGGTGGCGCTGACCCAGGCTGGCGCGGTGGGCCTGCTGGTCGGCTCGCTGGTCGCCGCCCGGCTGCGGCCCCGCCGCCCGGTGCTGGCCGGCAACCTCGCCCTCGCGCTGTACGGGCTGCCGCTGCTCGCGCTCGCCCTCCCCGCCCCGGCGCCGGTCGCGGTGGCCGCGCAGGCGGTGGCGATGGCCGGGCTGGGCTTCCTCAACCCGCTCTGGGAGACGGTGGTCCAGCAGGACTTCCCGCCCGGGACGCTGGCCCGGGTCACCTCGTACGACTGGCTGCTCTCGCTGGCCGCCGCCCCGCTCGGCTACGTCCTGGCCCCGCTGGCCGCCGGGGCCTGGGGCGACCGGGTGCCGCTGCTGGCGGCGGCGGGGCTGGTGACGGCGGTCTGCGCGGGCACGGCGGCGGTGCCCGGCGTCCGGCGGTACGGCGCCCGGCGGACGGCCGCGTCCGAGCCCGGGCCGCCGACCGAACGGCCACCGGCCCGGGCTCGGGATCAGGCGCGGGCGCGAACCCGAACCGGGGTCAAGGGCTGATCACCGCGGGTCAGTTCCAGATGCCGGTGATGTCGGCGGCGGAGGCCGCGTTGCCCGCGTGGCCGGTGGTGCCGGCCAGGTCCTCCAGGGTGCGCAGCACGTTGTAGTGGTTGTAGGTGGTGGCGCTGCTGCTGCCGGGCGTCACGTGGGCGCCGTAGACCAGGGTCGGGATGCGGTTGCCGGACAGCTTGTTGTCCTCGTCGAAGGTGACGACCAGCAGGCTGTTGTGGGTCTGCGCCCAGGTGGCGTAGGCGCCCAGGTTGTTCTTGATCCAGGTGTCGCCGGTGCCGACCGAGCAGTCGTGCATGTCGCTGCAGAGGTTCGGCACCACGAAGGAGACGTTCGGCAGGGTGCTGTAGTCGGTCGGGAACTGGGCGAAGGTCTTCGCCGAGCTGACCGGGACGTTGCCGAAGCCGAACCACGGGTTGTGCTTCTGGGCGTAGCTGCCGCTGCTGCAGACGGTGCTGCCCTGGCTGGGCAGGGACTCGTTGTAGCTGCCCCAGGTCTTGCCGGCGGCGATGACCTCGGAGGCCAGGTTGGCCGCCTGGAAGCCGCCGACCGTCACACAGCTGTCGTCGACGGTGCCCTGGGTGGAGCCGGAGAACAGCGCGTAGTAGTTCGGCTCGCTCGGGTGGGTGATGCCGAAGGACTGGGTGAGGTTGGCGCCGCCCGCCTTCAGGGTGTTGTTGAGGTACGGGGCGCTGCTGCTGCCGATGACCTGGGTGTAGGCGTGGTTCTCCATCACCACGACGACGATGTGGTCGGGCGTGGGCAGCGCGGCCGCCTGGGCGGTGGGGGCGGTGGCCGCCCAGAGGCCGGCGGAGGCGGCGAGCAGGGCGACGGCGGAGCCGATCGCGGTCGCGGTGCGGCGGGAGCGGGGGTTCAGGGGCTTTGTGGACGAAGTCATGACAATTCCTCGGCTAGGAGACGGCCCGGCGGGCAGCAGGACGCCGCCCCGGCCCCGCCGGCCCGGCCGGGGCGTGGGGAAGCTCCGTGGTCGGTGAGGGGAGGGCCGGCGCGGCGGGCGCACCGGAGTGCGCGGAAGCGCCCGAACAGCATGGGGCCCCCGGGGTGACGCGGGCAGACGACGGCAGGTGAAACCTTGGCCCCGGAGCGGGAAACGAACGGTGCCACCGCCCCGACGCGCCGAAACCGCCACTGACAACGCGAAATGCGGGCGAACCGGTTCACATTGCCAGCAACCGCCCGGTCCGGTGATAGTGATCTTCGAACGGCGCGGTCCGACGCCGCGTCAGCTCACGAGAGAACCGAGGAACATGGCGAAGACCAGCCTTCTGCGTCCGCTCGCGGTGGCCGCCGCCGGCGCCGTCCTGGTGGCGACCGGTGCCCTGCCCGCCGCGGCCGCCGGCCAGGACACCACCGACCCGACCGCCCCCGACCTCACCGGTGTGCGCACCGCCCTCCAGGCCACCACCGCGGCCGGCGCCCCGGGCGCCTTCGCGGTGATCAGCGACCACGGCGCCGTCGACCGGACCCGCTCGGTGAACGTCGGCCTGGCCGACCTGGACGGGACCCCGATGAACTCCTCGTGGAGGTTCCGGGTCGGCAGCAACAGCAAGATGTTCGCCGCCGTTCTCGTGATGCAGCTGGCGCAGGAGGGCCGGATCGACCTCGACCGGCCGCTGCGCGAGTACCTGCCCGCGGACACCCTGCCGGAGAGCTGGACCATGACGGGCCGCCAGGTGATGGAGCACCGGGCCGGCGTCTACGACCACACCAACGACCTGCTGGAGCAGGCCGGCGAGGAGACCACCAGCGCGTTCGAGGCGCGCATCCGCAGCACCGTGTACGACCCGCGCGCGCTGGTCGCGATGTCGGTCAGGCACGGCCTGCAGTCGACCCCCGGCAGCCGCTACTCCTACTCCAACACCGACTACGTGCTGATGGGCCTGGCCGTCGAGCACCTCACCGGCCAGACCTTCCCGGAGGTGCTGAACGAGCGGATCATCCAGCCGCTCGGCCTGCACAAGACCTCCTTCGTGGTGCCCGACCAGGGCATCACCGGCACCCACGTCACCGGCTACCTCACCAACGACGACCGCACCAAGCCGCTGCTGGACTCCACCGCGCAGACCGGCTCCTGGGTGTGGGCCGCCGGGGCCGTCATCTCCGACGCCGGGGACCTCGACCGCTTCCTCACCGCGCTGATGGCCGGCGGCAAGGGCGGGCTCGTCTCGGACGCCTCGCTCCAGCAGATGACCGCCGCCCTGCCCACGCCCACCGCGAAGATCGCCTACGGTCTGGGCCTGCGCCGCATCTCGCTCTCCTGCGGGGACGTGTACGGCCACGGCGGCATCGTGCAGGGCTTCAACACCCAGTCCTTCACGACCCCGGACGGGCGGCGCAGCGTGGTGGTCTTCGCCAACGCCTCCAACAACGGCGCGGTGACGCAGGGCCTGATGAACACCCTGGAGCCGGCCTTCTGCGGCAAGCAGCCCACCGTCGCCCCGCGGACGGCCTTCGCGCCGGCCTCGGCCCCGGTCGGCTCGGCCCCGGTCGACACGCTGCCGGTGGTGGAGGACACCCGGATCTGACACCGGCCGTACGGCCCGCGCCCGCTCCCTCGCCCGCTCCCGCCTCCGGCCCGCTCCGGTCCGGCCGGGGGCGGGCGCTCGGCGTGACGGGACGCGGCCTCCGGAGGGGCACCCGGTCAGTGCCGGACACGGCCCCCGGAGGGAACCGGTCAGTGCCGGGCGCCCGCCGCCCTGGGGCCCTCCGCACTGAGGTCGGTGAGCGCCTCGGTGAGCAGCTCGCGGGCCTCCTCGGCGCGGCCCTGCTCGATCAGCGCGGTGCCCAGCTCGGTCAGCGTCTTGGTCATGCTGTCCGGGCGGCCCACCGCCTCGAAGTGCACCAGGGCCTGCCGGTAGGCCTTCTCGGCGGCCGGCCAGCGCTTCAGTGCCGCGCGGTCCAGGCCCAGTTCGTGCGCGGTCATGGCCGCCAGCAGGTGGATCAGCGGCGAGGACCAGCGCTCCACCAGCTCCAGCGCCCCGGCCAGGGCCCGCCGGCGCGACTCCACCGCCTCCTCCGCCCGGCCGGACTCCCGCAGGCAGTTGGCGGCGCCCCGCAGAGTGACCAGCCGGCCGATCATCGCGGAGCGGTTGGCCACCTCGGCGAAGGCGTCCGCGGCCCGGTGGAAGGCGTCGGTCGCCTCGCGGTGCCGCTGGAGGTAGCGCAGGCCCGAGGCCAGGTAGGTCAGCGCCCAGCCCTGCTGCTCCCGGTCGCCCACCGCGCGGGCCAGCTCCAGCCCCTCGGTGGCCAGTTCGATGCCGCGCTGGTAGCGGTGCAGGCAGGTGACGTACGTCCAGGCCAGGTAGTTGACGTGCACCGCCTCGACCCGCTCGTCCCCGATCGCGCGGGCGGCGTCCGCCGAGAGCTGGAACACCTCGGCCCAGATGCCCCAGCTCAGCAGCCGGTCGGAGAACCAGTGCATCGCCTCGGCGGTGTCCACCACCTCCCGGTGGCGGCCGGCCCGCTGGGCCTGCTGCAGGGCGGCCAGCCACTCCGGGTGCTCGTACTCCAGCCAGGCGGCCGCCTCGGTGAGGTGCGCGGGGGCGGTGCCACCGGTGCCGGTCGCGTCCGTGGCGTGGTCGGGGTCGAACCGCAGGCCGTACTCGGCCGCCCGGCCGAGGATCCAGCGGCCGGCCCGGGTGCGGGCCTCGGCCAGTTCCTGGCCCGTCTCGTCGGCGGCCAGCCGCTCGCCGGCGTAGAGCCGCACCAGGTCGTGCAGGCGGTAGCGGTCCGGGGTGGCCGCCTGCATCAGCCCCGCGTCGACGAGCTGTTCCAGCACCAGTTCGGTGCGGGCCGCCGACCGGCCCGCGTAGGCCGCGGCGATCTCCGCGGTGAAGTCCTGGCCGGCGGTCAACGCGCAGCGGCGGAGGACGAGTTGGGACTCGGCGGGCAGCCGCCGGTAGGACAGCTCGAAGGCCGGGCGGACGGCCAGGTCGCCGGTCTCCAGCAGGTCCAGCCGGTTCTCCTCGGCGGCGAGCTGGCGCACCAGGTGGGCGACCGGCTGCTGCGGGCGGGCGACCAGGCGCTGCCCGGCGATCCGCAGCGCGAGCGGCAGGTAGCCGCAGAGCCTGGCCAGCTCGGCGGTGGCGTCGGGCGCCGCCTCGATCCGCTCGCGGCCGGCGATCCGGGCCAGCAGCCCGGCCGCCTCGGCCGGGGCCAGCACGTCCAGGCTCAGCCGGTGCACCGACTCCAGGCCGGGCAGCACGTTGCGGCTGGTCACGATGGTCACGGCCGGGCCGGAGCCGGGCAGCAGCGGGCGCACCTGGCTCTCGTCGGCGGCGTTGTCCAGCACCAGCACGAGCCGCCGCTCACGGACCAGCGCCCGGTAGAGGCCGGCCCGCTCCTCCGTCCCGGCGGGCACCGCGGCGTCGGCGACGCCCAGGGCGCGCAGCACCTGCCCGAGCGCGTCCCGGGCGGGCAGCGGCTGCGGGGACATGCCGCCGAGGTCGAGGGAGAGCTGGCCGTCCGGGAAGCGCCCGGCCAGGGCGTGGGCGGCGTGCAGCGCGAAGGAGGTCTTGCCGAGGCCGGGCTGACCGCTGACCAGCACCACGCGCGGGTGGGCCGGGCGCTCGTCCTCCGCGAGGCGGGCGAGCAGGGCGAGGGCGTCCTCGCGGGCGGTGAAGTCGGCGATGTCGCGGGGCAGCGCGAGGGCGCTCTGGCCGAGCTCCGCGGGGATCGCGGGCGGGGCGTCGTCGCGGGCGCCGGCTGCGCGGGCGGTGGAGTCGGCGGAGGCTTCGCGCGGGGCCGGCCGGCCGGGCCGGGCCCGGCCACCGGCGGGCGTCGGGACCGGCCGCGCCCCGCGCGGGCGTCCGGACTGCGCGGCCCGGTCCAGCAGGTCCGCCTGCGCACCGTCCAGCCCGAGCGCCTCGGCCAGGGCCCGTACGGTGCGCCGCTGCGGTCCGCGGGTGCGGCCGCGTTCCATGTCCCCGAGGGCGCGCAGGCTGACCCCGGCCGCCGCGGCGAGCTCCTCCTGGGTCAGGCCCGCCGCCACCCGGTGCCCGGCCAGCAGGCGGCTGAACTCGTTCGCGTCCGTGTCCGTGCCGCCCCCGGCCGCCATGCCCCGCCCCCACTCGCTCGGTCCTGCGCAGTTCCGCACTTCTGCCTGGAGTCGCCTCCGGCGGTTCGCTGCGGTGCGCTCCAGGCAGAAGTATGCCCCGGCGGACAGGTTCCACCTATTCCGCCCTCTCCCGGGGCATCTGCCCAGGTCAGGAGGGACGGGTACGGGCGGGGCGGCGGGGCGGGGGCGGTTCCGCGAGGGGCGGGACGCCGGTAGTTCCGCCTGTGGTTCCGCTGGTCGAACAGCGGTTTCCCGCCACCGGCGGCCGGCCGCGGTCCATGCCGGACCCCTGCGCCGGACCTCCACCCCGGCCTCCTGCGCCGGGCCGCTACGCCGGCCGCCTCGCCTCCGCGCCCTCGACCGTGCGCCCGAGGGCGTCCAGCAGGTCGGCGAGCAGGTTGTGGGAGCGGGCTTCGAGGGCCGGGTCGCCGACGGTGCGGCCGAGGGCGACGGCGAGCCGGGCCGAGGAGAGCGCGGCGTCCCGGCGGCCGAGCGCGTGCAGGGCGCGGGCCCTGCTGTGGGTGGCGAGGACGGCCTCGGCGCCGCCGGAGCGGGCGGTGGCGGCGCGCACCGCCTCGTCGGCGTGGCGCAGCGCGGGCCCGGGGTCGTCGGCCAGGACCAGCGCGTCGGCGAGGTCGGTGAGCGCGCGGACCAGCAGGTGGTCGGTGGCGGGGGTGCGGGCGGCGGCGACCAGGTCGCCGAGCATGGGCACCGCCCGCTCGTACCGGCCGGCCCGCAGCAGGGCGGCGGCCACCCGGCTGCGGCAGTGGTGGCGCAGCGCCGCGTCGCCGGACCGGTCGGCGGCCGCGACGGCCCGCTCCAGGGTGTCGGCGGCGGTGCGGTGGGCCGCGCGGTCGACGTGCAGGACGGCGAGGTCGGTGGCGAGCCGGGCCACCGCCGCCTCGTCCCGGTCGGTGTGGGCGGCGCGCAGCCCGGCCTCGACCACGGCCCGCCAGTGCGTCCGGTCGTGGCCGGTGGTCTCGTACAACCGGCAGGCCCGGTGGGCGAGTTGCCAGGCCGCGGCGGGCCGTCCCTGCTGCTCGGCGCAGACCACCACCGCGCGCAGGGCGCTCTCCTCGCGGCGGAACCAGGCCCCCGCGCCCACGGTCGCCGCGCCCCCGGCCGTCCAGCCGGCGGTGACGTCGAGGTAGTGGGCGATCAGCCGGTCGAGGGCGAGGAACCGTTCGTCGCAGGTGAGTTCGGCGGCCTGCGCGGCGGCGTGGCGGCGGACCAGCTCGCGCCGGGCGTACCGGCCGGGGCCGCTCTCCTCCAGCAGGTGGACGGCGTCCAGCCGGGTCAGCAGGGTGCGGGTGGCGGCGGGCGGGAGGTCGGCGAGGGCGGCGGCGGTGGCGGTGTCGAGTTCCGCGCCGGGGTGCAGGCCGAGCAGGGTGAACAGCCGGGCGGCGTCGGGCGCCAGTGTGCGGTACGTCCGGTCCAGCGCGGCGGTGAGGCCGAGCGGGCCGCCGGCGGTGCCGGTGCCGGAGAGGGCGGCCGGACCGGTCTGCTCGTCGGCGAGTTCGGCGGCGAGGTCGGCCACGGACCAGTCGGGCCGGGCGGCCAGCCGGGCGGCGGCCAGGCGCAGCGCGAGCGGCAGGCGGTCGCAGCGCTCGGCGAGTTCCGCGACCGCCTCCGGCTCACCGGCCGTGCGGTCCTCGCCGAGGATGCGGGCGAGCAGGGCGGCGGCCTCCTCGGGGCCGAGCACGCCCAGCGGCAGCGGGATGCCGCCGGTGCGGACCACCAGGTGGCGCAGCCGGCTGCGGCTGGTGACGATCGCGACCGGGGCGGGCTCGCTGTCGGTGGCCGGCGGGTCGGGCAGCAGCGGGGCGAGCTGCTCGTAGGAGGCGGCGTCGTCCAGCACGACCAGCATCCTTCGGCCGCCGACCAGTTCGCGGTAGCGGCGGGCGCGGTCCTCGGGGTCGCGGGGCAGGGCGTCCGGGGCCGTACCGAGCGCGGTGAGGAACTCGCCGAGCACCTCGGCGGGTTCGCGCGGCCCGTCCGGGTCGAAGCCGCGCAGCTCGGCGTGGAGGACGCCGTCCGGGAAGTAGGCGTCGCCGCGCCGGGCCGTCCACTGCCGGACCAGGCTGGTCTTGCCGACCCCGGCGGGGCCGGTGACCAGGATCGGGCGGCCGTCCCGGGCGGCGGGCACCACCTGGTCCAGCCGGGCGAGTTCGTCCGTCCGGCCGACGAACCGGCGGTCGGCGGCGGGTCGGACGCCGGACTGCTCGCCGGCCAGGCGCAGCTCCGGGCCGGGCGGCCGGGAGAGCCGGGCCACCGCGCGCTCGTAGCGCTCCCGCGCCTCGGAGCTCCGCCCGTCCTGCTCCAGGCAGCGCACCAGCCGGGCGGTCAGCGTCTGCCGGGCGGGGTGGCCGTCGGCGGCCTCGGCGAGTTCGGCGGCCAGTTCGCCGCCCCGGCCGGCCCGGAGCAGGCCGTCGGCCAGCCGTTCCAGGGCGCGCAGCCGCAGGTCGGTCAGGTACGGGAGGGTCCGCTCGCGCAGCAGGGCGGAGCCGCAGTCGGCGAGCGCCGGGCCGCGCCACAGGTCCAGCGCGGCGCGCAGCAGGGGCGGGGCGCCGTCCGCCGGCGCGGTCTCCACCGGCGTGGCCTCCATCGGGGCGGGCTCCGGCGGGGCGGTCCCCGGCGGGGCACCGTCCAGCGGGGCGGCGGGCTCGGGGAGCAGCACGCCGGCCTGTTCGCAGAGCCGGCCGAAGCGCAGCACGTCGACCCGGTCGGGTTCACCGGCCAGCAGGTAGCCGGCCCCCCGGGTGCCCAGCTCCAGCCCGGAGCCGTCCAGCAGTTGGCGCACCGCCGCGACGTGGCCCTGCAGGGCGGCCCGCGCGGTGGGCGGCGCGCAGCCCTCCCAGACCAGCTCGATCAGCTCCTCGGTGGCCACCGTCCGGTTCAGCCGTACGGCGAGCGCGCTCAGCAGCGCCCGGCGCTTGGGGGCCGAGGGCGTCACCGCCGTCCCGTCCTCCCGCCGCACCACCACCGGCCCGAGCAGATCGATGTGCACGCGCCCGTTCCCCTCCCCCACCATCCGTCGACTCCCCGGCTGGTTCGAGGATAGGGCCGACCGGGCCCTTGACGTCGGCCGTACGGTACCGGGCCGCTACGACACCGGCGTCGCGTCCGCGGCTCCTGGCCGGGCGGCCACCGCGGCACGGCCCCGCGTCCGCCGCTCCGGACGGGCCGGGCACGGCGGCACGACCCCGCGTCGGCCGTCCGGTGCAACCGTCACCGGCCCCATCGGCATCCCTCTCAGGGGTGCCCCGTGGAGCCCGGTCGGACCGGGGGTGGGCGCCCCGCGCGGGCGGGCGTCCGAGGGCGGGAGCAGCCGTCCGGCGTGGACCGGACAGGTTCTCGCACTACACTGCTCCACCCCGAGGGCCGATGGCCGCTTCGGGTGTGATGTGCGGTTTTGGGGCGAGGTGGGGGGTACCGGTGCGGATTCGGCTGCTCGGGCCGGTGGAGCTGCGGGTCGGGGCGGACGGCTTCGCGAGCGTGGCGGGTGCCCAGCGGCGGGCCGTCCTGGCGATGCTGGCGCTGCGGTTGGGGCTCGTGGTCACCATGGACCAGCTGTGCGAGCTGCTCTGGGACGAGCAGCCGCCGCCCACCGCCCGGGCGGCCGTGCAGGGGCACGTCGCCGCGCTGCGGAAGGTGCTCGCCGACACCCCGTTCGAGCTGCACACCCGGGACTCCGGCTACCTGCTGACCGGGCCGGCCGACGCCGTGGACGCGCTGCGCTTCGAGGAGCTCGCCGGCGAGGCCGAGGGGCAGGCCGGCCTCGGCGACTGCGCCACGGCGGTCGCGCTGCTGGAGGAGGCGCTGCGGCTGTGGCGCGGCGAGGCGCTGGCCGACCTGCCCGAAACCCCCCTGCGGGACGCCGCGGTGGACCGGCTGAGGCAGTCCCGCACCGCCGCCCTGCTCTGCTGGGCCGGGCTGCGGCTGGGCCAGGGCGCCGGGGCCTCGGCCGTGCCGCTGCTGAAGCACGGGGTGCGGCTGGACGGGCTGCGCGAGGAGCTGGTGGCCATGCTGATGCGCTGCCTGCACCAGGCGGGCCGGTCCGCGGAGGCGCTGACCGCCTACCACCAGGCCCGGATCCGGCTGGACGACGAACTGGGCATCAACCCCGGCCCGGCGCTGCGCGCGGCGCTCGCCGAGGTGCTGGCCGACGACCGTACGGCGGAGCCGCCGCCCGCCGCTGCGCCGGCCCCCGGAGCGGCCCCGCAGCCCGCGCCGGTGCCGCGCCGACTCCCCCGCCGCCACCCGGACTTCGTCGGCCGCACCACCGACCTGGCCCGCCTCGACCTGGCCTGCGGGACCGGCCGCGCCGGGGACGGCCCGGTGCTGGTGGTCGGCCCGGCCGGGGTCGGCAAGAGCGCGCTGGTCACCACCTGGGCGCACCGGGCCGCCGACCGCTTCCCGGACGGACTGCTCCACGCCGAACTGCACGGCCTCGCCCCGGACGGCCCCGCCCGGCCCGAGGCCGTCCTGGCCGGCTTCCTGCGCGCGCTCGGCGTACCGGAGGACGGCATCCCCGAGGGGCGCGCCGCCCGGGCCGCGCTCTACCGCGAGCGCACCCGGGGCCGGCGGCTGCTGGTGCTGCTGGACGACGCCGCCGACGCGGACCAGGTCGCCGACCTGCTGCCCGCCGGCCCGGCCGGCACCGCCGTGGTCACCGGCCGGGGCTCGCTGGAGGGCCTGGTCGCCGTCGAGGGGGCCACCCTGCTGCGCCTGGCCGCGCTGCCCGAGGACGACGCCCTGCACCTGCTGGAGCGCGCCCTGACGCCCGAGCGGCTGCGCGCCGAGCCGGAGGCCGCCGCCCGCCTCGCCGGGCTCTGCGACCACCTGCCGCTCGCCCTGCGGATCGCCGCCGCCCGCCTGGCCGACCGGCCGGACCGGACGATCGCCGGGCTGGTCGCCGAACTCGCCGACGAACGGACCAGGCTGGCCGTCCTGGACGCGGACGGCACGCTCTCCGTCGCGGGCCGGCTCGGGCTGACCCACCGCCGGCTCTCCGGACCCGCGGCCGAACTGCTCACCGCCCTGGCCGCCCACCCCGGCCGCGAGGTGGACACCCCGGCGGGCGCCGCCCTGCTCGGCAGCGACACCGCGACCGCCCACCGGGTGCTCGGCGAGCTGGCCTCCCACCACCTGCTCACCGGCACCGCCCCCGGCCGCCACGCCCGTACCGACCTGGTCCGGCTGTACGGCGCCGGGCTGCTCGCCGAACGGCCCGAGCAGCACCGGCGGCTGCTGCGCGACCGCCTGGCCGACCACTACCTCACGGCCCTCGGGCACTGCGGGTCCTTCCTCGACCCCGGCCAGGAGGACACCGCCCCGCCCGCCGGTCCGGCGCAGGCCCTCCCGGCCGTCGGCGACATCCGCACCGCGCTCGACTGGTTCGACGCCGAGGAGCCGGCGGTCTCCGCGCTGGTCGCGTCCCCCGACACCGACCCGGCCCGGGCCTGGCGGCTCGCGCTGACCTGCGGCTCGCTCTACTACGGCGCCAGCCGCTTCACCGACTGGCTCGCCAGCGCCCGGCTGGGGCAGGCCGCGGCCGAACGCTGCGGCGACCCGGTCGCGGTCGCGCTGCTGCTCAACTGCCGGGCGCAGGCCCTGGTCGCGCTGGAACGCCGGCAGGAGTCCGCGGAGGCGGCCCGGAAGGCGGTCGCCGCGGCCGAGTCCGCCACCGGGCCCGCCGCCGCGTCCGCGCACGTCCGAGCGCTCGCCACGCTGGCGCTGGTCACCGCGATGCTCGGCCACGCCGCCGAGGCCGAGCGGCTGGCCGCCGCCGCCACGGCGCTCGCGCTGGAGTCCGGCGACCGCCGCCGGCTGGTCGACGCCAAGGTGCACCAGGGCTGGGTGAGCCTGGCCGCCGGGGACCGGGAGGGCGCCCAGCGCCGGTCCCGGGAGGCCCGCGAGCTGCTGCCGGCCACGCCCGTCACCCAGGTCCACCTCTGGTCGCTGCTGACCGAGGCGCAGGCCCTCGCGCCGACCGTCCGCGACGACGCCGCCGACCTCGCCTGGCACCGGCTGCTCGCTGCCTGCGAGGAGGCCGGCCTGCTGTACCTGCACGCGGTGGCCGAACAGTCCTACGCCGCCTACCTGTTGGCCCGGGGACGGGAACCGGAGGTGCGCGGCCGGCTGCGCACGGCGCTGGACCGCTTCCGCTCGCACGACCGGCAGGCGGGCCACTGCAGCGAGTTCACCACCAGCCTGGAGGAGTCGCTCAACCTCCGCACCGGCCGGCGGGCGACGGACGACTGAACCGGACGGTCGGCGCGAGGGGCCGCGCCCCGGTCGGCCGGTGCTCCTGTCCGTCCAGAGCCGGACGGCCCCGTCAGCCGGCTGCCGAGGCCGCCCCGCGCACCGTCGGGGCGTACCCGTGCTCCGTCGCCAGCACCGGGCGCAGCGCCCGGATCGCGTAGAAGTTGCGGGACTTGACCGTCCCCGGCGGCACGCCCAGCCGGGCCGAGGCCTCCAGCACCGAGCGGTCCTTGAGGTGGAGTTCGACCAGCACCTCGCGGTGGTGCTTCTGCACCCGGCGCAGTGCCAGCGCGAGGTCCCGGGCCACCACCACCTGCTCGTACGGGTCGTCGGCGACCGGCCGGTCCTCGACCGTCTCGCCGATCACCTCCTTGGCGCGGGCGGCGGCCATCCGGTAGTGGTCGATCGCGATCCGCCGGGCGACCGTGAACAGCCAGGGCCGGGCCGCCTCCGCGCCGGCGGCCAGCGCCTCCGGGTGCTGCCAGGCGCGCAGCAGGGTCTCCTGGAGGATGTCCTCGGCCTTGCCGCGGTCCCCGCCGGTGGCCCGCAGCAGCGCGCGCAGCAGGTAGCCGCCGTGCAGCCGGTGGATCTCGGCGAGCACGTCGGGGTCGAGGGTCGGGCGGGCCGGGGCGGTGGCGCCCTCCGGCGCGGCGGCCGGACCCTCGGACGGCGGGGTGACGGACGTGGGCTGGGCGACGGACGGCTTCGACACGCGCTACCTCTCAGGTCGGGCAGGGGGCGCAGCACGGGCAGGGGACGCAGCACGGGCAGGGCGTGCTGGGCACCGCCGGAGATCCCCGGCGGTGGCTGCACCAGCACACTGCCGGAGCCCGCCAAGTCCGCACCAAGGATCCGCCAACGCCCCCGCCCGGGGCACTCGGGCCACCCCCGAGTGCCACCGTTGGCGGGCGCCGACGACTGTTGGCCGGTCGTTAGCGGCCGTGAGCTGCGGCTTCTTCCGCCACCGCCCGGTTCGGCGCCCGGCCCCCCGCCGAGCGCCGCACCGGGCCGCGGTGTCAGCCCTCGGCGAGCGCCCCGAGCAGCTCCCGCACCCCGTCCTCGCCCCGGTGCTCGATCAGCACCGCGACCCAGCCCGCCAACAGCTGCCGCTCCGCCGCCGACCACACCGGTGCCGACGGGTGCTCGTCCACCACCAGTGCCGTCGCCACGCCCAGCAGCCCCGACTCCGGCCGCGGCCGCTCTTCCGGCGCCGCACGCAGCGCCAGCCGCCGGGCGACCGCGATCACCCGCTCCGCCGCCGCCTCGGGCACCGCCAGCCCGGCCGGCCCGGCCGCGCTCGGCGCCCCGGCCCGCACCAGGGCCGCGACGAACTCCCGCGCCTCCGGCCCGTCCGCGGCCATGCCGCGGCCCTCCCCCGTCCCGTTCACGGGACTCACGCTCCTTCCGACTCGGTGACACTCGGCGGACGCCGGGTGCCACCCGATGACGGTACCGATCGGTAGCCGGTCGGGCGGAGGGTTTTCTCGTTACGGGCCTCCCGAAGCGACAGGGGGCGCGCCGTGCGCCCTGTTCCGCTCAACGGGCCCTCCACCACCAGCGGTTCAGCTGAACCGGAGGGTAGCCTTCAGCCGTACTCCCGGCTGTACGGGTAGACCGTACGGTCAGCCGGACCGGAGGCACCCGTCCGGCGCACCAGGGACCGGGAGGTCGTCCGATGGCTTACTCCGACGGCACCGCGGGCGCGGGCGGCACCGCCCCGGCCGCACCCGACTACTCGCCGGCCCTCTGGCCCGAGCCCGTCGCCCTGCTGCCCCGGCTGCCCCCGCGCCCGCTGGACCCGCTCGGCACCGTCCTGATCCCGCCCGCCGAACGGCGGCCGTCCACCCGGGAGCCGGCCGTCGGACCGTCCTCGGCGGCGCCGCTTCCGTTCCTGCCCCCGAGCCCGCCTGCCCCCGCACCGCTGCCCGCACCGCCCGTACCGCGCCTCGACTCCGACCGTCCGCGCACCCTGCGGCTCGCCCTTCCCGGCGGCGGGGAGGCACGGCGGCGGCGCCTGCTCGACCGCGTCCGGGCGCCGCTGCGGACCCGCCACCGGATCGCCGTCCTGGGCGGCCCCGCCGAGGGGGCCGCCGCCCTCCTCGGCGCCCTGCTCACGGAACACCGGGCCCACCCGGTGCTCGTCCTCACCACCGCCGGGCCCGCCGGGAGCGAATGCCGCGCGGGCGGCCGGGTGCTGCGGTCCGTACGGCCGGACCCGGCCGCCCTGCGGGAGGCCCTCGGCGAGGCCGACGGCCACTACCCGGTGGTCCTCGCGGACACCACCGGCGCCCCGGCCGAGGTCCGGCTCGCCGCCGTCGAACACGCCGACCGGCTGCTCCTCTGCGCCCCGGCCTCCGCCACCGGAGCCCGCACCGCCGACGCCCTCCTCGACCACCTCGCCGCCCTCGGCCACCACGGCCTGGCCCGCGGGGCGGTCGCCGCCTTCACCCCCGCCCCGCCCACCGACCGCCCGGTCGCCGACCGCGACCTCCTCTCCCACTTCCGCACCCGCTGCCGCGCCGCCCTCACCCTCCCTGCCGCCCCCGCCGCCCTCCGCTCCCGGGCCCGCCTCGACTACCTGGAACTCGCCGCCCTCATCGGCGACGGCATGGCCGAGCACCGCTGAGCCGCCCCGAGCGCGCCGCCGCCAGGACGTCCGCCAAGCGCTCCAGCGGGGGCACCGCCTCGCACAACGCCGCCTCCGCCCGGTCGAGCGCGGACAGGAAGCCGAGCACCAGCTCTCTCGCCGTCGGCGACTGCCGCTCCGTCATCAGGGCCCTCCGTTCCCGTGCCGTGTCGACATCTCACCCGCCGGGCGCGTCCGGTCCCCGACGGGCCCTGATGGTCCCACGGCGCCGATCACCACGACGAGCGGATTCCTCCCGTCAGGCCCTCGGCCCCGGCCAGACGACCGGCTCGCCTCCGCACGGCCCGGGCGCCGGCCCCGGGCGCGCGGGGCCACGGCGGCGGCCACCGCCGCCAGGGCGACGGCCGCGAGGACGGTGAGGGCGAGGAGGCCCGCCTCGATGCCGGCGCCGCTGTCGGGTGGAGCGGGGCGCGTGGTGAGGACGACCGCCGGGGTGGCAGCGGCCACGGGGCCGACGGTGCCGTGGCCGTACTGATGGCCAGGGCCGCGGGAGGCGGCGGCTTCCCGGTCTTCGGCCGGCTGGTCGACGGTCAGGTCCGGGCGGTAGCCGAGGACGAGGGCGGCAGCGGCCGAGCCCGGGTCGGCCGCCGCCCGGGGGCGGGGCGGCGGCGTGGTCACGCGAAGGTGCCCAGCCGTTCGGCCGGGATGTCCTGCGGCAGCAGCAGGCTGAGTTCGTCCAGGTCCGCCACGTCGACCCGGGAGAGCCGGCCCGCCTGCCGGGTGACCATCGCTTCGAGCACCTGCCGGGCGAACCGGCCGTTGCCGAAGGAGCGGTCGCGCGGGACGGCGCCGAACAGGGTGCCGAGTGCGGCCAGGGTCTCCGGCGTGCAGGTGTAGCCGGCGGTCTCGGCCCGCGCCCGGACGATGGCGACGAGTTCCTCGTCCGCGTAGTGGTCGAAGGTGATCTCCCGGGAGAACCGGGAGGCCAGGCCGGGGTTGGAGGCGAGGAAGCCGCGCATCTCCTCCCGGTAGCCGGCCACGATCACCACGACCTCGTCGCGGTGGTCCTCCATCAGCTTCACCAGGGTGTCCACCGCCTCCTGCCCGAAGTCCCCGCCGCTGCCGTCGCGGGGCGTCAGGGTGTACGCCTCGTCGATGAACAGCACGCCGCCCCGGGCGCGTTCGAAGGCGTCCCGGGTGAGGTGGGCGGTGTGGCCGAGGTAGCGGCCGACCAGGTCGGCGCGGGCGGTCTCGACCAGCCGGCCGGAGGGCAGCACGCCGAGTTCGGCGAGGAGTTCGCCGTACAGCCGGGCGACGGTGGTCTTGCCGGTGCCGGGCGGGCCCGAGAACACCAGGTGGTGGCCGAGGGGGGCGGCGGGCAGCCCGGCCTCGACCCGGCGCCGGGACTGGCGGGTCAGGTTGACCAGGTCCTCGACCTGCTCCTTGGCGGCGGCGAGGCCGACCATGGCGCGCAGCCGGTCGAGCAGGCCGGGCTCCCCGGCCCGCCCCTCGCCGACGGGGGCCGGGGCGAACTCCTCGCCGACGTCGGCGGGCAGCAGCCGGGTGAGCGCCGCGTTGTCGAACTGCTCCAGTTCGGCGAGCCGGGAGGCCTGCCGGTCGACCATCTCCTCGAACACCTTGCGGGCGGCCCGGCCGTTGCCGAACTCCGCGCCCTTGGGCATCCGGTCGAAGTGCGCGGCGAGCGCCTCCCGGGTGCCCTCGGCGAGCTCGTAGCCGTGTCCGCCGGCGGCCTGCTCGACGATCGTGGCGAGCTCGTCGGCGCGGTAGTTCCGGAACTCGACGGTGCGGCTGAACCGGGACGCCAGGCCCGGGTTGGAGGCCAGGAACCCGCGGATCCCGGCCTCGTACCCGGCGACGATCACCACCAGGTCGTCGCGGTGGTCCTCCATCAGCTTCACCAGGGTGTCGACGGCCTCCCGGCCGAAGTCCGGGCCGGCCGCGCCGGAGCCGGCCGACAGGGTGTAGGCCTCGTCGACGAACAGCACCCCGCCGAGGGCCTCCCTGACCACCTCGGTGGTCTTCAGGGCCGTCCCGCCGACGACCGGGGCGACCAGGTCGGCCCGGGCGACCTCGACCAGGTGGCCGCTGCGCAGCACGCCGAGTTCGGCGAGGATCGCCCCGTAGAGCCGGGCGACGGTGGTCTTGCCGGTGCCGGGCGGGCCGGCGAAGACGAGGTGCCGGCTCATCGGCAGGGCGGGCAGCCCGGCCTGCTCGCGGCGGCGGGTCAGCTTGCCGAGGTTGACCAGGGTGGCGACCTGCTCCTTGACGCCCTCCAGCCCGACCAGGGCCCGGAGGACGGCCTGCGGGCCGACGGCCTCCTCCGCGGGGGCTTCCGTACCGTCGCCGGCGGCGTCCGCAGCGACGGTGGTGGCGGCCGCCGTGCCGTGGGCGTCCGGCGAGCGGTTGTCCCGGCTGTCGAGGTTCTCCACCACGAGGCGGTCGGTCGGCGCGGTCTGCCACAGCCCGGCGCCCTGGTTCCCGGCGGCCGTGCAGTCGGTGAGCCGGACGGGCTCCGCGGACTCGGAGCGGAGCCCGTCCACGGTGTTGTCGCCGAGCCGACAGGAGGTCAGGGTGGCCCGGGAGCCGGGCAGCAGGTGCAGCCCGTGCCGCCGGTTGGTCCCCAACCGGGCACGGGTGGCGGCCAGTTCGCCGCCGCGTTCGACGCTCGCGCCGTCGAGGGCGTTGCCGGTGGACTCGACGTCGCGCAGGATGGCGACGCCCCCGGCGCCGACCGAGATCCCGCAGGACCCGCTGCCGCGCACCAGGCCGCCGCCGAGGTGGGTGTGGGCTCCGTCGGCGATCCGCACCCCGTGCCGTCCGGCGTCGACGACGGTGACGTCCTCCAGTCGGCCGCGCCCGTCGCCCAGCACCTCGATCCCGTGGCGGCCGGCGGCGGTGACGGTGCCGCGGCACAGCAGCGGGTCGGCGCCGTCGCGCACCACGATGCCGGCACCGGCCGCGCGGCGGACCTCCAGGCGGTCGAACTCGGCGGCGCTCCCGCCGGTGAGTTCGACACCGTCGGTCCCGGCGTCGCGCACCACCGTCCGCAGCAGGCTGGGCCCGGCCGACCCGCCGACGTGAATGCCGACCCCGGCAGGGGCGGTGACCTCGCAGTCCTCCAGGGTGCCCCGGGCCCGGCCCGCGATGTGCAGACCGTACCCCTGGGGGCGGACGGCGCGGCAGCGGCGCAGCAGCGGGTCGGTGCCGTCGGTGAGGACGTAGCCGTGGCCGCGCACGGCGGTGACGGTGCAGTCCTCCAGCACGACCCGGGCGGCGGAGCCGACGAAGACGCCGAGCGCGCTGTCCCGGATCGCGGTGCGCAGCAGGCGCGTGCTGCTCCGCTCCTCCAGGGCGACGGCCGGCTTGTCGGTGCCGGAGATCTCGCAGTCCTCGACGACGCCGCGCGCCTCGCCGTTGGCGCACAGGCCGTTGCCGCGCGCGTCGCGCAGCACGCAGCGCCGGACGGTCGGGTCGGCCCGCTCGCCGATGACCACGGCCGAGGTGCCGAGGTGCTCGACGACGCTGTCCTCGATCACGCTGGAGCCGGTGGAGGTCTCCACCAGCCCGGCACCGGCCGGGTTGGTGACCCGGCTGCCGCACATGGCGAGTTCGCCCGGCCCGCGGGTGAGCACGGCGGTCCAGGCGTTGCCGATCACCTCGCAGTCCCGCACGGTGAGGCGGCCCCGCGGGACGTCGACGGCGGGCAGCTCGTCGTCCTGCCCCTGGAGCACCAGACCGGTCAACCGGACGGCCTCGGTGAGCACCTGGACCACCGAACCGCGCCGGGGGCTGATCCGCACACTGCCCCGGACGTCGGCGGCGGTGATGCTCACCGCCCTGGTGAGCACCAGGTTCTCGTCGTACCGGCCGGGCCGGACCGAGATCACCGCGCCGCCGCCGGCCGCCCGGAGGGCCTCGCCGATCGTCCGGTAGGAGCCGGGTTCCCGCTGCTCCGCGCAGACCGTCAGCACCGGGCGCGACATGCCTGGGGTTCCCTTCGTCGTGGGGCGTTGTGGTTCGGTCGCTCGGTGGTTCGGTGACTCAGCGGTTCGGTGGCTCGACGGGTCCGGGCCCCGGTGCGTGCCGGGGTCAGGCCGTGCAGGTGGCGCGGACGGCGCTGGCGGCGTGGTGGGCGCCACTGGAGCCGCCCCAGTCCACACCGCGGCTGTGCAGCGTGACGGAGATCGGGCCGCGGTAGGTGAACGGCCCGTTGTTCACCCAACTGCCCCGGCTCGCCGTCTGGTTGATGGTGAACGAGCCCACCTGGCCGCCACCGCTCTGCACCGTGTAGGTGCTCGGGTTGCCGCCGACCTGCTTCACGTCGCCGCTGGCCGGGATGTAGACCGACAAGGTGCAGCTGGTGACCTTGTCCACGGTGAAGGTCCAGACGACCGAGTTGCCGTTGTCGTCCTTGTTGGCGTTGCCGGACATCGGCATCGAGGCGTAGGTGCCGTTGCAGCCGTCGCCGCTGTAGCCGCCGGAGTTGTTGCGCCAACCGCTGCTGCCCTGGTCGAACCAGCCGTTGGTCTTGTACTGGCCGCCGCCCGAGCAGTACGGGCCGGCGATCACGGTGACCGGTGCGGGCGGCTTGGCCGCCGGGGGCGCGGGCTGCTGGGGCGCCGACGGGTTCGGGGCCGGCTTGTTCGGAGCCGGCTGGTTGGGGGCCGGCTGGTTCGGCGCCGGGTTGGCCGCACCGCCGCCGCCCGTGCCGCCGGCGGCCGGGCCACCGCCGCCCGAACCACCCGAGGCGGCGGCCGCGCCGCCCTCCGCGCGATCGCCCCCACCGCCCGAACTCGCGCCGCCCCCAGCGGGGTTGGCCCCGCCGCCGGGAGGAGCGGCCGCACCGGCACCGCCACCGCCGGCCCCGCCACCAGCGCCGCCGCCGGTGCCGTTCGGGGCCGAGGCCGCCTGGTCGCCCGACGCCGGTGCGGCCGAACCGTCCGGCTGCGGTGCCGCCGAGCCCGACTGCCCGTCGGGCGCGACGCCGCCGGCGGTGCCACCGTGCTCGTCGAAGCCGGGGACGTTGGCGGGCGGGGCGTCGGCCTGGGCCGGTCCGTGCGGGTCGCTGCCGCTGCGCTGGGTCACCATCACGGAGGTGCCGACCAGCACCAGGCCGACGGCGACGGCCGCGGCGATCATCGGACGGGAGACCCGGCCGGTGCGCGGCCCAGGGTCCCCCGGACCCACGGGCCCCGCAGGGGTCACCGGGCCGACGGGTGCCGTCGGGCCCTTGGCGGGGGACGGCAGGGGCGCCGGCCCGATACCGGTCCCGGCCGGGAGCCTGGCTCCAACCGTGGACTTGGGCCCGGACGCGGGCTTCGGTCCGGTTCGCGCCCCGTTCGTCGCAGCGCCCGTGGCCCTGGAACTGACACCGACTCCGGCGCCGACACCGGCGCCCGGCTGCACGGGCAGCACCGCCGTCTCGGCGCTCGCGGACCTGGGCCCGGCCTCGGACTTCGGCCCGGGCCGTGCCCCGTTCGTCGCAGCGCCGGTGCCCCCGGCACTGACACCGATACTGGCACCGCCATTGGCGCCGGCGCCCGGCTGCGCGGGCCGCACCGTCGGCGCGGGGCTCGCGGGCTTGGACCCAGCGCTGACACCGGCCTCGGCGCCCGACCTCGCGGGCGGCACCGGCGCCGCAGGGCTCGCGGGCTTCGACCCGGCGCCGGCCTCGGGACCGCCACCCAGCCGCGCGGGCGGGACCGTCGGCGCAGGGCTCGCGGGCTTGGACCCGACCTCGGGCTTCGGACCGGTCCGCGCCCCGCCCGTCGCAGCGCCCGTGGCCCCGGCGCTGACACCGGCACCGGCACCAGTGCCGGTACCGCCACCGGCGCCCGGCTGCGCGGGCGGCGCCGCCGTCTCCGCGCTCACGGGCACCTCCGGCGGCTTCCCCTGGTCCGCCTCGGCCGCCAACGCCCAGTTCACCGCCGGGAGCCGGAAGCCGCCCGGCCTCCGCTCCGGCCCGCCGCGCTGCTCCTCGCCCACCATGCATCCCCTGTGCTCGATGACACTCCTGTGGGGAGCTACGGCCCGCACGGCCGAACCGGTTCAGCCGAAATCGGCGCGCCTCAGGCCCGACCGTCCGGACCGGCTCCGCGCCCGCCACCGGCCGGGTCCCACCCCGCGCCCCTCCCGCCGATCACGTCCCTGTGTTCCGTCCGACGGCCGGCCGCCCGTGCGGGGTTCACCGGGTGGTTCAGAAGGACCAGGAGAGCGGCTCTCCGGTGTACGGGTCCAACCGCTCCTCGATGCGGCGCCGCTCCTCACGCCAGTGGACGAAGTGCGGGGACGGATCGCCCCAGAGGGAGGCGTCGCTGAGCGGACAGCGGTCGAAGCCCTCGGTGAACAGGCGGCGCAGGAACTCCGCCATCCCGCAGTCGTAGAGCTGCCAGTTCGGCGACCCGTGGCGCTCCCACACCAGGACCGGCCACTTGTCGGGGTCGTCGTCGACCGTGAGCCAGCCGAGGATGTCCGCCCCGCAGCTCACCCCCCACGCGATCACCGAGTCCGGCCCGGCCTCGACGCCGGCCGGCCCGCCCTCGGTCGACCAGAGGCTCCGCAGGATGGCGGTCTCCCCGGCCGCGCTGCCGAAGCCCGGGCCCTCGGGCGGCGCCGTGCTCGCCTCGGGGGCCAGGACACCGAACGCCTCGTCGATTCCACCGGCCCCGTACGTGGCCATGAACGCCACGTAGTCGGCGGGGAACCGGACGCCCCAGGCCTGGCCCACCGCGGCCCAGTCCACCTGCTCGTCGGCGCCGTCGTGCGGCGACATGACGGCCTTCAGCGCGGCGACGGATGCTTCCCCTGCTTCCATGACCCCTCCTGTGGTCCGGCTCCGGGACGCACCGTATCCGGCCCCACCGACAGTCAGTCGGCGGGGCCGGAGCCGACACCCAGGGCGAGGGCGTAGCGGGAGGGGTCGGCGGGGCGGACGCGGTCGGCGGGGGCGACGGCGTCGCGGCGGGCGAGCCAGGTGCGCAGCCGCTCGGGGCTCGGGCGGACGCCGCCGATCTCGTGGAGCAGGACCCGGGCCGGACGGCCCTCCTCCGGGTCCGCCGGCTGGACCTCGACCACCTCGAACTCCGCGCCCGGGACGAAGACCACCATGGGCGGGTCGCCCGGCTCGCCGAAGGCCGAGCTGCGGCGGCCGCCGACGGACCAGATGGCGAACTCGATCCCGACGTCCTCCCCCAGGTCCGCCTCGGGCACCGCCAGGGCGGTCACCGGGGCCCGCTCGGTCAGCACCGTGCCCGGGGCGTACGCGGCGAGGTCGCAGGCCCGCGCCGGACCGGCGACCAGCACACCGCCGTAGTACCCGGGCAGCCGCCGCAGGCCGGCGGCCAGGCAGCGCAGGTACGGGCCGTAGCGGCCGGGCTCGCCGGAGCGGGCCGCCGCGAGGAGTTCGGCGCGCGGAGCCAGGGGGCCGGAGTCGCCGGCGTGCAGCAGGAGGGCGACCAGCTCGGGCCCCTGGTCGCCGTCCTCCGCCTGCGCGCGCAGGGCGGGCAGGCGGGTGGCGACGTCCTCGGCCCGCCGGGCCAAGGGCTCGTAGGCGGCGCCGAGTTGGGCGACCAGAGCCTCGCCGTCCCCGGCGGGGGTGGCGGGCTCCGACGGCTCCGGCTCCGAGGACGGTTCCGGGGCCGGGGGCGTCGCAGCGGGCACCTCGGGCTCGGGCTCGGGCTCGACTTCCGGGGCCTCGGCGACCGACTCCTCCACCTCAGGCTCGGACAGCAACTCGGGCTCTGCTAGCGGGACTTCGGCAACCGACTCCTCAGGCTCCTCCACGACGACATCAGGGGCCAATATTGTTCCCTCATGGGCCTCCCCGGGAGCCTCCGCCACCGACGCCCCTTCCGAAGTCGGCACCGTGGCGACGGGCTCCGGAACCGTCACCGGCTCGGAACCGAGCACGGCCACCCGCACCTCCGCGGCCTCGACCGCCTCCTCGCCGACCCAGTCCAGCCCGTACTGCCGCGCGCAGAACCGCCCCACCGCGGCAGACTCCACGTCCAACACCCCCGCCACCACGAGCGCGAGGCGTACCGGCCCGGCCGGGAGCGAGCCCAGCACCGTACCGAGGTGGTCCCAGACCGCGTCCGGAACCGGGCGGCCCGGCGTGCCCACGACCAGCACGGGCTGGGCCGGGTCCGGCCGACGCAGCCGGGGGCCCCGCTCCGGGGTCGCGGCCGGGCGCAGCCACAGTCCGGCCGCCACCGCCTCCACCTCCCAGCCGGGGAAGGCCGGGTAGCGCGCCGCCCCGAGCACCGAAGGCGGCGCGGGGAGAGCCGGAAAACGTCCCGCCCCGGGCCCCGCGGGCGGGCCGGGGAGAGCCGGAAGCCGCCCCGCTCCGGGCCCTGCGGGCGGGCCGGGGAGAGCCGGGAAACGCCCCGCCCCAGGCCCCACAGCCGGGCCCGGGAAGACCGGGAAACGCCCCGCGCCGGGCACCGGAGGCGGGCCGGGAAAGGCCGGGAAGCGGCCCGGACCGGGCCCCGCACCCGGGCCGGGGAGAGCCGGAAAGCGCTCCGTCCCAGGGCCCACACCCGGGCCGGGCCCGACGCGCCAGCCGACGGCGGTGACGGTGCGTTCGCGCGGGCGGGCGGACAACTCGATGAGGTACGGTTCCCAGCCCTCGCCCCCGTCCGGCGCCACGTGGACGTGCCGCACGCCGCACCCGGGCGCCCCCGGCAGGCCCGACCTGGCCACCGGCACGCCGATCGCCGCCCGCACCTCCTGCCCGAGCGAGGCCGCCAGCACGGCGGCCGTCTCGATGAGTTCGAGCGGCGCGGCCCACGGCGCACTCAGCGCGAGGTACTCCCGATGGGGCGCCTGCTCCTTCAACAGGGTCGCAGCGCTGGCCAGTTGGGCACCGCTGGGCAGTGACCGGGCGGGCGCGCCGACGATCAGCAGCAGCCGGTCGCGCGGTGCGAAGGCCCGGTCCAGCACGGCGGGGCGGACCGGTCCCACCTCCGCGTCGGTGATCCAGTACGCCCCGCCGGCCAGCGGGGTGATGGTCGCGTCGGCGGGCCAGCGGCCGCCGAGCGGCTCCGCTCCCCCGCCGGGCCGGCAGCGCCACCACGTCCCGTCCACGGCCGGCAGGGTGCCGTCCGGCTCGACGCTGACCACCGTGTCCGGTGCGACGACGGTCAACCCGCTGCGCCGGGCGAGCAGTTCGGCGGGCCGCCGGCCGTCGGGGCCGACCGCGGCCAGTCCGGAGGCGGCCAGCACCAGCACGTCGGCGTCGCGCCCACGCGCGGCCCGGGCGAGTTCGTCCAGCGAGGCGAGCAGGACGGGTGCCGCGTCCTCGGCGGCGGCGAGCAGCAGCAGCGCCCCCGGCTGGGCGCGTACGGGCGCCAGCGCCTCGGCCAGTCCGTCGGCCTCCGCGCCGGGCGGTGCGATCACGTAGTGCGCGCCGAGCGCCCGCAGCGTCGAGGCGCCGACCGCCTCCGGGGCCTCCACAGCGCCCATCACTCCTCCTCCGCCGGGCCCGTCGTGGCGCCCCGGGTGGTGCGCCGGGTGGGGGTGTCCGGTGCGTCGGGCTCCGCCCGCAACGCATCCGGGACCGGCCTGTTCAGCACGACCGGGTGCGCCCGCACCTGGTCGCGTCGGGACTGCATCCACTTCCTCCCGGGTTCCTCGCGGACGCGCCCGCCGCTTCGCGGACGCACCGCTGCGCGCCCACTACGGTCCTACGGCCCCCGGCACCGGCCCGGTTCAGCGGCCCCCGGACCGGATTGTCGGCCCCCTCTGCCACACTGCCCCCGGACGCACGGATTCGAAGGGGGTCCCTCATGACGGCGCTGTGGATTCCCCCGGTGTACGGGGACACCGGGGCCTCCGTCCGGCTGCTGCGTGCCTACTTCACCCGGCTGCGGGCGAAGGGCGACCACTACTACACGGGCGCCCACTTCGAGCGGCTCGCCGGCGGCGGCGACCGCCCGGAGACGGCGGACGCCTTCACCGCCGACGACCTGCTCGCGATCACCATGCTGAGCGTCTCGGTCGAACCCCACGGAGCCGTCGAGCTGCTCACCGACCCCGACGGGCACTGGGGCCGGCTGCTGTCCGCGATCCCCCGCGACGCCCGACTGGAGGACCCGGCCAGTGCCGCGCTGATCGCCCCCGGCGGGCCGGCCGCCGAGCTGTGGGACCGGCTGGCGAACCCGCGCGCCGCGTACCCGGGCAAGCCGGACGGGGTCGGCCCCGTCGTCGCGGGCAAGCTGCTGGCCCGCAAGCGGCCGCACCTGATACCCGTCTACGACATCCGGGTGAAGGCGCTCTTCCGGCGGCCGAAGGTCGACACCACCTTCTGGTCCGCGCTGGCCGACGCCCTGCGCGCGGACGGCGGGGCGTTCCGCGCCCGGTTGGCGGAGCTCCGTACGGAGGCCGGGATCGGCGAGGACATCGGCGTGCTGCGGGTGCTGGACGTCATCGCCTGGATGCACCAGGGCGAGGCCGGGCAGGCGACGGGCTGACCCCCCGTCCCGCCACCGGGCGGACCTCCGCCGAGCGGGTCCGGGACCGACGGCGGCGGGCGCGGGGACCAACGGCGGCGGGTGCGGAGACCGCCTCCGCGTCAGCAGTTCGTCAGCGGAGTGTCGGCAGCCGTCAATAGCCCGTCAATCCGGGGCCCGGTGCCCCCGGACGGCCCGAAGCTGGACGGACCACGCCTGCACGACCCGCAGGTCGCTCCGGAGGTGAGCCGCATGTCCGTCCTCGCTGCCTTCCATTCCGACGTCCCCGACGCGCGCCGCCACGGCCACGGCCTGCGCGGCGCCTGCGCGCGGGTGCTGGACCGGCTGGCCGCCAGCCCGCTCGACAGCACCGTGCTCGGTGCCTTGGGCGCACCCCGGCCGGCCGCCCGTCCGGCCGGTCTGCGCGCCCGCTGGCACCCCGTGCCCCGGCCGGACGGCACCACCGCCCTCGAATCCACCTGGCACCCGGACCGCTGACCCCACCCTCCCGCGCCCGATAGCCGCCGGGCACGGCCGGACGGCCATTCGGCGCAGCGCTCCCCCGCACGGCACGGCCCCCCTCCCGGGCGCGCGCCTATCGTGGGCGAATGACCGATCGTCGGACCGCCGGGCCTGGTACGGCCCGGGTGGGCCACCTCGTCGCCGCCGCCGCGTTCGCCGTCTGCATGGCGGGCACCACGCTGCCCACCCCGCTCTACGGCCTGTACCAGGAGAAGCTCGGCTTCTCCGAGCTGACGGTGACGGTCGTGTTCGCGGTGTACGCCTTCGGTGTCATCGGCGTCCTGCTGCTGATCGGCAACGTCTCGGACTCCGTCGGGCGCCGGTCCGTGCTGCTCTGCGGGCTGGTCTGCTCGGCCGCCAGCGCCGTGGTCTTCCTGACCGCGGACAGCGTCGCCCTGCTCTGCCTGGGCCGACTGCTGTCCGGGTTCTCGGCGGGCCTGTTCACCGGCACCGGGACGGCGTACGTGCTGGAGCTCGCCCCACCCGGGCACCAGGCCCGCGCGGGCTTCGTCGCGACCGCCGCCAACATGGGCGGGCTCGGCTGCGGGCCGCTGCTGTCGGGCCTGCTCTCGCAGTACGCCCCGTACCCGCTGGTGCTGCCGTTCGTCGTGCACCTGGGGCTGCTCGCGGTCTCCTTCGCCCTCACCTGGATGCTCCCGGAGACGGTCGCCGGGGCCCGTCCGCTGCGCACGGCCCGGCCCGACCGGCCGGCGCTGCCGCCGGAGGTCCGCCGGGTGTTCGTGCCGGCCGGGATCGCCGCGTTCGCCGGCTTCTCCCTGCTGGGCCTGTTCACCTCGGTCAGTCCCGCCTTCCTCGCCACCGGTCTGGGCGTCCACAACCGCGCGGTGGTCGGCCTGGTCGTCTTCACGGCCTTCTTCGCCTCCACCCTCGGCCAGCTCCTGGTGCCCCGGCTGGGCACCGCCCGGGCGGTGCCGCTGGGCTGCCTGGTGCTGATCGCCGGGATGGCCCTGCTGGCCGCCTCGCTCGCCTGGGAGAGCCTGCCGCCGCTGGTGCTCAGCGCCCTGGCGGGCGGCGCCGGGCAGGGCATGGGCCTGCGCGGGGCGGTGGGCGAGGTGGCCGCGGCCGCTCCCCCCGAGCACCGCGGCGGCGCCCTCTCGGCGCTGTTCGTGGTCGCCTACTTCGGCATCTCGATCCCGGTCATCGGGGTGGGCCTGCTGACCGGGCCGCTCGGCCTGACGCACGCGGGCCTGGTCTTCGCCGCCTGCATGGCGGTGCTCGCCGCCGCCTCCGGCCTCTACCTGCTGCGGCAGGCGCGCGCCGCGGGCTGACCCTGCGGGCCGACCTCGCGATCCGATCCCGCGCGCCGCCGTACGCGCCCCCCGCACGCCGTCCGCGCGCGCCCGCCGCCGCCCGCCGGTACCCGCTTGCCGCCCCGGCCGGGTACCGATAGACACGAGCCAGACACCCCGCGCACCACCCGGAGGCCTCCGCCATGAGCGTGACGAGTCGGTACCTGGACGCCTGGGAGGGCTTCTGGCGCGACGCGCCCGAGGAACCGGGCGGGGTGATCTGGGACGCGGAGCCGGCCCGCAGCGCCGAACGCCACCTCACGCTGCTCCGCCCGCACCTGGCGGACCCCGCGCTGCCCATCGTCGACCTGGGCTGCGGCAACGGCACCCAGACCCGCTTCCTCGCCGAGCGCTTCCCGCTCGCCCTCGGGGTCGACCTGTCCGCCGCCGCGCTGGACCTCGCCCGGCGCTGCGACCCGGCCGGGCGGGCCGAGTTCACCCGGTTGGACGCCACCGACCCCGAGGCCGTCCGGGCGCTCCACCAGCGCCTCGGCGACGCCAACGTGTACGTGCGCGGGGTGATCCACCAGAGCGAGCCGGCCGACCGCCCACGGGTGGTCGAGGCCATTCGCATCCTGCTCGGGGACCGCGGCCGGGCCTTCGTGTTCGAGCTCGCCGAGGCGGCCAAGGGCGTGCTGGGCGAGCTCGTCCACGCCCCGGACGGTCCGCCGCCGAAACTGCGCCCGGTGTTCTCGCACGGGCTCGCCCCCGCCGAGGTCGCCGACGCGGTCTTCCCGGAGCTGTTCCGCACGGCCGGCCTCGACGTCCTCGCCACCGGCGAACTGCCGCTGGCCACCACGGAGTCCGCCGCCGACGGCTCCCGGATCGAGCTGCCCGCGCACTGGCTGGTCGCCGGGCCGGGCGGTTCCGCGCCGGACTAGGCCCGGACCGCCGACGCCGCCTGCCCCTACTCGTCCTCGGGTCGGATGTTCAGGTTGCCGCGCAGGACGTCGGCCGGGTCGTACGCCTTCTCCACGGCCGCGAGCCGGGCGTAGTCCGAGACCGAACGGCTCGTCCACCAGCACAAGTTGCTCGACGTCATCACGGTCGACAACATCATCGGCATGGACTACTTCCGTGACTCCCCGCCACGGGCCGCCGAGAGCACGTGGGGCCTGCGCATCCGGGCGCCGGACGTCCTCCAGGTCCGCGACCGCCGCGCCCCGGACGCCTCGGCCCGCTTCGCCCTGGACCACCCCGACCTGGTGGCCACCTTCCGGGCCTGCCTGACCCCCACCGCCCTGGACGACCTCAGCAGTACGGGCCGTGAGGCGGTGCCCGTCCTGGCGTCCGAGGGCCTCGTGCTCGTCACCCGGGGCTGGGCGGTGACGCTCCCGCCCCGCATCCGCCACTGGCCCGTGCCCGACACAGGAGTTTGATACATGGGATCCTCCACGGCCGAGGAGTCGTCCATACCCCCGGAGTCCGGCCCGCCCGCGACCCCGGCCGCGACCCCGGCCAAGGCCAAGGCCAAGGCCCCGGAATCCGTACCGCTGCGCCGGCACCGGCCGCTGCTGCTGCTGGTCACGGAGCAGATGACCAGCTCGGTGGGGCGTCAGGTCACCGCGCTGGCGCTGCCGCTGCTGGCCATCGCCCACCTGCACGCCGGGCCGCTGGGCGCCTCGGCGCTGATGGCGATGACCTACCTGCCCGGCGTCCTGCTCAGCCCGCTGATCGGCGTGGCCGTCGACCGGGCCCGGCTGCGGCGGATGCTGGTCTCGGTGTCCTGGCTGCAGGTCCCCGCCATCGGCAGCGTGCCGCTCGCCGCCGCGCTGGACGGCCTGACCTGGCCGCACCTGTTCGCCGCGGCCGCCGCCTCCGGGGCGCTGAACTCCGCGCAGGGCGTCGCGCTGCAGTCCTGTCTGCCCCGGGTGGTGCCCCCGGACCGCCTGCTGCCGGCCAACTCCTCGCTCACCGGGGCCCGGACCATCGGCCTGATCGGCGGGCCGGCGCTCGGCGGCATCCTGATCGGCCTGATCGACCCGGCCCCGGCGCTGCTGGTCGAGTGCGCCGCCTACCTCGTCGGCGGGGCCCTGTTCCTCGCGCTGCCGGCCGCGCTGAACCGGTCCGCACAGGAGGCGGGCAGCGGCGCGCGCTCCCGCCTCGACGCCCTGCGGGAGGGCCTCGCGGTCATCCGGCGCGAGACCCTGCTGCGCCGCCAGGCGCTGGCCGCGGCCGGGCTCAACCTCGGCGGCGGGGCCGGCGGCGGCCTGTTCGTCCTGTACGCCGACCGGGAGCTGCAGCTGCCTCCGTGGCAGCTCGGCACGGTCTACGCGGCGTACGCCGTCGGCATGGGCACCGGCGTGCTGGTCGCGACCTCGGTGACCCGGGCGCTGGGCATGGCCCGGGCCATCCGGCTGTGCGCCGTGGGCGCGGGCGCCGCCCTCTTCCTCATCCCGGCGGCGTCCCTGGGGCTGTCCTTCGCCGTGCTGGTCCTGTACCAGCTGCTGTTCGGACTGATGGCCACCATCTGGTCGATCGCCATGACCACCGGGCGCCAACTCGTCACCCCCGCCCACCTGCTGGGCCGCGTCAACGCCTTCCTCCAGGCCGTGCTGACCGCCACCCTGCCCGTCGGCGCCTTCGTCGGCGGGTGGCTCGCCTCCCGGGTCGGCATCGTGCCGGTGCTGGTCGGCGCGGCGGCCGTCGCCCTCGCGGGCGCGAGCAGCCTCTGGTTCCCGCGCGACATGCTCGCGGAGATCGAGCGGGCGGCGGAGCGGAAGACCGTCTCGGAGAAGCCCTGAGGCCCGCCCCGGCGAGGCCCTGACGCCCGCCCCCGGGGCGCCGGGGCCGTCCGGCTACGCCGTCCCGCCGTCCGTCCGCACCTCGGGACGGCCGGGCTCGGCCCAGAGGGTGTGGAAGCTGCCCAGGCGGTCGGTGCGGCGGTAGGTGTGGGCGCCGAAGAAGTCGCGCTGCCCCTGGATCAGCGCGGCGGGCAGGTGCGGGCTGCGCAGGGTGTCGTAGGAGGCGAGCGCGGCGGAGAAGGCCGGCACCGGGATGCCGTGCTGGGCCGCGCCGGCCACCACCGTGCGCCAGGCCGCCTGGGCGTCGGAGACCTCGGCCGCGAACTCCTCCTCGGCGAGCAGGCTGACCAGGTCGGGGTTGGCCGCGTGGGCGGCGCGGATCCGGTCGAGGAACGCGGCGCGGATGATGCAGCCGCCGCGCCAGATCCTCGCCACCGCCCCCAGGTCGATGTCCCAGCCGTACTCGGCCGCGGCGTCGCGGATCATCGTCCAGCCCTGGTCGTAGGCGATGACCTTGGACGCGTAGAGGGCCTGCTCGACGTCCCGGGTGAAGCGCTCGGCCTCGTGCGGGCGCAACTCCTGCCGGCCGCCCCCGGGCAGCGGCCGGTAGGCCGCCCGCAGTTCGGCCCGGGCGGAGGCGACCCGGGCGAAGGTGGCCTGGGCGATGGCGGTGACCGGGGAGCCGAGGTCGAGGGCGGTCTGGACGGTCCAGCGCCCGGTGCCCTTCTGCTCCGCGGCGTCCTGGACGACGTCGACGAAGGGCTCGCCGGTGGCGGCGTCGGTGTGGGCGAGCACCTCGGCGGTGATCTCGATCAGGTAGGAGTCGAGCCGCCCCTCGTTCCAGCGCCGGAAGGTCTCGGCGATCTCGGCGGGGGCGTACCCGCCGACCTCCCGCAGCAGGTGGTAGGCCTCGGCGATGAGCTGCATGTCGGCGTACTCGATGCCGTTGTGCACCATTTTCACGAAGTGCCCGGCCCCGTCGGTGCCGATGTGGGTGCAGCACGGGTCGCCGTCCACGTGGGCGCTGATCCGCTCCAGCATCGGGCCGAGGACGGCGTAGGACTCGGCGGAGCCGCCGGGCATCACCGAGGGGCCGTGCAGCGCGCCCTCCTCCCCGCCGGAGACGCCGGTCCCGACGAAGTGGATGCCGCGCTCGCGCAGCGCCCGCTCCCGGCGGCGGGTGTCGGCGAAGTGGGCGTTGCCACCGTCGATGAGCAGGTCGCCCGCCTCCAGCAGCGGGGCGAACTCCTCGATGACCTCGTCGGTGGCCCGGCCGGCCTTCACCATGATCAGCAGCCGGCGGGGGCGCTCCAGCGCGGCCACCAGCTCCTGCGGCGACCACGCCGGGACGAACGCGCCCTCGTGGCCGAACTCCTCGACCAGGGACTTGGTCCGGCCCTCGCTCCGGTTGTGCACCGCGACCGTGTAGCCGTTGCGGGCGAAGTTCCGCGCCAGGTTGCGGCCCATCACCGCGAGCCCCGTCACGCCGATCTGTGCCGATGCCTCCATGGCGGGTACGTCCTTCCTCGGGGAGTCCCCCGGCGGGGCTCGCGGGCCTGCGCCGCGGGTTCCCGGGGCGGCCGTGTCCGCCCGCCGACGCGCGCCGCGGACCCGGCCCGGCGCCACGGGCGGTCGGACTATATGCTCACCGGCCGCACCCGCCCGCCGCGCGGGGGACTCCCCCGTTCAGGTGCCCCGACCCGGCGCCCGAACCTTCCGCGACAAGCTCTACCGCACCGCCTCGACCGCTTCCGGCTCGGCCTGCGGCCGGTGCCCGGGCAGCTGCCCGGTCGGCAGGTCCCGGTGGCGGCGGATCGGGGAGCAGTAGAGGAAGAGGGCCGCCGCCGGTACGCCCGCGGTCAGGATCCACAGGGCCGGGCGCAGGCCGAGCCAGGTGCCGAGCGCGCCCCCGAGCAGGGCGCCCAGCGGCATCGTGCCGTAGTTGAGGAACGCGGAGCTCGCCACGAGCCGGCCGAGCACGGCGCTCGGGACGTAGCTCTGGACGAACCCGGACTTGATGACGTTGCCCGCCACGATGCCGATCGCCACCCCGCTGTAGGCGAGGACGATCATCAGCAGGCCCCACCCGGGGCCGGCCAGCGGGATGAGCAGGGCCAGCGCCGGCAGCACCAGCTCGAACACCAGCAGGGCGCGTCCGCTGCCCAGCCTGGCGCTGACCCGGCGCACGACGAACGCCCCCAGCACACCGCCGATTCCGCTGACCATCGCGAGGCTGCCGATCTCGCCGGAGGACAGGCCGACCTCACGGACCAGGAAGACGACCATGAGCGACTGGTACCCGGTCAGGGCGAGGTTGGACGCCGCTCCGAAGAGCGCCAGGCTCCGCAGGAAGGGGTCGCCGAAGAGCAGTCCCAGCCCCTCCCGGATCTCCTTGGCCATGGCGCCGCGCGGCCGTTGGACCCGCTCGGGCGCGGACTCCCGGTGCCGGATGGCGACCAGGCAGAGGGTCGCCAGCAGGAAGGTCGTCGTGTTGACGAGCATCCCGTTGGCGGCGCCCGCGAGTTGGATGAGCAGGCCGCCGCAGCCGAGCCCGGCGATCTGCGCCGCGGAGGCGCTGCCCTGGAGCTTGGCGTTGCCCTCGGCCTGGTCCTCCGGTTTCACCAGGTCCGGCAGGTAGGCGGTGTACGCGGTCTGGAAGAACACCGTGGCGGCGCCCGCGAGCAGGGCCACGAGCAGCAGTTGGGTCACCCCCAGCACTCCGGCCCACGCCGCGACCGGAACGCTGGCGAAGAGCGCGAAGCAGATGACGTTGGCCCAGAACATCACCTGCCTGCGCCGCAGCCGGTCCACCCAGACGCCCACCGGAAGGCCGATGACCAGCCACGGCACCCAGGGCGCCGCGCTCAGCAGGCTGACCTCGAAGGTGTCGGCGTGCAGGGTCGACACGGCGATCAGCGGAACGGCGAGGACCGTGACCGACTGGCCGAAGCGCCCCGCCGTCTCGCCTAACCAGAGGAGCCGGAAGTCCCGGTGGCGGCGGAGCAAGCCGCCACGTGTGCCGTTGCCCATTGAACGCTCCGATCTGTCGCGGTAGGAAATCCGAACTGCCCGGAGCCGCCCACTGGTTGCGTCCCCTCCGGCACCCCGCGGCCGACGCCGGCGCGGGGAGCAGGACCGCAGCGCGGCCCGTACGCCGGTCGGCGCACGGGCCGCCGGCCCCGCCGGCTAGGACCGGTCGCGCCCGCCGGCCAGCCAGGCGGCGAGAACGGGGCCGATCTGGGCGAGCTGATCGGGCCTCGTCATTTCACCATGCCGCCCGGTCACCCGGTGCACCTCGATCCGACCGGTGACGTGGGCCCGCCAGTCCTCCGGCCGCACCGGGGGGCGCGGCTCCTCCCGGGTCGCTTCGAAGAACAGCACATCGCCCCTGAACGTACGGGACTTGAAGGAGTCCAGCACCGCGATGTTCGCGAGGAAGACCCTGGCCATCGCCTCCAGCGCGGCGTCGCCGAGCAGGGCGAACGGACCGTCCGCGGCCCGCGCGGACTCCGGGTCGTGGCCGAGCGACTCCAGGAGCGCCCGGACGGCCTCCGCACCGGTCAACTCCCGGGCCGGTTCGGCCGATCCGCCGCCGCCCCCGCTCGGGAAGCTGTCCATCAGGGTGAGCGCCTCGACCTCCTCGCCCTCCTCCTGCAACCGGACGGCGAGTTCGTGCGCCACGACCCCGCCGAACGACCACCCCAGCAGCGCGTACGGGCCCTGCGGCTGGACGGAGCGGATCAGCGCCAGGTAGTCGTCGACCATGGCGTCGAGGCCGGCCGGAACGGCCTCGGGGGCCAGCAGGCCGCGGGCCTGGAGACCGTACAGGGCACGGCCGCCGTCGAGGTGGCGGAGCAGGCCCGAGTAGACCCAGCTGACGCCGGCCGCGGGGTGCACGCAGAACAGCGGCCGGGCCGCCGGGCCGCTGCTCCTGCGCAACGGCAGCAGGGTGGCGAGCGCACCGTCCCCGTCCCCCGCGTCGTCCAGCCGGCCGGCGAGCGCGGCGACGGTGGGGGCGTCGAAGACGTCCCGGATGCCGATCTCGGCGCCGAGGGCGGTGCGGATCCGGCCGATCAGCCGGGCCGCGAGCAGCGAGTGCCCGCCCAGGAGGAAGAAGTCGTCGTCGATGCCCACCGACGGCACCCCGAGGACCTCGGCGAAGACCGCGCACAGGATCTCCTCCTGCGCCGAGCGCGCGGCCCGTCCGCCGCCTCCCGCACCGGCGACCGGCGCCGGCAGCGCCCGCTGGTCCAGCTTGCCGTGCGAGGTCATCGGCAGGTCCGCCAGCACCACGACCGCCGACGGCAGCATGTGCCGCGGCAGACGGCCCGCGGCGAAGCGCTGCAGCTCCTCCGGGTCGGCCGCCCGGTCGGCGGCCGGCACCACGTAGCCCACCAGGCGCTTCTCCCCCGGCTGGTCCTCGCGCACCACCACGGCGGCCTGCGCCACCGCCTCGTGCGCCATCAGCACCGCGGCGACCTCGCCCGGCTCGATCCGGAAGCCCCGGATCTTCACCTGGTCGTCCGCACGCCCCACGTACTCCAGGGCGCCGTCGGCGCGCCACCGCACGAGGTCGCCGGTGCGGTACATCCGCTCGCCCGCCGCACCGAACGGATCCGCCACGAAGCGCTCGGCCGTCAGACCCGGCCGGCCCAGGTAGCCGCGGGCGAGGCTCTCCCCGGCGATGTACAGCTCGCCGGGAACGCCCGGCGGGACCACCCGCAGTCGGTCGTCCAGGACGTAGAGCCGGGTGTTGCGGATCGGCCGGCCGATGACCGGCCGCTCGTACTCGCCGATCACGGCGTTCGTGCTGTACACGGTGCACTCGGTGGGACCGTACTGGTTGTTGGCGGTGACCCCGGCCCGCCGCAGAACATCCCACAGCGCCTCGTCGACGGCCTCACCGCCGACGTCCACGATCCGCGGGCGGGAGGCGCGCTGCTCGGAGAGCATCCCCAGCTCGACCAGCTGCCGGCAGTAGGTCGGGGTCGTCTCCAGGTAGTCGATCCGCTCGCCGTCGATGTAGTCGACCAGGAGCTCCGGCGTCCGGCGCGTCTCGTCGTCCACCAGGTGCAGCTCGTGGCCGTCCAGCAGCCAGAAGAGCAGCAGCCAGCTGGCGTCGAAGGTCGTCGCCCCGATCATGGCGGCCCGCAGGGGACGGCCGGCCGAGGCGATGTCGGCCCGGTAGACGTCCTCCCGGTGGCTGTGGACGAGGTTGGCGAGGGAGCGGTGCTCGACGAGCACGCCCTTCGGCGTCCCCGTCGACCCGGAGGTGAAGATGGCGTACGCCGCGTGCTCGGGACGCAGGGGCGCGAGCCGGTCGGCGTCCGACACGTCGGCGTCGGACCGGTGGGCCAGCTCGGCGCCCAGCGACGGCTCCGCCAGGTCCAGCAGGTGCGGCACCCGCCCGGCCAGGCCGGCGAACCGCTCGGCGGTGTCCCGACCGGTGATCACCAGGCCGGGGCGGCAGTTGTCGAGCATGTACCCGACCCGCTCGACCGGGTACTCCGGGTCGACCGGGACGTAGCAGGCCCCGGCCTTCAGGATCGCCAGCAGCGAGACGACCAGGTCCGTGCCCCGCGGGAGCAGGACGGCCACGGACTGCTCCGGCCCCACCCCGCGGTCGATCAGCAGCCGCGCCAGGCGGTTCGCTTGCGCATTGAGCTCACGGAACGTCAGAACCTCGCCCTGGAAGACGAGCGCGGTCGCGTCCGGCGTCCGCCGGACGTGCCCCTCGAAGACCTCCGGGGCCAGCCCGGTGTCCGCCGGGACGCGCGTGGTGTCGTTCCACTCGACGAGGATCTGCCGGCGCTCGGCCGGGCTCAGGATGTCGACCGCCTCGATCGACTGGTCCGGGTCCGCGACCAGGGCGGTCAGCAGCCGGAGCAGGCGGTCCGCCAGCAGGGCCATGGTGTCGCGGTCGAAGAGCTCGGTGGCGTAGTGGAGAACGGCGAGGATGCCGGAGGGAGCGCCGGCGGCGTCGCGGCTCTCGACGCAGGTGAGGTTGAGGTCGAACTTGACGGGCGGCATCCCGAAGGACTCCGGCTGGGCGGTGAGGCCCGGGAGTTGAAGGGTGCCCTCGTCGTTGTTCTGCAGGACCAGCATCACCTGGAACAGCGGATGCACGGAGCTGGAGCGAACGGGGTTCAGCTCCTCGACGAGCCGCTCGAACGGCAGGTCCTGGTGGGTGAACGCCGCCAGGTCGGTGTCCCGGACCCGACCCAGCAGGTCGCCGAAGCTGGGGGCGTCCGAGAGGTCCGTCCGCAGGACCAGGGTGTTGACGAAGAACCCGACCAGGTCGTCCAGCGCCTGGTCCGAACGTCCGGCGACCACGGTGCCGATGGGGATGTCCGTGCCGGCGCCGAGGCGGGACAGCAGGGCCGCCAGGGCCGCGTGCAGGACCATGAAGAGCGTCACGCCGTGCCGACGCGCCACCGCGTCCAGTTCGGCGTGCAGCTCGGGGTCGACGTGGAACTGCAGCAGGTCGCCCTCGTGCGAGGCGGTGGCGGGGCGGGGCCGGTCGAAGGGCAGAGCCACTTCCTGCGGCGCATCCCTCAGTGCTTCGGACCAGTAGGCGAGTTGCTGGTCCATGGTGTCGCCGAGCTCGTTGTGCTGCCAGAGGGTGTAGTCCGCGTACTGGACGGCCAGCGGCTCCCAGTCGGGGACGAGGCCGGCCAGGCGGGCCCGGTAGGCCGAGGCGATGCCCTGCCAGAGCGGACCGGAGGACCAGCCGTCACTGGCGATGTGGTGCAGGGTCAGGACGAGGACGGACTCGGTCGCGCCGAGGGTGAACAGGGCCACCCGCAGAGGGAGTTCGGCGGAGAGGTCGAAGGTGGTGAAGGCTTCGGCCTCGATCCGCCCTGCGGCCTCGTCGGCCGTGCACGGCTCGACCCTGAAGGGCACCTGGACGTCCTGGGCGGGCAGGACCAGCTGGCGGGGCTGGCCGTCGATCGCGGGGTAGATCGTCCGCAGGGCCTCGTGGCGGCCGACCACGTCGCCGATCGCCCCGCGCAGGGCCTCCACGTCCACCGCGCCGTGCAGGCGGAACGCGAACGGGCTGTTGTAGGTGGCAGAGGCGCCTTCCAGCTGGTCGAGGAACCACAGCCGCTGCTGGGCGAACGACAGCGGCAGCACCTCCGGACGCTCACCCGCCACCAGCGCCGGACGCGCCGGGCGGCCCTCCTTCAGCTTCTCCATCACCCCGACCACCGTCGGGTTACGGAACAGGTCGCGGATGCCAAGCTCAGCGTTGAGGGTCGTGCGGATCCGGCTGATCAGTCGGGTCGCGAGAAGCGAATGGCCGCCCAGAGCGAAGAAGTTGTCATCGATGCCTACCGATGGAACACCAAGGACCTCGGCGAAGAACGCGCACAGGATCTCCTCCTGGGCCGTCCTCGGACCACGATGCCCCTGCACCTCCACAGCCTCGACGGCACCGGCCCGGGCCCGCTCCGCCCGGCTGAGGAAGTACCGCTCCTGCTCGGGAGAGTCGAACACCTCCCAGCCGGACACCGGAACCTCCGGATCCCCGACCGCCACCCCGAGCAGCCGGATCAGGCGGTCCGCCAGCAGGGTCATGGTGTCGCGGTCGAAGAGGTCGGTGGCGTAGTGGAGAACAGCGAGGATGCCGGAGGGCGCGTTGGCGGCGTCGCGGTTCTCGACGCAGGTGAGGTTGAGGTCGAACTTGGCGGGCGGGGTCCCGAAGGACTCGGGCTGGGCGGTGAGGCCCGGGAGCTGGAGGGTGCCCTCGTCGTTGTTCTGCAGGACCAGGAGCACCTGGAACAGCGGGTGCCGGCCCAGCGAACGCACCGGGTTCAACTCCTCCACCAGGCGCTCGAACGGCAGGTCCTGGTGGGTGAACGCCGCCAGGTCCGCATCCCGGACCCGGTCCAGCAGTTCGCCGAAGGTCGTCTCCGCCGAAACATCGGTCCGCAGGACCAGGGTGTTGACGAAGAACCCGACCAGGTCGTCCAGGGCCTCGTCCGAACGCCCGGCCACCACCGTGCCGATGGGGATGTCCGTGCCGGCGCCGAGGCGCGACAGCAGAGCCGCCAGAGCCGCGTGCAGGACCATGAACAGCGTCACGCCGTGCCGACGCGCCAAGGCGTCCAGTTCGGCGTGCAGGCCGGGGCCGACGTGGAACTCCAGCAGCTCACCCTCGTGCGACGCGGTGGCTGGGCGGGGCCGGTCGAAGGGCAGAGCCACCTCCTGCGGCGCATCCCTCAACGCCTCGGACCAGTAGGCGAGTTGCTGGTCCATGGTCGCGCCGAGCTCGTTGTGCTGCCAGAGCGTGTAGTCCGCGTACTGGACGGCCAGCGGCTCCCACTGCGGGACGAGACCGGCCAGACGGGCACGGTAGGCCGAGGCGATGCCCGACCAGAGCGGGCCCGAGGACCACCCGTCACTGGCGATGTGGTGCAGGGTCAAAACGAGGACGGATTCCCCTTCAGTGGCAGTGAACAGCACTACCCGCAAGGGAAGTTCGGTCGAGAGCTTGAAGGTGGTGAAGGCCTCGGCCTCGATCCGCTCGGCCAGCTCGTCGGCCGTGCACGGCTCGACCCTGAACGGCACCTGGACGTCCTGGGCGGGCAGCACCAGCTGGCGGGGCTGGCCGTCGATCGCGGGGTAGATCGTCCGCAGGGCCTCGTGGCGGCCGACCACGTCGCCGATCGCCCCGCGCAGGGCCTCCACGTCCACCGCGCCGTGCAGGCGGAACGCGAACGGGCTGTTGTAGGTGGCAGAGGCGCCTTCCAGCTGGTCGAGGAACCACAGCCGCTGCTGGGCGAACGACAGCGGCAGCACCTCCGGACGCTCACCCGCCACCAACGCCGGACGCGCCGGACGGCCCTCCTTCAGCTTCTCCATCACCCCGACCACCGTCGGGTTACGGAACAGGTCGCGGATGCCAAGCTCAGCGTTGAGGGTCGTGCGGATCCGGCTGATCAGGCGCGTCGCGAGAAGCGAATGCCCCCCCAGAGCGAAGAAGTTGTCATCGATACCAACCGACGGAACCCCGAGGACCTCGGCGAAGAACGCGCACAGGATCTCCTCCTGCGCCGTCCTCGGACCACGATGCCCCTGCACCTCCACAGCCTCGACGGCACCGGCCCGGGCCCGCTCCGCCCGGCTGAGGAAGTACCGCTCCTGCTCAGGCGAGTCGAACACCTCCCAGCCGGACACCGGAACCTCCGGATCCCCGACCGCCACCCCGAGCAACCGCACCAACCGCTCCGCCACCAGACCCGCGGTCCCCTGGTCGAACAGATCGGTCGCGTACTGCAGAACGGCAGTGATACCGGCAGGCGCGTTGGCGGCGTCACGGTTCTCGACGCACGTCAGGTTGAGGTCGAACTTCGCGGGCGGGGTCCCGAAGGACTCGGGCTGAGCGGTGAGGCCCGGGAGTTGGAGCGTGCCCTCGTCGTTGTTCTGCAGAACGAGCATCACCTGGAACAGCGGGTGCCGGCCCAGCGAACGCACCGGGTTCAGCTCCTCCACCAGGCGCTCGAACGGCAGGTCCTGGTGCGTGAACGCCGCCAGGTCCGCATCCCGGACCCGGCCCAGCAACTCACCGAAGGTCGGCTCACCCGACACATCCGTCCGCAGGACCAGGGTGTTCACGAAGAACCCGACCAGGTCGTCCAGGGCCTCGTCCGAACGCCCGGCCACCACCGTGCCGATCGGGAGGTCCGTCCCCGCGCCGAGGCGCGACAGCAGAGCCGCCAGGCCCGCGTGCAGGACCATGAACAGCGTCACACCGTGCCGACGCGCCAACCCCTCCAACTCCGCGTGCAGCTCGGGGCCGACATGGAACTCCAACAGCTCGCCCTCATGCGACGCGGCGGCAGGACGGGATCGGTCGAAGGGCAGGGCCATCTCCTGCGGCAGCTCTCCCAGCGCGTTACGCCAGTACTTCAACTGCTCGTCGAGGATCTCGCCCAGCTGGTTGTGCTGCCAGAGCGTGTAGTCCGCGTACTGGACGGCCAGCGGCTCCCACTGCGGGACCAGGCCGGCCAGACGGGCACGGTAGGCCGAGGCGATGCCCGACCAGAGCGGGCCCGAGGACCACCCGTCACTGGCGATGTGGTGCAGGGTCAGGACCAGGACGGACTCGGTCGTGCCGAGGGTGAACAGGGCCACCCGCAGCGGAAGTTCAGCGGAGAGGCTGAAAGTGGCGAAGGCCTCGGCCTCGATCCGCCCTGCGGCCTCGTCGGCCGTGCACGGCTCGACCCTGAACGGCACCTCGACCTCACCGGCCGGCAGCACCAGCTGACGGGGCTGGCCGTCGACCGCCGGGTAGATCGTCCGCAGGGCCTCGTGGCGGCCGACCACGTCACCGATCGCCCCGCGCAGGGCCTCGACGTCCACCGCGCCGTGCAGGCGGAACGCGAACGGGCTGTTGTAGGTGGCAGAGGCGCCTTCGAGCTGGTCGAGGAACCACAGCCGCTGCTGGGCGAACGACAGCGGCAGCACCTCCGGACGCTCACCCGCCACCAGCGCCGGCCGCGCCGGACGGCCCTCCTTCAGCTTCTCCATCACCCCGACGACGGTCGGGTTACGGAACAGGTCGCGGATGCCGAGCTCAGCGTTCAACGTGGTGCGGATGCGGCTGATCAGTCGGGTCGCGAGAAGCGAATGGCCGCCCAGAGCGAAGAAGTTGTCATCGATGCCTACCGACGGAACACCAAGGACCTCGGCGAAGAACGCGCACAGGATCTCCTCCTGCGCCGTCCTCGGACCACGATGCCCCTGCACCTCCACAGCCTCGACCGCGCCGGCCCGGGCCCGCTCCGCCCGGCTGAGGAAGTACCGCTCCTGCTCGGGAGAGTCGAAGACCTCCCAGCCGGACACCGGAACCTCCGGATCCCCGACCGCCACCCCGAGCAAGCGCACCAACCGCTCCGCCACCAGACCCGCGGTCCCCTGGTCGAACAGATCGGTCGCGTACTGCAGGACCACCGTGATACCGGCAGGCGCATTGGCGGCGTCACGGTTCTCGACGCACGTCAGGTTGAGGTCGAACTTGGCAGGCGGCGTCCCGAACGACTCCGTACTCACCACGACATCCGGGAGCTGGAGGCTGCCCTCCTCGTTGTTCTGCAGGACCAGCATCACTTGGAACAGCGGGTGCCGGCCCAGCGAACGCACCGGGTTCAACTCCTCCACCAGCCGCTCGAACGGCAGGTCCTGGTGCGTGAACGCCGCCAGGTCCGCATCCCGGACCCGCCCCAGCAACTCACCGAAGGTCGGCTCACCCGACACATCCGTCCGCAGCACCAGCGTGTTCACGAAGAACCCGACCAACTCGTCCAAGGCCTCATCCGAACGCCCGGCCACGACTGTGCCGATCGGGAGGTCCGTCCCCGCACCCAGGCGCGACAACAGAGCCGCCAAGCCCGCGTGCAGCACCATGAACAGCGTCACACCGTGCCGACGCGCCAACCCCTCCAACTCCGCGTGCAGCCCGGCATCCAGCCCGAACTCCAACAGCTCGCCCTCGTGCGACGCGGCAGCCGGGCGGGCCCGGTCGAAGGGCAGGGCCACCTCCTGCGGCGCTTCCCTCAACGCCTCTGACCAGTAGGCGAGTTGCTGGTCCATGGTCGCGCCGAGCTCGTTGTGCTGCCAGAGGGTGTAGTCCGCGTACTGGACGGCCAGCGGCTCCCACTCCGGGGCAGCTCCGGCCAGCCGGGCCCGGTAGGCCGACGTGACCCCCTGCCAGAGCGGGCCGGAGGACCAGCCGTCGCTGGCGATGTGGTGCAGGGTCAGCACCAGCACCGACTCGTCCTCGCCAAGCGTGAACAGCACGACCCGCAAGGGAAGTTCGACGGAGAGGTCGAAGACGGCGAAGGCCTCGGCCTCGATTCGCCCCGCCACCTCCGAAGCCGCGCACGGCTCGACCGTGAAGGGCACCTGGACGTCCTGGGCGGGCAGCACCAGCTGACGCGGCTGGCCGTCGACCGCCGGGTAGACCGTCCGCAGGGCCTCGTGCCGGCCGACCACGTCGCCGATCGCCGCGCGGAGCGCCTCGACGTCCACCGAGCCGTGGAGACGGAACGCGAACGGGCTGTTGTAGGTGGCGGAAGCGCCCTCCAGCTGGTCGAGGAACCACAGCCGCTGCTGGGCGAACGACAGCGGCAGCACCTCCGGACGCTCACCCGCCACCAACGCCGGACGCGCCGGGCGGCCGTCCTTGAGCTTCTCGGCGACGCCGACGACCGTGGAGGCGTCGAACAGGTCGCGGATCCCGAGTTCGGCGCCGAAGGTGCTGCGGATGCGGCTGATCAGCCGGGCCGCGAGGAGCGAGTGCCCGCCCAGCGCGAAGAAGTCGTCGTCGATCCCCACCGACGGCAGGCCCAGCACCTCCGCGAACACCACGCACAGGATCTCCTCCTGCGCGGAACGCGGCGCCCGACCGCTCGGCTCGACGGCGGTGGCGGCAGGTGCGGGCAGTGCGCGCTGGTCCAGCTTGCCGTTCGGCGTGATCGGCAGCGCCTCCAGCACCACCACCGCCGACGGCACCATGTGACGCGGCAGCCGCCCCACGGCGAAACGCCGCAGCTCGTCGGGATCGATCTCCCGGCCCGCGACCGGCACCACGTAGCCGACCAGGCGCTTGTCGCCCGGTCGGTCCTCGCGTGCCACGACCGCGGCCTGCGCCACCGCCTCGTGCGCCAACAGCACCGCCGCGACCTCACCCGGCTCGACCCGGAAGCCCCGGATCTTCACCTGGTCGTCCGCACGCCCCACATACTCCAGCACCCCGTCCGCACGCCAACGACCCAAGTCGCCCGTCCGGTACATCCGTTCACCCGCCACACCCAGCGGATTCGCCACAAAACGCTCCGCCGTCAGACCCGCCCGACCCACATACCCGTGCGCCAGACCGGCCCCCGCCGCATACACCTCACCCACCACACCCGCCGGCACCGGACGCAACCACTCGTCCAACACGAACACCCGCTTGTTGCCCACCGGCCGACCGATCGGCAACGACGAACCCGCCAAGTCCGCATCGGTCACCGCGTGGCACGTCGTGAAGCCCATGCTCTCCGCCGGACCGTACCCGTTGCCCACCCGCAACCCCGGGAACAGACCCAGCACCTTCGCCACATGCGCCACCGAACCGGCCTCACCACCCGTGAACGCCGTCCGAACCCCAGCAAAAGCCCCCGGATGCTCATCCACCAGGAAGTTGAACAGACTCGCCGACAACTGGAGCATCGTCACACCATGCTCCACCACCAACTTCTCGATCACCGCCGGCTGCGGATTCTGCCCCGGCTGCAACACACACACCGCACCGTGCAGCAACGCGCCGAACAACTCCAGCGCGAACCCGTCCCACGACACCGGCGAGCACTGCAGAAACACCTCACCCGGACCGAACTCGCAATACTCCTGCCCCAGATACGTCCCCACCAACGCCCGATGCGGCGCCACCACACCCTTCGGCCGACCCGTCGAACCCGACGTGAACATCACACACGCCACATCCTCCGGACCCACCACCACCGACGGCACCACCCCGCCCGCCGCCGGCTCCCACTCCTCATCCACCCACACCACACACTCCGCGAGCCCCTCCACCGACCCGCGCAACCCCGAACTCGACACCACCAGACCCACACCCGCCTCGGCCACCACCAATGCCGACCGCTCCCGCGGGAACTCCGGATCCAACAGCGTGTAACCACCACCCGCCTTCAACACACCCAGCAACGCCACCACAAGATCCGCCCCACGCCCCAGGCAGACCCCGACCAACCCGCCCCGCTCCAGACCGGACTCCACCAACCGCGCGGCCATCCGATCCGACAGAACATCCAACTCCCCATACGACAAACGGCGATCACCATCCACCACCGCCACCGCACCCGGAGCCCGCACCACCTGCTCCCCGAACAACCCCGACACCGTCCCCGACGGCACCGGCCCCCCACCACCACCCCACCCCGACACGACCAACTCACGCTCGCCACCCACCAACACCTCAACCGACCCGACCAACTGCTCCGGATCCGCGACCATGGCGGTCAACAGCGAACCGAGACGGCGGCCCAGCACCTCCACCGTGCCGTGGTCGAAGAGGTCCGCGGCGTACTGCAACTCCACCTGGATCCCACCGGGCGTGCCATCGGCAGCCCAGGCCTCGGTGAAGGCGAAGTTGAGGTCGAACCGGGCCGGCGCCGTGTCGAAGGTCTCCGATTCCAGGGTGATGCCCGGGAGTTGGAGGCTGACTGCGCTGTTGTTCTGCAGGACCAGCATCACCTGGAACAACGGGTGCACCGACGCCGAGCGGACGGGGTTCAGCTCCTCCACCAGGCGCTCGAACGGCAGGTCCTGGTGGGTGAACGCCGCCAGATCCGTATCCCGGACCCGACCCAGCAACTCACCGAAGGTCGGCGCACCCGACACATCCGTCCGCAGCACCAGCGTGTTCACGAAGAACCCGACCAGCTTGTCCAACGCCTCATCCGAACGCCCCGCCACCACCGTGCCGATCGGAATGTCCGTCCCCGCGCCCAGGCGCGACAACAGAGCCGCCAGGCCCGCGTGCAGCACCATGAACAGCGTCACGCCATGCCGACGCGCCAACCCCTCCAACTCCGCGTGCAGCTCCGCATCCAGCCCGAACTCCACCAGACCACCCGCACGCGAAGCCACCCCCGACCGAGGCCGATCCAACGGCAGCGCCACCTCCTGCGGCGCATCCCGCAACACCCCCGACCAGTAGGCAAGTTGCTGATCCAGGACCCCACCCAGCAGACCCTGCTGCCACAGCGTGTAATCCGCGTACTGCACCGGCAACGGCGACCACTCCGGAGCAACCCCGGCCAGGCGCGCGCGGTAGGCCGACGCCACGCCCTCCCACAGCGGCTCCATCGACCAACCGTCACTCGCGATGTGGTGCAAGGTCACCACCAGCACCGACTCGCCCTCGCCGAGCCTGAACAACACCACCCGTACGGGCAGATCGGTGGACAGGTCGAACGGCGTGAACGCGGCCCCGCGCACTGCCTCGTCGAGCGCGTCGCTCCCGCACTCCACGACCGTGAAGGGCACCTGGACGTCCTGGGCGGGCAGGACCAGCTGACGCGGCCGGCCGTCGACCGCGGGATAGACCGTCCGCAGGGCCTCGTGCCGGCCGACCACGTCGCCGATCGCCCCACGCAGCGCCTCCACGTCCACCGCGCCGTGCAGGCGGAACGCGAACGGGCTGTTGTACGTGGCGGAAGCGCCCTCCAGCTGATCCAGGAACCACAGCCGCTGCTGGGCGAACGACAGCGGCAGCACCTCCGGACGCTCACCCGCCACCAACGCCGGCCGCGCCGGCCGCCCCTCCTTCAGCTTCTCGGCGACGCCGACGACCGTGGAGGCGTCGAACAGGTCGCGGATGCCGAGTTCGGCGCCGAAGGTACTGCGGATCCGGCTGATCAGCCGGGCCGCGAGGAGCGAGTGCCCGCCCAGCGCGAAGAAATCGTCGTCGATCCCCACCGACGGCAGGCCCAGCAGCTCCGCGAAGATGCCGCAGAGCAGTTCCTCCTGCACCGAGCGCGGTGCGCGTCCGCCCGGCTCGACGGCGGTGGCGGCAGGTGCGGGCAGTGCGCGCTGGTCCAGCTTGCCGTTCGGCGTGATCGGCAGCGCCTCCAGCACCACCACCGCCGACGGCACCATGTGGCGCGGCAGGCGTTTGACCAGGAAGTGACGCAGTTCCGCCGCGTCCACGTCCCGACCGTTCACCGGGACGACGTAGCCGACCAGGCGCTTGTCGCCCGGTCGGTCCTCGCGTGCCACGACCGCGGCCTGCGCCACCGCCTCGTGCGCCAACAGCACCGCCGCGACCTCACCCGGCTCGACCCGGAAGCCCCGGATCTTCACCTGGTCGTCCGCACGCCCCACGTACTCCAGCACCCCGTCCGCACGCCAACGACCCAAGTCGCCCGTCCGGTACATCCGTTCACCCGCCGCACCCAGCGGATTCGCCACAAAACGCTCCGCCGTCAGACCCGCCCGACCCACATACCCGTGCGCCAGACCGGCCCCCGCCGCATACACCTCACCCACCACACCCGCCGGCACCGGACGCAACCACTCGTCCAACACGAACACCCGCTTGTTGCCCACCGGCCGACCGATCGGCAACGACGACGACCCCAGATCCTCCTCGGTCACCGCGTGGCACGTCGTGAAGCCCATGCTCTCCGCCGGACCGTACCCGTTGCCCACCCGCAACCCCGGGAACAAGCCCAGCACCTTCGCCACATGCGCCACCGAACCGGCCTCACCACCCGTGAACGCCGTCCGAACCCCCGCAAACGCCCCCGGATGCTCATCCACCAGGAAATTGAACAGACTCGCCGACAACTGGAGCATCGTCACACCATGCTCCACCACCAACTTCTCGATCACCGCCGGCTGCGGATTCTGCCCCGGCTGCAACACACACACCGCACCATGCAACAGGGCACCGAACAACTCCAGCGCGAACCCGTCCCACGACACCGGCGAGCACTGCAGAAACACCTCACCCGGACCGAACTCGCAATACTCCTGCCCCAGATACGTCCCCACCAACGCCCGATGCGGCGCCACCACACCCTTCGGCCGACCCGTCGAACCCGACGTGAACATCACACACGCCACATCCTCCGGACCCACCACCACCGACGGCACCACCCCGCCCGCCGACTCCTCCGCCGGTTCCCAGGGCGAATCCATCCACAGCACACGCTCGGCGATCCCCTCCACCGACCCCCGAAGCCCGGAACTCGACACCACCAGACCCACACCCGCCTCGGCCACCACCAATGCCGACCGCTCCCGCGGGAACTCCGGATCCAACAGCGTGTAACCACCACCCGCCTTCAACACACCCAGCAACGCCACCACGAGATCCGCACCACGCCCCAGGCAGACCCCGACCAACCCGCCCCGCTCCAGACCGGACTCCACCAACCGCGCGGCCATCCGATCCGACAGAACATCCAACTCCCCGTACGACAAACGGCGATCACCATCCACCACCGCCACCGCACCCGGAGCCCGCACCACCTGCTCCCCGAACAACCCCGACACCGTCCCCGACGGCACCGGCCCCCCACCACCACCCCACCCCGACACGACCAACTCACGCTCGCCACCCACCAACACCTCAACCGACCCCACCGACCCGTCCGGATCCGCGACCATGGCGGCCAGCACCCGGCGCAGGCGCTCCGCGAAGGTGGTGACGGTGCCTTGGTCGAAGAGGTCGGCGGCGTAGCGCAGTTCGGCCCGGATGCCGGCCGGCCTGTTGGCGGCGTCATGGTGCTCGGAGAAGCTCAGGTTGAGGTCGAACCGGGCCGGGGCAGCCACAGAGCACTCCGGCTCCACGACCAGGCCCGGGAGTTGGAGACTGCACTCGCTGTTGTTCTGCAGGACCAGCATCACCTGGAACAACGGATGGACCGACGCCGAGCGGACGGGGTTCAGCTCCTCCACCAGGCGCTCGAACGGCAGATCCTGGTGGGTGAACGCCGCCAGATCCGTATCCCGGACCCGCCCCAGCAACTCACCGAAGGTCGGCGCACCCGACACATCCGTCCGCAGCACCAGCGTGTTCACGAAGAACCCGACCAGCTCGTCCAACGCCTCGTCCGAACGCCCCGCCACCACCGTGCCGATCGGAATGTCCGTCCCCGCACCCAGGCGCGACAACAGAGCCGCCAGGCCCGCGTGCAGGACCATGAACAGCGTCACGCCGTGCCGACGCGCCAACCCCTCCAACTCCGCGTGCAGCTCCGCGTCCAGCCCGAACTCCACCAGACCACCCGCACGCGAAGCCACCCCCGACCGAGGACGGTCCAACGGCAGCGCCACCTCCTGCGGCGCATCCCGCAACACCTCCGACCAGTAGGCAAGTTGCTGGTCCAGGACCCCACCCAACAAACCCTGCTGCCACAACGTGTAATCCGCGTACTGCACCGGCAACGGCGACCACCCCGGAGCAACCCCCGCCAGGCGGGCCCGATACGCCGACGCCACCCCCTCCCACAACGGCTCCATCGACCAACCGTCACTCGCGATGTGGTGCAAGGTCACCACCAGCACCGACTCGCCCTCGCCGAGCCGGAACAGCACCACCCGCAACGGCAGCCCGGTGGACAGGTTGAACGCGGCGAGGGCCTCGGCGGAGATCCGCTCCGCCAGCTCCTCCGCCGTGCACGGCTCGGCCCTGAACGGCACCTCGACGTCCCCCGCGGGCAGCACCACCTGGCGGGGCTGCCCGTCGACCGCCGGATAGACCGTCCGCAGCGCCTCATGCCGCCCGACCACGTCACCGATCGCCCCGCTCAGCGCCTCGACGTCCACCGCCCCGTGCAGCCGGAGCACGAACGGGCTGTTGTACGTCGCGGAAGCGCCCTCCAACTGGTCCAGGAACCACAGCCGCTGCTGCGCGAACGACAGCGGCAGTACCTCCGGCCGCTCCCCCGCCACCAACGCCGGCCGCGCCGGACGCCCCTCCTTCAGCTTCTCCGCCACCCGGGCCACGGTCGGGTTCCGGAACAGGTCCCGGATGCCGAGCTCCGCGCCGAGCGTGCTGCGGATGCGGCTGATCAGCCGGGTCGCGATGACCGAATGGCCGCCCAGGGCGAAGAAGTTGTCATCGACTCCCACCGACGGCAGCCCGAGGACCTCGGCGAAGAGGCCGCACAGGAGCTGTTCCTGCGCCGACTCGGGAGCGCGACCGCCCTCGGCCGTGTCCTTCTGCCCGGTCGTCGGTTCCATCTGCTGAGCCATGACATCCATACCTTTCTTCGTGGGATCGTTCTGGTCATTCGTAAGATCAGGGCACCCAGGGATGCCGGGTGTGGCTGTCATGTCATTGCCGCGTCCGTGGCTGAGGGAGATTGGCCGCCCGGCATCCCGCGACGACTCGGCCGCTGATTGGGATGCGCGGAACAAGATCGCTCGTATGGACATGTCGGCGAGGTCGTCTGCTGGGACTGTGAACAGGCACGTCGAGCGAGGAGGATTGGATGCCCGAACTGTGGGCCGGGACGGATGCGGGCAAGGCCGAGCACCACTGCACGGCGATCGACACGGACGGGAAGACGGTGCTCTCCCGCCGGGTGCCGAACAACGAGGCCGAACTGCTGGAACTGCTCAGCGACGTCCTGGAGCTGGCCGACGGCAACCCGGTGACGTGGGCGGTGGACCTGAACGCGGGCGGCGCCGCGCTGTGGATCGCGCTCCTGGTCAACCACTCGCAGAAGCTGCTCTACATCCCCGGCCGGACCGTGCACCACGCCTCGGCCGCCTACCGGGGCAACGGGAAGACGGACGCCAAGGACGCCTTCGTCATCGCCGACACCGCCCGCATGCGCCGCGACCTGCAACCGCTGGACCAGGCCGGCGAGATCGCAGTCGATC
>NZ_JBHJSJ010000004.1:39442-336411 GCF_042268845.1 Kitasatospora sp. NPDC056273 | reverse complement strand
GAGACGGCCCGGCAAAAGGGGGCGGGCCACCGGAACAGAACGGACAGGACGAGCGCAGACGCATCCGACGGCGACGCGAACTCCGTTTGAAGCAGGCCAAGCTCGGCAGGTCACGGGGCGGGCTGACCAGCAAGGTCCATCTCGCCTCCGACCGCCGGTGCCGTCCGCTGGCACTCGTCCTGACCGCCGGGCAGGCCGGAGACAGCCCGCAGTTCGTCCCCGTGCTCGACAAGGTGCGCGTGCGCCTGCCCGTCGGCCGGCCCCGTACCCGGCCCGGCGCGGTCGCCGCGGACAAGGCCTACTCGTCCCGCGCCAACCGCGCCTACCTGCGTAAACGCGGCATCAAGGCCGTCATCCCGGAGAAGAAGGACCAGGCCGCCAGCCGGAAACGGAAGGGCGGCAGGGGCGGCCGACCCGTCGACCACGACACCGACCTCTACAAGGAGCGGAACACCGTCGAGCGCCTGATCAACAGGCTGAAGGCCTGGCGGGGCATCGCCACCCGGTTCGACAAGAAGCCCGAGAGCTACCTCGCAGGCCTCCACCTCCGCGCCTCAATGATCTGGATAGACGACCTCGTGCGACCACCCAACTGATCACAACATCACACAGGCCCTAGTACGGACACGGCCCGACCGGCATTCACCAGCCCTCCCCGGACCGGGGCGCCCTACCTCTCACGCGAACGACGAAACGGCAAGGCGTGGCTGCCGGGCCCGTGAGGGTCTCGGGCCCGGCAGCCGACCGGCCTACTGTGCCGCCGTCTTCATGTAGGTGCTCCAGATGCGGGTCGGGAGGGCGGCGTCGGAGGTGTCCGGGGTGGCGCCGCCGAGGCCTTCGAGGGAGAGCAGCTTCATGTCCTTCAGGTCCGCGCGGAAGATGGTGACCGCCGTCGACAGCTGCCCGTTGTAGCCGACGAACCACCCTGCCGTACGGTCCGCGGTGGTGCCGGGTTTGGCGGCCAGGCCGGGGCCGGCCTCCGCTGCCGGCTTGGCGGCTCCGTCGCGGACGGAGCCCTTGAGTGCCGCGTCCACCTCGGCCGCGACCGACGGGGTCAGTGCCTGGGTGGCGGCGGGCAGGCGCAGGGGGAGCTGGGCGCCGTTGCGGGAGATCCTGAGGACGGAGTACGGGTCGGTGTGGCTGCCGCCGGCCGCGAAGGCGGCGTACGCGTCGGCGGTGCGGACGGCGCTGGGGGTGGAGTTGCCGACGCCGAGGGCGGGGACGAGTTCGCCCAGGCTGTTGGGGAGCAGGCCGAGGTCGGTGGCGGTCTTCTGCACCCGGTCCAGGCCGACGTCCATGCCGAGCTGCATCAGCGGCCCGTTGACGGACTGTTCGACCGCGTTCCGCAGGGTGACCGTGCCCCAGTTCCGCCTGCCGTCGTTGGCGGTCTTGACGATCTTCCCGTCCCGTCCCCAGTACGGCCCTTCCGGGGTCATCACGTTCACCCCGTCGTCGCCGTTGTAGGGGGTGGCGGGCGTCACCGGGGTGCGGTCGCCGCCCCGGTGACGCTGCACTCCCTGGCCGAGCCCGGCGGCGTACACCACCGGTGTGAAGGCCGAACCGATCGGCACCGTGGTGGTGTTGGCGTTGTTGAAGCCCTGCTTGAGGTAGTCGGTGCCGCCGTAGAGCGCGACGATCCGGCCGTCCGGGGCCACCGAGGCCGCGCCGACCTTCAGGAGCTTGTCGGCCTCCCGGTTGTCCGGGTCGATCCCCGCGGTGCCCTCCCGTACGGCGGCGGCCAGGGCGTCGACCCTCGGCTTCTCGAAGGTGGTGCGGATCTGGTGGCCGCCGAGGTCGAACTGGGCCGGGGTGATGTCGCTGTGGCTCTCCACGTAGGCGCGGGCCATGTCCACCAGGTACCCGGTCTGGCCGCTCAGCCCCGCCGACTTCGGCTGCGGCCTGGGCTCGGGGAACACGGTGTACTTGGCGCGCTCGGCGGCGGACAGCTTGCCGACCTCCACCATCCGGTCCAGGATCCACGACCAGCGCTCCTCGGCCCGCTCCCGGTTCTCCGCGCTGACCGCCGGGTCGTACTGCCCGGCGCCCTTCAACAGCGCTGCCAGGAAGGCGCCTTCGCTCGGGTCGAGCTGGGAGACGTCCTTGCCGTAGTACGCCGCCGCGGCGCGCTCGATGCCGTAACTGCCGCGCCCGAACCAGCTGGTGTTGAGGTAGCCGGCCAGGATGTCCTGCTTGCTCATCCGGTCGTCCAGCTTGATCGCGATGACGATCTCGCTGAGTTTGCGGGACATGTCCTGGCGCTGGTTCAGGTAGATGTTCTTGACGTACTGCTGGGTGATGGTGGAGCCGCCCTGGGTCTCACCGCCGGTGACCATCTGGACGACGGCGCGCCCGATGCCGGTGACGGAGATGCCCGGGTCGTCGTAGAAGGTCTCGTTCTCGGCGGCCAGCACCGCCCACTGCACCGGCTCCGGCACCTGGCCGAGCGGCACCTCCTGCCGGTTGGTCGGACCGATCCGCGCCATCTCGCTGCCGTCCGCCCAGTAGTAGACGTTGTTCTGCTGGGTGGCGAAGGAGTTCAGGTCCTCCGGGACGGCGGTGTGCGCGTAGAACCAGAGCAGCCAGCCGCTCAGCCCGGCCGCGCCCGTCCCGGCCACCAGCAGCAGTTGCCGCCAGGACGGGAGCCAGCGGCGGACGCCGCGCCGTCCGCGGCGCGGGTAGTCGATCCGCAGGGACGGGCGCCGGCCCCGGAACGGACGCGACCCGCGTAACGGCCGGGGGCGCGGGCGCGGCAGGAAACGTCGGCGTCGGCGCCCGGGCGTCTCCTTCTCGGCGGTCTCGCCGGCGGTCTTCTCGGCGGTCTCGCCGGCGGTCTTCTCGGCGGTCTCGCCGGCGGTCTTCTCGGCGGTCTCGCCGGCGGTCTTCTCGGCGGTCTCCTCGGCCACGCCCTCGGCCGTCTCCCCGGCCCCGTCTTCGGCCACGTCTTCGGCCCCGCCGTCTTGCTGAGCACGCACAGTCCGGTCTCCGATTCGCTCGTGGGCTGACCCTCCGTACACATAGACGTGATGAGAACATCAGTACGTATGCCTGGCTTTGGTGTGATCATGGTCATACTGCGCTCAACGGGTGGGACGTGAGCGTCCGGCGGGCGGGCCGCGGACCGTGGACGAACAGCCTGCGGACGCCCGCCCGCGCCGAACCCGGTCCGCGCCAGCCCCGACGTGCCGCCAGAATGGCGCCATGAGGATGATCCAGACCGCGCTCGGCACGCTGCTGCTCCTGCTGATCATCGGCAGCATCCTGCGCACGCTGGTCGTTCCGCGCGGCCTCTACTCGGCGCTGGTGATGCGGCTCTGGCGGGTGCTGCGCACGCTGCTGCGGCTGTCCGCCGGGCCGAACCGCGGCTACCTCGCGCAGGACCGGGCGCTCACCTGGCTGGCGCCGCTGGTGCTCCTCGGCATGCTCGGCGTCTGGCTCAGCTGCATGCTGACCGCCTACACCCTGTTGCTGCACGGCACCTCCGAGCTGAGCTGGTCGGTGTCCGTGCGCGAGGCCGGGTCCAGCCTGTTCACCCTTGGCTTCGCGAGCGGCGAGCGGCTCCACCTCTCCGCGATCGACTTCCTGGCCGCCGCCAGCGGCCCGCTGGTCATCGCCCTCCAGATCGCCTACCTGCCGACCCTCTACGCCGCCTACCAGCGCCGCGAGACCGAGGTGACCCTGCTGCAGTCCCGGGCCGGCGAGCCCGCCTGGGGCCCCGAGCTGCTGGCCCGCCAGTCCCTGGTGGACACCGAGACGGCGCTCCCCCAGCTCTACCGGGACTGGGAGCGGCTGGCCGCCGACATCGGCGAGAGCCACTCCAACTACCCGGTGCTGCTCTCCTTCCGCTCCCCGCAGCCCCACCGCAGCTGGGTGGTCGGACTGATCGCCGTGATGGACGCCGCCGCCCTGCACCTGGCGCTCTGCCCGCGCTCGGCCCCGCCCGAGGCCCGGCTGGTGATCCGGGCCGGCTTCACCGCGCTGCGCGACATCGGCCGCTCGCTGCGGATCGACTTCGAAGCGGACCCGGACCCGGACATCCCGATCCGGCTGACCTACGCCGAGTACCTGGGCGCCGTCGCGATGATCACCGCGGCCGGGTTCCCGCGCGAGCGCCCGGTCGAGGACGCCTGGGCGCACTTCCACGGCTGGCGGGTCAACTACGAGGCGCTGGCGTACGAACTGGCCCGGCGCAGCGACGCCGTCCCGGCGCTGTGGACCGGCCCGCGCGACTTCCGCGCCCCTGTCATCCCGCCGAGCCGCCCCACCGACCGCCGCCCGTCCTCGACCCCGCCTCCGGGGACACCGCTGCCGCCGCTGCCGCCCGCCTGAGCGGACGGACCGGACGGACCGGGTACACTCGTCCGCAGTACGTGCCGTTCAGGAGTACGCAGGAGCAGAGGAGGAAGAGGGAGGTGGGGTTGATGACCGCGCTCAAGGCCGCCATGCGCAGCGTCCGGGTCTCCCTCACGTCCCGGGCCGCGGCCTGACCTCCTCCTGTCCCGCCTCGCCGGGGGCGTGAGCCCGCGGGGCCCGCACGAACACTCCTCAGGAACGGATCTCCGTCCACCATGCGCAACTGGATCACGCGTGCCGAGACCGGCACCGACATCCCGACCATCCGCGACATCAACCTCGCCGCCTTCGGGACTCCCGCCGAGGCCGACCTCGTCGACGCGCTGCGCGCCGACGCCTCCTGGATCGAGGGCCTGTCCCTCGTCGCCACCACCGAGCACGGCACCGACGAGCAGGGCACTGGTGAGCAGGGCACTGGTGAGCACGGCACCGCCGTCGGCCACGCCCTGCTGACCCGCTGCCACATCGGCGACGTCCCGGCCCTGTGCCTGGCCCCGTGCGCCGTGCTCCCCGCGTACCAGCGCACCGGCGCCGGCTCCGCCGCCGTCCGCGCAGCACTGGACGCGGCACGGGACCTGGGCGAGCGCCACGTCGTCGTCCTGGGGCAACCGGACTACTACCCGCGGTTCGGCTTCACCCGCGCCTCCGCCCACGGCATCGGCCTGAGCATCGAGGTCCCGGACGAGGCGCTGATGGCCCTCGCCCTGGACGCCGGCCACCCGCTGCCCGCGGGCACCGTCCGGTACGCCGCGCCGTTCGGCATCTGACGGACGACGCCGGGCGGGGCACGTGGGTGCCCCGCCCGGCGTCCTTCCCTACTGTCAGGGACTGTCAGGGCCCTGCCCGACAGCAGGCCTCAGACGGCCACCGTGGCGCCGGTCGCCAGCGAACGCTCGGCGCCGACCAGGATCTCCACCACCCGCAGGCCGAAGTCCGCCCCGCACGGGTGCGGCTCGCCGGAGGCCGCCGAGGCCCGCAGGGCGTCCAGCGCCCGGTGCAGCGCCGCGGCCGGTCCCTCGCCGCGCGGGGGCAGCTGCACCACGCCGTGCTCGCCGCGCAGCTCCATGCCCGTCCCGCCGGCCGCGAGCGGCGCGGTCAGACTGAGCGCGAGCGTGCTGGAGGCGCCGCCGGCGTGCCGTACCACCAGGTGGACGGTGTCCAGCGGGCCGGCCGCCGCCGTCACGTGCGTCGCGTCGCCCAGGACCGGCAGCAGGACGGACAGCGCGTGCGGACCGACGTCCCACAGCGCGCCCTTCTCGACCCGCCACGGCGAGGCCGCGTACGGGCTGGTGCTGCCGGGCGCGAACACCGAGCCGAGCCAGTCCGAACGGCCGGTGAACCAGCCGCCGAGCTCCGCCTGCCGCTCGATCCACGGGATCTGCTCGCCGCCGAAGCGCACGGTGAAGAAGACCACCGAGGCGACCTTGTGCTCGCGCACCGCCTCGGCCACGGCCTCGGCGTCCGGCACCGTCAGCGCGACCGGCTTGTCCAGCAGCAGGTGGCAGCCCGCCTCGGCGGCCCGCACGGCGAGGCCCGCCTGGACGGTCGGGGGCAGCGCGATGGAGACCGCGTCCACCTCGGCCAGCAGCCGGTCCAGGTCCGCGTACCCGGGCACGCCGTGCGCGGCGCCCAGCGCCTCGGCCGCCTCCGGTCGGCGGCCCCAGACGCCGGTGAACTCCAGCCCGGGGTGCTCGGCCAGGACGGGCGCGTGCACCCGTTCCGCCCAGGGGCCGGTTCCCAGCAGTCCGATCCGCACGATGTCTCCGTTTCCTTCGTGTTCCGTCGCGACGCCCGTGTTCTGTCGCGTTCGTGTTCCGTCGCGCCGCCGCCGCCGCTTGGTCGCGGCGCGTGATTCGCGGCGCGCTCCGTAGGTCAGCCCCGGACGCGGGCCAGGGTGAAGCCGTCGTAGCCCTTGCTGCCGACCGTCTGCACCGAGGTCGCGGTGACCGTCGGCTCGGCCGCGATCAGCTCGTGCAGCGCCCGGGTGCCGACCACCGCCGGGTCGGTGCTGTCCGCGTCGGCGACCGCGCCGCCGCGCACCACGTTGTCGACGATGATCAGCGAGCCGGGCCTGGTCAGCTGGAGCGCCCGGCGGAAGTACTCCGGGTTGCTCGGCTTGTCGGCGTCGATGAAGACCAGGTCGAAGGGCTCCACGCCCTGCTCGACCAGCTCGGCCAGCGAGTCGGCGGCCCGGCCGACCCGTACCTCGGCGACCCCGGCCAGCCCGGCGGCCGCCAGGTTGCCCCGGGCGACCTCGGCGTGCCGGGGGTCCAGCTCCAGGGTGAGCAGGGTGCCGTCCGCGGGCAGCGCCCGGGCCAGCCAGATCGCGCTGTAGCCGCCGAGCGTGCCGACCTCCAGGATCCGCTTCGCACCCTGGGTCAGTGCCAGCAGGTGGAGCAGCTTGCCCTGGTTGGGGGCGACCGCGATCTTCGGCAGTCCGGCCGCGTCGGCGGCGGCGGTGGCGCCCTCCAGCACCGGGTCGTGCCCGACCAGCTGCTCGGAGAAGTAGGCGTCCACGGCGTCCCAGGTCGGCTGCGAAGACATCGGGCCCTCCAGAGTGCAAGATCGGCAGCTACCCGGCCGATGCTACTCCGAGGGCCCGAGGGCACCACGACGGTGGTTGTGGACGGCCGGTCGCACGACCGGCCGTACGGGAGGTCAGTCGGCGACCGGCTCCTTGGTCGCGGCGGCGGCCTTGGCGGCCTCCTCCGCCTCGATCTTGGCGTGCGTCTTGGCGGCGCGGCGCTTCATGATCCAGGCCGAGAGCAGGCCGATCACCAGGGCCGCCCCCAGGCCCGCCCAGGAGAACCGGGCCAGCCAGGGCTCGATGCTCTTGCCGACCTTGTAGACCAGCAGCGTCGTGCCGCCGGCCCAGACCACGCCGCCCAGCACGTTGGCGATCAGGAACTTCCAGTACGGCATCTTCAGCGCGCCCGCGAGCGGACCGGCGAAGATGCGCAGCAGGGCGATGAACCGGCCGAAGAAGACCGCCCACATGCCCCACTTCTGGAAGGAGCGCTCGGCGGTGGCCAGGTGGGAGGGCCCGAAGTGCTTGGGGAACTTGCGTCCCAGCTTCTCGAAGAGCGGCTTGCCTCCCTTGCGCCCGATCGAGTAGCCGATCGAGTCGCCGATGATCGCGCCGGCGATCGCGCAGATGGCGACGCCCCACGGGCTCACCACACCCTTGACCGCCATCAGGGACGCCGTGACCAGGGCGATCTCGCCGGGCAGCGGAATGCCCAGCGACTCCAGCCCGATGATCAGACCGACCACGGCGTACACCGCTGTCGGCGGAATCCCCTCGATCCAGGCGTCGATGTGCAAGGCCAGTCCCTCCGTGGCAGGACGGGACCGGCCGCGCTCCCCCTGGAGCCGCGTGCCCGTCCCGGCAGTTCGTCCGATGGCGGCACCCAGGCCGCTCCCCCGGAAACGAGCCTAACGTGCCGGGCGGCCTGTCCCCCCGGCCGATCACCCGTGGTTACGACGTACGCCCCCGCGCCATGGTTCCAGCTCGACCACCGTTTCTTCAAGATTCGGCAAAAAGCAGTGCGACCACGGACGGGCGCTGCTTGATCCGGCGCGCGAACGGCAGCAGGGCGCTCACCGGCCACCGCCCGCCCTCCGGGTACACCTCGCGCACGTCGGTGACCCCCGGGTGCGCGGTGGCCAGCTCGCCGCGCTCGTCCGCGTCCATCCCGAACGGCATCGGCGGCGCCTGGTAGTACCGGTCCCGCAGCTTGCCCTCGACGGCCCGCCGGCTGAACCAGCGCGGCACCGCGTCCAGCACCATCGCACCGCCCGGGAAGCGCTCGGCGCAGGCCGCGATCAGCGCGCGGACCTCCAGCGGCCGCAGGTACATCAGCAGGCCCTCGGTGCTGATCAGCACCCCGTTCGACGGGTCCACCTCGTCCATCCAGCCCGGGTCGGTGGCCGAGTGGGCGACGATCCGGTGCCGCTCGTCCGGCGGCAGCAGCCGCCGCCGCAGCGCGACCGTCTCCGGCAGGTCCACCGACAGCCAGCTCGCCCGCCCGTTGTCGACCCGCCAGGCCTGGGTCTCCAGGCCGTCCCCGAGCCCGACCACGGTGCCGCGCGGGCAGCGGGTCAGGAAGTCCGCCACCTCGCGGTCGAAGCAGGCGGCCCGCAAGGCCTGGAGCTGGCTCACCAGAGCGCTCTCCCCGAACCGCGCCGCGAACGGGTAGTCGATCCGCTCCACCAGCTCGACCGCCTTCGGGTCCGGCAGCACGGTGTCCGGCCGCCGCGCCTCCACCGCCCGGTGCCACAGCGTCCACAGCGCCGTCTCCGGTACCTGCCCCAGCTCCGGCCGCTCCCCGCCGCCACTCATCGCTCGCTCCTTCGGACGTGGTCCCGTCGCGGTCCGACTCATTCCGTCGCGTTCCCGCCGTGTTCCCGTCATGGGCATGAACCCGCCGATTCTGACACCCCGTCCGCACCTCCCCTCCCGCCGACGCGCCGACTCACCGACCCGTGGAGCTCTACGACGGCAACCATCGACCGGGCCTTCCAGGCGACCTGGAGCGCGCGAACTCGTTCTCCCGCGTGGGCACTTCTCACCCCACGGGGTGGAGAACCGAACGACGGAGGGCCACGTGCTCGGGCACCCGCGCGAACCCGGCACCCGGAACTCCTCGACTTCGCACTCCAGCACACCGGCAAACAGCTGATGGAACGCGGTGACCTCGCGCAGGCCCGGACCCATCTGCAGGAGGCGCTGCGGCTGCGGATCGCCAAGGGGGACGGCGAGTTGATCGAGTCCACCCAGGCCGCACTCGACAGGGTGGAGCTGCTGCTCGACCGCCCCTGACCGCCCCCTGCCGCTGCCCCTGTCCCCGTTCTGCGCCAGGAGGACATAGCGGGGCCGGCGGTCAGCCCAGCCCGTTCGACCAGTCCGCCAGGAGGGCGAAGTCCTCCGCCGTCAGGCCGGCTTTCGGGTCGATGTGGTGGAGGAGTGCCGGGGCCGGGTGGTGGGCTTCGACCCAGGTGCGGTCGGCGTCCGTGATCAGGTCGTCGACCCAGGCGAACGGGCGGCCCTGCGCCCAGGTGACGATCTGTGGGGTCTTCCAGAACACGCCGTCGTCCGGCTCGGGCCGTGGCTCGGACCAGGGGATGTACGGCAGGGCGGGCAGCCCGAGCAGGGGGGCGATGAAGGTGTTGGCCTCCTCCTGCCACGTCGTCGCCCATGCCAGGTCGAAGGGCAGCGCGGCGAGGGCCGGGCCGTGGGCCGGGTTGAGCCAGACCCGCAGGGGCTTCGGGGCCTTGTGGGGAAGGCCCCAGGCGGTGAGTCGGCGGCGCTCGGCCGCTTCCCAGCGTGGTGTCGTCAGCCGGTGGGTCCGGTAGCCCTCGGGCCGCCGGTAGGGCTTCGCCGCGCACGGGTTGAGCGGTCCGTCGACGTCCAGCAGGAGCAGCGGTCGCACCGGCTCACCTCCCTTGATCGTCCCCGCAGGCTACCGGCGGGGACGGGGACGGACCAGCGGATTTCCGCGCCAGGGGCCGCGAGGGGGCCGAGGCTCAGCCGATGCTGAAGGCGCCGTCCGGCGGGGGCGGGGAGTCGGTGGCCTCGGCGTCGGTGACCGGGGCGGTCCGGCCGACCAGGGCGGCCAGGTCGTCCCCGTCGGTGAGCCGGGCCGGGAAGATGTCGCCCGCGAGCAGCCGGGTCAGGTCGGCCACCGGCAGCGGCGCGGTCGAGCCGGCCAGCAGGATGTTGCCGTACCGGCGGCCGCGCAGCACCGGTGCCTCCGCCACCAGGCAGACGTACGGGAACACCGCGCGCACCGTCGCCGCCTGCGCCTTGGCGAAGGCCAGTGGCGGGCCGTCCGCCAGGTTCGCCGCATAGCAGCCGCCGGGGCGCAGCGCGGCGGCCGCCAGGCGCAGGAACTCCACCGAGGTGAGGTGGGCCGGGGTGCGCGAGCCGTGGAAGACGTCGGCGATCACCAGGTCCTGCGAGCCGGCCGGGGCCTCGGCGAGGGCTGCCCGGGCGTCGCCGACGGTCGCGGTGATGTCCGCGCCGGGGCCCTGCCAGGGCAGGTGTTCGGCGACCAGTTCCAGCAGCGGCCCGTCGACCTCCACCACCCGCTGCCGCGAGCCGGGCCGGGTGGCGGCCAGGTAGCGGGGCAGGGTGAGCGCGCCGCCGCCGAGGTGCAGCGCGTCCAGTGGCTGCCCGGCGGGGGCGAGGGCGTCGGCGAGGTGGCCGAGGCGCCGGGTGTACTCGAACTCCAGGTGGGTCGGGTCGGCGAGGTCGACGTAGGACTGCGGGGTGCCGTCCAGGGTGAGCAGCCAGCCGCCGTCCCGGTCGAGGTCGGGCATGAGCTTGGCGAAGCCCAGGTCGGTCCGCCGCCCGACCGGCACCGGCTCGTCCCGCTTGTCCCGCTTGTCCCGCTTGTCCCGCGAATCGTGCTCGGAGGTCACGCGTGCTCTCCGACGGGCTCGACGTCGAGGTACGCGGCGAGCCAGTGGTCCAGCTCGGCGAACACCTCGGTGCGCGCGGCCTCCCCGGAGAGCACCAGGTCGTGCATGCCGCCCTTGATCCGCACGATGGTGACGTGCCGGCCCAGCCGCGGCCCCTGCGCGGCGATGTCGTCGGCGCGCAGCACGGCGTCGGCGTGGTGCAGCGCGCTGTGCCACTTGGTGGTGGAGATGGAGCGGGTCGAGGCCATCAGCAGCACCGGCACGTCGATGCCCAGTCCCCGGTGCAGCCGCCGGTGGCCCTGGTGGATCGCGGACAGCCAGCCCGCGTACAGCGGGAAGCTCTCGGGGCGCTTGAGGGTGAGGTCGAAGTCCCACTCGCCCTGGTGGTCCTTGTGCAGGCTGTGGGTGTAGTGCGGGTTGAGCGCGGACGGCAGGACGCGGGTCGGCGCCAGCCGCCCGAGCGCCGTGACGGCGGGGCCGCCGAGGGTGCGGACGGCGGGCCCGGCCGGCATCGACAGGAACGGCGAGTTGAGGAACAGCCCGTCCACCAGGCCGCGCCCGGCGCGCCGGGCGGCCCACAGCGCGCCGATCAGCCCGCCGGTGGAGTGCCCGTTCAGCAGCAGCTGCCGGTGCCCGTCCACCTCGCGGATGATCCGGACCGCCTCGTCGATCTCCTCGTCGTACTCGGCAAGGTCGCGGACGAAGTTCGGCGACTGGTGCGGGCGCAGGGAGCGGCCGTACTTGCGCAGGTCGAGGGCGTAGAAGGAGAAGCCGAGCGCGGCGTAGTGGTCGGCGAGGTTGGTCTGGAAGAAGTAGTCGTTGTACCCGTGGATGTAGAGCACGGCGCGCTCCGCCCCGGGCAGCGGCCGCCGGACGAGGGTCGCGCACACCGGTCCCTCGTCGTCCGGCCGCAGCGTCAGCTCGGCGGCCTCGTAGGGGGCACCCAGGATGTCTTCACGGAACTCCATCTGCTTGCCGCACCCGTCCTCTGCTCTGTCTGCCTGTACCGGCAGGTGGCCGCCTGTTCCTTCCCCGACCATACCGGCCGGTAGCCGCGGGCCGCTCGGCGGTGGGCCGTCATGTGTGGATCCACACTGCGGCGGCCCGGGTGGTGTCGGGGGCCCGCAGCCACCTGGCGTCCGCCCGCTCCACCCCGAGGGCCCGGAAGATCCCGCGGGCCTGCCCCTGCGCCCGGGCCGCCTCCTCGTTCCGGTCCAGTGCCCGGAGAGCCGATCCCGTGCTCTCCCAGGCCATGGCCTGGCAGAACCGGTCGTCGCACTCCTCGCAGAGCACACAGGCGCGTTCGAGGAACTCGAGTGCTTCATCGAGGCGGCCCATGACCCTCAGCCGCTCGCCGAGGTTGAGCAGCGCGATCGTCTCACCCTCCCGGTCACGACGGCTGCGCGCGACGGCGAGGGCACGTCGATGGGCTTCCACCGCCTCCTCGCAACGGCTCGCGAGGCCGAGCGAGATCCCGTGGTTGTTCCAGACCTCCGCTTCGACGTCGCTGGTCCCCATGGAGTCGGCCGCCCTCAGTGCCGCCTCCGTGACGGCGATCGCCAGATCGGCCCTGCCGCCGTGGATCAGCCCCGGCACCACCACGGGCGAGAGGCGCGCGACCCCTCGGTGGATTCCGACCTCCGCCAGCCCCAGGATCATGGCCACCATGTTGGCGCGCTCGCGGTCCAGCCAGGCCAGTGCGGCGGCCCGTTCCGGGAATGGGCCGGCGTCCGAGCGCCCGGGCGATGACGCGGCCCGCCGGTTGGCGGCGTGGGCGGTCGTCACGTAGTACTCCGTCAACCGGCTCAGCCCGCGCGCCCCCAGCTCCGGGTCCTTCCCCAGCTGTTCCAGCGCGTAGAGCCGGACCAGGTCGTGCAGGTACCACCGGCCCTTCGACGGGCTCTGCTCGATCAGTGCGGCGCCGACCAGTTGGGCGAACAGGGGCCGGGTCTCGCGGACCGTCCTTCCGATGAGCGCCGCCCCGGCTTCGGTCGAGACGTCGCTTCCGACGCAGACCGGGAGGAACCGGAAGAGCTCGGCCTGCGCGGGGGTGAGGCGACGGTAGGAGCGGTCCAGGGTGAGGCGGATGCCGGTCTCGCCGTCGTGCAGGAGGTCGAGGCGGCCCGTCCCCCCGGCCAGGTCGTCGGCGAGTTCGGCCGCCCCGAGGTGCTGGTCGAGGATCAGTTGGGCGGCGGCGAGCCTCAGTGCCAGAGGGAGGTGGCCGCAGAGTCTCGCGGTGCGCCGGCCGCCCTCCACGTCGATGGCGACGCGCCCGTCCGCTGGTCGGGCGGCCCGGACGGCGGTGTCGAGGAGGGCGACGGCCGCCTCGGCGTCGAGGACGCCGAGGCGGTGGAGGCGGGCGCCGAGGCCGGGGAGGGTTTCGCGGGAGGTGACCAGGAGGCGGTGGCGGGTGGCGGGCGGTGGCTGGAGGGGGCGGACCTGGTCGGCGGCGGAGGCGTTGTCGGCGATGACCAGCACGCCGCCGCCGTGCTGCTCCAGTCGGGCGCGGTAGAGGGTGGCGCGGCTCTCCCGCTCCGGCGGGATGTGTTCGGCGGGGACGCCGAGGGCCCGGAGCAGGGTGTCGAGGGCCTGTCCGGCCTCGACCGGGGTCTCGTCGTAGCCGCGGAGGTCGACGAAGAGGGCGGCGGAGTAGCGGCCCTCGCCGAGCAGCGCGTGGCCGGCGGCGAGCGCGAGGGTGGTCTTGCCGATGCCGCCGAGGCCGGTGACCGTCACCGTCGACGGGCCGTCCGGGGCCAGCAGGGCGCGGAGTTCGGCGAGGTCCTGGTCACGTCCGGTGAAGGCGGGGGTGACCGGCGGCAGCCCCGCGATCGTGGGCGGGCGCGCGGTGACCGTGACGTGCGCCGTGGCCGCCTGGACGACCGGGGCGTGGAAGGCTCCCCCGCGAATGCTGTTGTGCACCCCGTGAGCGTAGTCGCCCGCCCCTCGTGCGCCTGCTGTGCGCCGGTGGTTCTGTGGAACGCTTCCGGGACAGACCAGGCGAGTTGGGGAGTTTGCATGCAGCACGGGCACACCGATCCGTCGCTCTACCGTTCGGCCGCCGAGGCGATCGCCGCCCCGCCGGAGAGGCTGGCGTACGTGGCCGGGTTCGACCGGTCGGGGCGGCGGCCGGACGCGTTGCTGAGCGTCGACACCGATCCGGACTCTGCGAGCTACGGGAAGGTCCTGAACTTCGCCGAACTCCCCACGCTCGGCGACGAGTTGCACCACTTCGGCTGGAACGCCTGCTCCAGCGCCCTCGCCCACGCCTGCCACGAGAACCCGGAGCGGCGCTACCTGCTGCTGCCGGGGCTGCGCTCCTCCCGGCTGCACGTCATGGACACCTATCCCGACCCGGTCCGCCCGCGGCTGGTCAAGACGGTGGAGGCGAAGGAGCTCGCCGCCAAGGCGGGCTACTCGCGCCCGCACACCCTGCACTGCGGCCCCGACGGCGTCTTCCTGTCCTGCCTGGGCGGCGGCGACGGCAACGACGGCCCGGGCGGGGTGGCGCTGCTCGACCACACCACCTTCGAGGTGCTGCGCGCCTGGGAGACCGAGCGCGGGCCGCAGCACTTCGCCTACGACGTCTGGTGGCACCTGGGCACCAACGTGGGCATCACCAGCGAGTGGGGCACCCCGTCGATGGTCGAGGGCGGGGTGGTGCCGGAGCTCCTGCTCGGGCGCAAGTACGGCCACGCGCTGCACTTCTGGGAGCTGGACTCCGGCCGCCACCTCCAGCGGGTGGACCTCGGCGACCAGTACCAGATGGTGCTGGAGCTGCGCCCGGCGCACGACCCGCAGGCGGAGTGGGGGTTCGCCGGGGTGGTCACCAACGTCGAGGACCTGTCCTCCTCGGTCTGGCTCTGGTACCGGGACGGGCCGGCGTTCACCGCGCGCAAGGTGATCGAGATCCCCGCCGAGCCGGCCGCGGCCGAGGACCTGCCGCCCGCGCTGCGGCCGTTCGGCGCGGTGCCGCCGCTGGTCACCGACATCAACCTGTCGGTGGACGACCGCTGGCTGTACGTGTCGGCCTGGGGCACCGGCGAGCTGTTCCAGTACGACGTCTCGGACCCGTTCCACCCCCGGCTGGCCGGCTCGGTGCGGCTCGGCGGGATCACCGCCCGCACTCCGCACCCGGCCGAGCCCGGCCGTCCGCTGAGCGGGGCGCCGCAGATGGTGGAGATCAGCCGGGACGGCCGGCGGGTCTACCTCACCAACTCGCTCTACGGCGCCTGGGACGACCAGTTCTACCCGGACGGCATCGAGCCCTGGATGGTCAAGCTGGACGCCGACCCGGAGGCCGGCGGGCTGAGCGTCGACGAGCGCTTCTTCCCGCACGGCGCCGACTTCCGGGGCCTGCGCGTCCACCAGACCCACCTGGCGGGCGGAGACGCCTCCTCCGACTCCTACTGCTTCCGCTGAGCGGTCCTCACCAGCTGAGCCGACCCGACCGGACGGGCAGGCGTCACCGGTCAGGCGGGCGTCACCGGAACAGCGCCTGGTCGAACCGCACCTGCGCCGACGGCAGCCCCGCCGCCGTCAGCCGGGTGCGGACGGAGCCGACCATGCCGGCCGGCCCGGTGACGCAGGCCAGGTGCTCGCGCCAGTCCCCGGCCGTCGCGACGGCGTCGGCGAGTTCGCCGACGGTGACCGGGGTGACGGTCAACCACGGCTTGTGCAGGCCGAGTTCGGACAGCGACTGCCAGTCGTAGAGGTCCCGGCGGTCCCGGGCGCCGACGAACAGGTGGACCCGGCGGCCGGTCGGCCGGTGGGCGGTCTGCTGCTCGATGATCGCCTTCATCGGGGCGAGGCCGGTGCCGCCCGCGACCAGCAGCAGGTCGCGGGCGTCGCCGTCGGGCAGCAGGCTGCCGCGCGGCGGGCCGAGGCGCAGCCGGTCGCCGACGCCGGTGTGCTCGACCAGGGCGGCGCTGACCCCGCCGGGGGCGGTGCGGCGGACGTGGAACTCCAGCTCGTTGTCGGCGCGCGGGGCGCAGCCCATCGAGTACTGCCGCCAGGTGTGCGGCAGCGCCGGGTGCTCGACGGTGCCGTACTGCCCGGCCCGGTACGGGTACGGTTCGCCGGTGCGCACCCGCAGCACGGCGAGGTCGGGGCGGCGGCGCTCGTGGCCGGTCACCACGGCGTGCCAGTACGGGGGTTCGGTGAGCGCGGAGTCGGCGCCGGCCACCATCGCGCCGACGGCGAAACGCAGCATCCGCACCCAGGCGCCCTCCAGCTCCTCCGTCCAGCGCTCGCCGGCCCGGTGCCGGACGGCCGCGCACAGGGCCTCCTCGAAGGCCTCGTAGTGCACCGGCCGGACACCCAGTTTCCGGTGGTCGCGGCCGAGTTGGCGGAGCGTCTGCTCCAGTTCGGCCGGCCGGTCGAGGTGGTCGATGAGATGGTGGAAGATCCGTTCCAGGTGGAGCTGCTGGAACTCCATCGAGGCGGGGAAAAGCGGTCGCAGGTACGGGCGGTGGCTGAACATCACCGCGTAGAGGTGGTCGATCAGGTCCGCGAGCGGGGAGATCAGGTCGAGGTCGCGCCGGATGACGTGCTGGTCCGCGGCGCCGTCGTAGCCGCCCTCCTCCCCGTACGCGTTGCACCCGAGGTCGCCGCCGGCCGAGGTGGAGGGGGCGAGGAGTTGGCGTCGCAGGCGCATCGCGTGATGGCGGGCGATCAGGCGGTCGTACTCGGCGGTGGCGGTGGCGGTGGCGGTGCCAGTGCTCATGCTGCTGCTGTTGTCCATGTCCCGCCCAGTGAACTGCCGGGCCGCCGGACACGAGAAGGGCCGATCGCCCCGGAGAGACCCGGGACCAACGACCCCTTGCGGTGGTACGTCCGGACCGGGACGCTTTTCGGCCACAGCGCGCACGGACCCCCACCGCGCGCACGCACCCCCACCGCGCACGGGCCCCATCGCGCGCACGCCCCCCCGGAACGGGCGGGGAGGACGGAAGGGTGCCCCGCGCCCCGGTGCTCTCCTACCACCAGGACCCGGGGCACCGCCGTCGTCAGACTCCTGCCCGGCGCGCCTCCCGGCGCTCCAGCCGCCGCTGCCGGCCCTGGCGCAGCGGCTGGTCGGGCAGCCACCCGAAGGTGAGACAGGCACCGACCACCCCGAGCAGCATCCCGATCACGAAGCCGCCCAGGTTGGAGGTGACCCAGCTGGCCAGCGAGGCCAGCACGGCGAGGATGGAGTAGAACAGCCGCTGCGCCGGGTTGAACAGGATCAGCAGGCCGCACAGCAGCATCACCGCGGGCACCAGGTACCCGGCCAGCCCCTGCATCCCGATGTGCAGGATGACGGGCAGCGGGGCCTTCAGGGTGAACAGGACCTCGGCGCCGCCGAGTGTCACCAGCAGCCCGCCCCAGAACGGTCGCCGGCCCCGCCAGTCGCGTGTGACCGGGCGTGCGGCGGGCTCGGCGACGGGGGCCGCCACGGCCTGGGCGGGTGCGGCCGCCGTCCCCTCGGCGGCCACCCCCTCGGCCCGTGCCGCGGTACCCTCGCCGGTGCCGGCCGGCTCCGGTACGGACTCCGCCATGCTCAGCAGCCCGTGGAGCTGAAGCTCAGCCGCAGGTTCGGCAGTTTGAACCCGACGGCGGTGCTCGCGTAGTTGTGCTGGTTCAGGTGGGTCAGCGTGACGTGGTCGGCCTGCTGACCGAACACGCCGGGGTTGCCCTTCCCGACCGGGCCGGCCTTGGTGTACGTGCTGGCGTCGCCGCCGATCTCGATGTTCTTGAACTCCGCGTCGCCGGACAGCATGTCGGAGTCGGTGGTGAGGTCGGAGGCGGTGACGGGGGTGCCACCGTCGCCCGCGTGGATCACCAGGTTGATGCCGCCGAGGTCGACGCTCTGGCACAGGTTGGTGATCTCGGCCTTCTTGATCGCCGACACCGCGACCAGCACCTGGCCGCCGGTGGAGCCCGCGTTGGGGCTGTCGGGGATCATCGAGTCCAGCGAGCCGAACTGGGCGAAGCCCTCGCCGTCCAGCTTGTCGGCGGTGATGGTGAACGGCATGCCGGAGATGGAGAACTGGGCGGCGAGCACGCCCTGGGCGGTGAGCGCCATCAGGACGCCACCGGCCGCGATGGCCGGTACGGCCATCAGGGCGCTGCGCTTCAGCCGGACCCGTCCTCTTCTCGGCCCGCTCGGCGTCTGCGGGGTCTCGGCCGCCGTGGCGGCGTCCTCGGACATGGCCATGTGTGTGCTCCCTGTGGGTGGAATGGGTGTGCAGGCACTTGGCACGTTGTCCTGGCGCGGACAGCGTTCCCCGGCCCGACCGGGCTGTCCGCCCCTCGGCAGCGGGGCGGACCGGTCGGCGCCGGTAGGTAACTGGGAAGCTACTGCCCGGTATTGGCCGGGTCAATACAGGTGCACGAAGGATCTTCACCAATCCGCGACCCGCTTCGGCCAGTCCCGCACCCCCAGCCGCTCGGCCGCTTCCGCCGGGCCGAGGAAGGGCGACAGGCAGAACAGGCTCAACAGCGGCAGGAGCTCCAGCAGTTGTTCGGTCCGGCCGGAGTCGATCCGCCGGTAGATCGCGCTGTAGACGCCGCCGACCACGGCATCCACCATCTCCTTCGACCCGACCCCGCCCGGAAGTTGGGGCACCTCGGCGAAGAACGAGCGGAACCTGGTCAGAAGTTGGGCCCGCTCCCGGCGGCCGGCTGGACCGACCGCCTCGATCTCGATCACCGCCATCGTGGCGAACGCCGGTGTCCCCGCCAGCAGTTGCAGCATCACGCCGAGCGCCTTCCGGATGCCCCGGCACCAGTCGGATTCGGCCGCGAAGGCCGCCGCCATCCGCCGGATCACCACGCCGGTGCCGTGCCGGTGCGCGGCCAGGAAGGCGTCCTCCTTGCCGTTGAACAGCTCGTAGAAGACCGGCCTGGTCACGCCCGCCGCGCGGCAGATGTCGCTGATCGTCGCGTGCTGGTAGCCGCGCTCGGCGACGGTCCGCACCAGCCCGTCCAGGAGTCGATCGCGCTGGGTCGCGGCGACCACGCCGGCGGGCAGTCGGCGCGGGCCCGGCTTGATCGAGCGGGCCGGATCGCGGCCGGTCCGGGCACCCGGCAGCAGGACCACGTCGGCTCCGCGGAGGTGTTTCCGATCCATCACCAACTCCTGTGTCCTGTATTGACATTGATGGAACACCGGGTTTACAACACTGACAGGTTTCCAACCGGTGGGCCAGCAGGCGCCCACCGGCCGGACCTCCGGGGGCTCCGCGGACCGGGGCGAAAGCCCGGGCCACGGGACCACGGCGGGGACGGGACCGCGACGGTGGCAGTCGTCGAGGGCCCCGACGGCACCGCACGTCCCCGACCGAACGGCGCGGTGCCGCGGTGTTCCACGCCGCCGTCCGTACGCAAGGCCGCACCGCAGTACCACCGCACCGCAGTTCCACCGCACCGCCGTACGCCCACCCTCGCGTACGTCCGCACCGCCGTACCGCACGGACGGGCCCGTGGCGCCGGGCCCGCCCGCCCTCGGCATGGGCCGAGGCATCCGGTGTGAAGACCGGAGCGCGGCCCGGAGAGCGACCCGGGGAACGGTACGAAGTCTCCGGTGCGAAGCCTCCGGCACCCGTCACGCCCCTCCCCCGTCGTGCACACCACCACACCCGCACGCCGGGTTTCCCCCACCCCCGTCCACCGGACGGAGAGAGGTACCCTCATGCGCATCAGCCGCACCCTCGCCACCGCCGCCCTGGCCGCACTCGCCCTCACCGGCGCGGCCGTGACCCCCGCCCAGGCCGCCGGCGCGGTCCTGACCACCGGAAGTCCGAGCGGCCCGGACGTCGCCGTCGGCGACGTGCTGACCGCCAACCTGGTCTCCGGCACCACCGCGAACTTCAACAACAGCGCCACCGGGTCGACCGGCGTCAAGTGTGCCGCCTCCTCCTTCTCGGCGACCGTCACCGCCAACCCCGCCGCGCCGGGCAGCGCCGTCGAGCGGCTCGACACCCAGACCTTCGGCTCCTGCACCTCCAACGTCATCGGTGTCACCGGCGTCAAGAGCGTCACGGTCACCAGCCTGCCGTTCACCAACACGGTCAGCGACGCCCCTGGCAACCCGGTCAAGCTCACCCCCGGCGCGGCCGGCGTGATGGGCACCACCGTGGTGCTCAACACCATCCTGGGCAGCATCAGCTGCAACTACCAGAACAGCACCGGGATCAACGGCACCACCTCGAACACCGGCAACACCATCGGCTTCGCCGGCCAGCCGTTCGCCCTGGTGTCCGGGCCGAGCCTGTGCTTCTCGACGGGCTACTTCAGCGCCACCTACGGCCCGGTGCTCGACAGCTCCGTCGCCGGCAGCCCGGCACTCTTCGTCAACTGACGCCGGGGCCCCCGCGGCCCGTCGTGACGACGGCGGCGTACGGCACCCTCACCGGGCCGTACGCCGCTGCGCCGGCCCCGTCCCCGAACCGGAACGCCCGCCCCCGAACCCGGGCGCCCGTCCCCGAGACAGCGAAGTGACCGGCCGGTAGGGTGGCGCCGCACGGAGACGGCGAACCGGAACGGGGCAGGCGGATGAGCGACGACGGCGGGCACGGCACGGGCTTCTTCACCTCGGTGGCGGACGCCTCCGAGCAGTTGGCCGCCACCGGCTACCTGGCCTCCACCTCCGTGGCCACCACCGTCTTCCTCGCCGACCGGCTCGGCAAGCCGCTGCTGGTCGAGGGCCCGGCCGGGGTCGGCAAGACCGAACTCGCCAAGGCGGTGGCCGCGATCGGCCGCGCCCGGCTGGTCCGGCTCCAGTGCTACGAGGGCATCGACGAGGCCCGCGCGCTCTACGAGTGGAACCACGCCAAGCAGCTGCTGCGGATCACCGCCGGCCGCGACGAGGGCTGGCAGGAGGCCCGCACCGACATCTTCGGCGAGGAGTTCCTGCTCGCCCGCCCGCTGCTCACCGCGATCCGCGGCGAGGAGCCGACCGTGCTGCTGATCGACGAGATGGACAAGGCCGACGTCGAGGTGGAGGCGCTGCTGCTGGAGGTGCTCAGCGACTTCCAGGTCACCGTCCCCGAGCTGGGCACCATCACCGCCGAGCGCCGCCCCTTCGTGCTGCTCACCTCGAACGCCACCCGCGAGCTCTCCGAGGCTCTGCGCCGCCGCTGCCTCTTCCTCCACCTCGACTACCCCGAGGCCGAGTTGGAGCGCCGCATCGTCCGGCTCAAGGTGCCCGGACTGGACGAGACGCTGGCCGAGTCGCTGGTCCGGGTGGTCGGCGCGCTGCGCGCGATGGAGCTGCGCAAGGCCCCGTCCGTCGCCGAGACCATCGACTGGGCCCGCACCCTGCTGGCGCTCGGCGCCGCCACCCTGGACGAGACGGTCGTCCGGGACACCCTCGGCGTGATCCTCAAGCACCAGGACGACGCCCGCAAGGCCGCCCAGAAGCTCACCCTCGCATGACGACGCCCCGGGAGGCCGACACCGCCGCCCGCCTCACCGGCCTGGTCCGCGCCCTGCGCGGGCACGGCCTGCGGATCGGCCCGGCCGAGACGGTGGACGCCGCCGCCGTCCTGGACGTCCTCGGCTTCGCCGACCGCGAGCAGATGCGGGCCGGCCTGGCCGCCGCCCTGCTCCGCTCGGAAGCCCAACGGACCGTCTACGACGCCGCCTTCGACCTATTCTTCCCGCTCGGTGTCGGCACCCCGGAGGCCGTCCGGGCCGACCCGCCGCCCGTCCCCGACGACCCCGAGCCGCCGCGCTTCGGCCGCCCCGACCCGCTGCGCGAGCAGCTGCGCGAGCGCCTCGCCGCCGCGCTGGCCGCCGACGACCGCGCCGCCCAGGCCCGGCTGGCCGGCGAGCTGATCGAGGCCTTCGGCCGGTACGGCACCGGAGGCTCCCCCGGCAGCGGGGGCTCCCCCGGCTCCGGCGGCTGGTCCGCCCAGCAGGCGCTCGGCCGGCTCGCCCCCGAGACGCTGCTCGCCCGCGTCCTCGCCGCCCTGCGCGAACGGCCCGGCGACCAGGGCCCCGCCGACCGGGACCTCTCCGACCGGGTGCTCGCCGACGAGATCCGCCGCCGCATCCGGGACTTCCGCGCCATGGCCGCCGGCGAGGCCCGCCGCCGGGTCGCCGAGCTGCGCGGCCCCGAGCGGATCGCCGAACGCGCCGTCGCCCCCACCGCCGACCGGGTCGACTTCCTCTACGCCGGCCGCGACCAGCTCGCCGAACTGCGCCGCACCGTCCACCCGTTGGCCCGCAAACTGGCCACCCGGCTGGCCGCCCGCCGCCGCCGAGCCGCCCGCGGCGAGATCGACCTGCGCCGCACCCTGCGCCGCTCGCTGGGCACCGGCGGGGTGCCGCTGCGCCCCGCGTACCGGCGGCGCCGCCCGGCCCGCCCGGAGCTGGTGCTGCTGTGCGACGTCTCCGGCTCGGTGGCGGGCTTCGCCGACTTCACCATGCTGCTGGTGCAGGCGATGGGCGAACAGTTCAGCAAGGTCCGGGTGTTCGCCTTCGTCAACCGCACCGCCGAGGTGACCGGCCTGCTGCGCGGCGGCGACGACCCGGCACGCCTGGCCGCCCGGATCCTCGCCGAGGCCGAGGTCACGGGCTACCACGGCAACAGCGACTACGGCTCCGCACTCGGGGAGTTCGCCGAACGGCACCTGGACGCCGTCGGCCCGCGCACCTGCGTGCTGGTCCTCGGCGACGCCAGGAACAACCACCGCGACCCCAACCCGGACGCGCTGCGCCGGATCGCCGCCCGGGCCCGCCGGGTGTTCTGGCTCAACCCCGAGCAGCCCTCGCTCTGGCCGACCGGCGACTCCGCCGCCCTCGTCTACGCGGGCGTGGTGGAGATGCACTCCTGCCGCAACGCCCGCCGCCTCGGCGAGCTGATCGCCCGCCTCCTGCCGGTCTGACACCGGGCGCGGCCCCCGAGGCCGCGCCCGGTGCTCCCGCCGGCTACTTGTCCAGGTGCGCCAGGAAGTCCAGCAGCGCCTCGGTGACCTCGGCCGGGCGCTCCTGCTGCGTCCAGTGGCCGGTGTCCGGCAGCCGGACGTGCCGGTGCAGCCGGGGCGTCAGGTGCGTCAGCAGGTACTGGACCGCCTCCGGCGCGATCATCGCGTTCACCAGGTCCCGCTCGCCGACCACGAACAGCGCGGGCACGTCGATCCGCTGGCCGACGAACGCCGTCATCAGCTCGCTGTTCCGGTCGATGTTGCGGTACCAGTTGAGGCCCCCGGTGAAGGCGTGCTCGCCGTGCCGGGCGTAGTCGGCGGCGAACACGTCGAGGTCCTCGTCGGTGAGCCAGTCCGGCAGGCTCTCCGGCTCCGGGACGGTGTCCAGCAGCTTCTTTCCCTCGGGGACGATCCACGGTCGCGGCTCGCCGTCGGGCTGGATGCCGCAGAGGATGCGGCGCAGGCTGGACTTGACGTCGGCCGCCAGCTCGGCGTCGGCGCGGCCCGGCTCCTGGAAGTAGATCTGGTAGAAGCCCTCGCCGAAGTTCTCCCGGGCCGCGGACAGGGTGCCGGGCCCGGCCGGCAGCGGCGGCACGCTCAGCCCGGCCACCCCGCGCACCAGGTCCGGCCGCAGCGCCGCGGCGGCCCAGGCCACCGGCGCGCCCCAGTCGTGCCCGACCACGACGGCCTTCTCCTCACCGAGCGCGGCGATCAGCGCCGTCACGTCGCCGACCAGGTGCAGCAGGGTGTAGGCGTCGATCCGCTCGGGCTGCTCGCTGCGGGCGTACCCGCGCTGGTCCGGCGCGACGACCCGGTAGCCGGCCTCGGCGAGCGGCGCGAACTGGTGGCGCCAGGAGTACCAGCTCTCCGGGAAGCCGTGCAGCAGCAGGACCAGCGGCCCCTCGCCCTGCTCCGCGTAGTGCAGCCGTACGCCGTTCACCACGACCTCGCCGTGCTTGATCGCGTCGTTCAACTCGCAACTCCCCATCCGGTGACAACATCCGGTGACAACATCCGTTCACTCCCGACCCTGCCCAGTCGGCCGCCCCCGGAACCCCGGCCGCCGAACGCGGCCGAGTCCGGAAACCCGGTGACCGAACGCGGCCGAGACCGCCCCGGAACCCCGGGACGGCCTCGGCCTGACGTCGGCTGACGTGGCGTCAGTTCACGGTGTAGCTGTACGGGATCGCCGCGAGCACCGAACCGGTGGTGTTCAGGGCGTTGTTGGCGGTGGCCACGCCGGTCGGGCCGGACACCAGGTACAGCACGCCCTTGACGGTGCTGCCCTTCGGGCCGGTCGGGGTCAGCGTCACCTGGAGCGTGCCGGTGGCGCCGGGGGCGACGGTCACCGGGGTGGCGGCCGCGGCCGAGGCGTTCACCGAGGCGGCGTACGGGTCACCGGTGCTGGAGGTCAGCGCCGGGTCGAAGGCCTGGGTGTGCGCGGTGGCCGTGATGGTGGAGGTGCCGGCCGGCGCGCCGCCGGTGCCGAACGGGCCGATCTGCTGGACGAAGGTGCTCCAGGTGCCGGGGACGACCGGCTGCTCGGCGGTGCCGTTGTCGGTGACGACCGAGACGGTGGAGCCGTCCTGGGCCTTCTTCAGGTCGCCGAACAGGTCCGGCGAGCCCGTGGTGGCACTCAGCTCGATCTGCGCCGGCGTCGAGGACGCCGCCACGGCCTTGAGCCGGTCGGTGCCCGGCGGCACCAGGAAGGACGGCACCGCGGAGCTGAGGCTCAGCGGCAGGGTGACGGTCGCCGAGGTGCCCTGCGGCACCAGCGGCACGTCCACCCGGCGGTCCAGCCGGCCGTCGGCCGCGATCCGCTGGGTCGCGACGGTGTTGTTGGTGTAGTTCACCTGGACGGTGACCGGCTTGCCGGCCGCCAGCTTGCTGCGGGCGTCGTTGGGCAGACCGGCCGCGGTGGCCTGGTTCTGGTTGAACGCGATGGTGCCGGTGAAGTCCTGGGCGAGCTCCTGGCCGCTGACCGGGCCGAGCACGTTCAGGACGAACCGCCAGCGGCCGGCGGCCGGGTTGACGGCGGTGGCCGAGACGCCGTTGCCGGTGCCCGCCAGGTTGCCCTGGGCGTCGAACTGCCCGTTGCCCTCGATGTCGACCGGGGTGCCGTTCGGGCTGATCAGCGCGCCCTGCATGAGCAGCTTCGGGTCCTTGCCGACGGTCAGGCCGACCCGCAGGTCCTTCTGGCCCTTCGGGACGTCGAAGGCGTACGAGAAGCTCTGCGTCGGCGAGGCGCTGCGGCCGTTGCCGCCGGTGATGGTGCCGGTGAAGGTGCCCTTGCCCTGGTTGACCGGGACGAGGCTGCGCAGCACGACCGGGACGCTGGTGGTGTTGCCGTTGGAGCCGGAGACCAGGACGGCCGCGCTGGAGTCGCCGCTGGTGGCCGGGGTGGTGAGCTGGACCTTGAGGGTCTTGGTCTGGCCCGGCTTCAGGTCGGTGGTGCCGGGGCTCACGGCGCCGGCCGGCACCGCGCGCTGGGTGGCGGTGCCGAGCTCGACGGCGCCGTTGTAGCCGGTCTGGCCGGCCGGGGTGTAGAGGACGGCGGTCCACTCGCCGGCCACCGGGTGCGGGACGTCCACCAGGCCGAAGTTGGCCGGGGTGGCGCCGCCCTGCGGACGGGTGTTGGTCTCGAAACGGCCCGAGGGGTCGAGCAGCGTCATCCGGACCACCGGCCCGTTGGTGACCGGGTTGGGCGCGCCCTGCCAGGCGATCGAGGCCGCGAGGCGGTCGGCGCCGGCCGGGACGGTGAACTTGACCTGCTTCTGCACCCAGTCCGCGCCGTTGGTCGCGTACTTGAAGGTGTCCTTCGAGGACGGGTCCAGCTGCACGGTCTGCCGGTTGCTCGACTGCGGGGCGAAGCCGCGGGTCGTGGCGCTCACCGTCTGGGTGCTGTCACTGGTGTTGGTGACGGACACGTCGGCGGTGTGGGTCGAGCCGGGGGCGCCGGCGATGTCGACCTGGCCGGTGTTGACCACGACGGTCTTCGCACCGTCGGTGCCGTCCCCGTCGTCGTAGCCGCGGGCGGCCTCGACGGCGGCGCGGACGTTCAGCAGGCCGGCGCCCTGCTCCTCGGCCGGCACGCCGAGGTCGGTGGCGGTGCCGGTGAGGAACTTCTTCACCAGCGCCGGGGCGGGCGAGTCGCCGCCGTGGGTGTCGCGGTAGGCCTGGATGACCAGGGCCGCTGCGCCGGTGACGAACGGGGCCGACTGGCTGGTGCCGCCGAACGGCTGGATCGGCGAGGGCTGCCCGTTGTAGCCCGTGCAGTCCGTGTACTTGCTGGTGTCGGGCGTGCACAGCGCCCAGTCCGACTCGCCCGGCGCGACCAGGTCGACGGTCCGGCCGGCCTGGGTGAAGCCGCCCGAGGAGAGCGCGGAGATGCGGCTGTTGCTCCAGGTCTTGTTGGAGAACTGGGAGGCCGCGTAACCGGTCTGCTGGTAGTTCTGGTTGTCCGTCGAGGCGCCGACCGCGATCACGGACGGGTCGGTGGCCGGGGTGCCGATCGTGCCGCTGAGGCCGGCGTCACCGGTGGAGACCGCGACGGTGACACCGGCCTTGACGGCCTGCTCGTTGAAGAGCGAGATGGTGTCGTGCGCGCCGCTGTCCGGGGTGACGTTGCCGCCGAAGGACTCGTTCAGCACGTCCACGTGGGCGACCCGCACCGCGTAGTCGATCGACTGGAGGATCGACGAGTTGGACATCATCTCGCCGCCGGCCTTCAGCGCGACCAGGTCGGCGTCCGGGGCGAGGCCGCGGATGCGGATGTTGCAGCCGGCCGGCAGCGGGTGCGAGGAGTTGACGAACTTGGAGACGTCGTAGACCTGGCGGCCCTGGGCGATGACCGCCGAGGCGTCGCCGAAGGCCTCGGCCGCGCCGGTCGGCGCGTCCCAGCCGTCGCCCGCGAAGTCCTGGTAGTCGACCACGGCGTGCGAGCCGTCGGCCCGGATGAAGTCCGGGTTGTTCGGGTCGAGGCCGTCCGCGATGTAGGCGACCTTGACGCCCTTGCCGGTGGCGAGGTCCTCAACGCCGGGCTTGCCGTTGCCGGTGACGGCCCGGGTCGAGTAGAGGCCCTCGGGCTCCAGCAGCGGCTTGGCCGGGTCGGCGGGGCAGACCGTGTTGGTCGCGTTCTCCTCCGCCCCCTGGCCGTTACTGCCCGAAACGGCCTGCGGAGCGGCGTCGACCTTGGGCGCCTTGGCGGCGGCGGTGTCCTTGGCCGCCTTCGCCTTGGCGGCGGCCGGCGGGGCGACCTGGACCTGGGCGTCCGCCACCACGGAGGAGACGGCCGGGTCGGCCTGGAGCTGGGCCCGCAGGGCGGGGCTGACCGTGGCCGAGAAGGCGTTGCCGACCACGAAACTCTTGATATCGGTGCCGCCGCCGGCCTTGACCTTGTTCAGCAGCGGCGCCTGTGCGTCGGCGGTCTTCTGCTGCCGGGCGCCGAGGTGGCCGTGGTCGGCCGGGGCGTCCGCGATCTGGTCCTTCATGATGACGATCACCGGCACCGGGGACCCGTCCGTGGACGCCGCCTGGGCGTTCTGCGGTTCGGGGGCCGGGGCCGCGGTCGCGATGGTCCCGAGGCTCAGGACCATGGACGCGGCGGTCACCGTGACGGCGGCCGCTAGCTGGGTTTTCCGCCAGCCGATCATATAAATCCTCTCGTCAGATGGACAGCTGACGCATTCCAACGCACCTGAGAGGATCACGACAAGGGGGTAAATCCCCATCAGAAAGTAAAGTTGACCATCAATCAGTAAAATTCGGAGAGGAAATCGGGTCGAATCCGCATCTTTCAGCCGATCGGCCCTTGCCGGATCCGGACGGCCGGCACGGGAGAGCCCCGGCGGACTCCCTTCCCACGCCGCCGCCCGGCGAAACGGCCGCCACGGCGCCCGGGCGTCCCGCGGCGGGACGCCCGGCCCGGTCTCAGGTGCCGGCCAGCCGCTCCTGAGCGTCCGCCAGGTCCTCGGCGGTGGGCGCGTCGTCCTGGGTCAGCCGGTGGCGCCAGTAGCCGGTGAAGTCGATGTCCTCCTTCGGCACCCCCTGCTCCTCGATCAGGAGCCGGCGGACCTCCCGGACCGCCCCCGCCTCCCCGGCCAGCCAGACGAAGGGCTCACCCCCCGGCAGCACGCCGTCCCGGAACGCCTCGGTCAGCACGGTGCCCGGGGCCGCGCCGTCGCGGTACAGCCACTCCACCTCCAGCTCGGCGCGGCTCTCCAGCTCCTGGCGTTCCGCCTGGTCGGCGACCTCGATCCACACGTACGCCCGCACCCCCTCGGGCAGCACCCCGAGCAGCGTCGCGAGCGCCGGCAGCGCGGTCTCGTCGCCCGCCAGCAGCACCCAGTCGGCCTCCGTGGCGGCCTCGACGAAGGGGACCCGCGGGGCGTACAGCGCGGAGGGGCCGACCATCCCAAGCCGGTCCCCCGGCGCGGCCCGCTCCGCCCAGGCGGCGGCCGGGCCGGAGTCCCCGTGCAGCACGAAGTCGATCTCGACCAGCCGGGTGCCGGGCCGCCGGCCGCGCAGGGTGAAGCTGCGCAGCAGCGGGCGCTCGGCCTCCGGGATCGCCAGGTAGGCCTGGTACCAGCCCATCGGGTCGTCCTGCCGGGCGGGCAGCACCGGCTCGCGCTGCCCGGGGCGCGGGAAGCAGAGCTTCAGCTGCTGGTCCGGGGCGGTCCCGACGGCGTCGGGGAGTTCCTCGGCGGCGAAGGTGATCCGGGCGGTGCGCGGTGTGGTCCGGCGGACCTCGACGACCTCGACGAAGGTGACGGGCAATGTCATCGCGAAACCCCTTCGATTGGTAACCTTACGGCATAAAGAGTTGCCGTCGAACGATACTTTACGCCATAAGGAGATGTCGGATGACCGTCTACGCCGGGCAGGGCGACGCCCACCGCGCGCTCGCCCTGCTCTGGGGCGCGCCCGAGGAGCCGCGCGCCGGGCGCAGCGGCCCCAAACCGGGTCTGAGCGTCGACGCGATCGTGTCCGCCGGAATCGCGGTGGCCGACGCCGAGGGCATGGCCGCGCTGTCGATGCGCGCCGTGGGCGAACGGCTCGGCCGCACCGCGATGGCGCTCTACACCTATGTGCCCGGCAAGGTCGAACTGCTCGACCTGATGCACGACCGGGCGCTCGCCGAACTCGCCACCGAACCCCGCTCGGGAGTTCCCGCCGAATTCCCCGGCGGACTCCCGGTGGCCGACGGCTGGCGGGAAGCCGTCACCGCCTGGGCCGAGGCCCTGTACGCCTGCTACCTGCGCCACCCCTGGGTGCTCCAGGTCTCACAGGCCCGGCCGGTCCTCGGCCCCGCCGAACTCGCCGCGATGGAGGCGCTGTTGCGCGCACTGCGGCCGGCCGGCCTGGCGCCGGCGCGGCTGCGCGGGGCGGTCGCCGCGCTCTGGCAGTTCGTCCGCGGCCTGGCCGCCACCACCGCCGACGCGCGCGGCGCGGCCGCCGCCACCGGGATCGCCGACGAGGACTGGTGGGCCACCCGCTCCGCCCGACTCGCCGAACTGGCACCGGACTTCGCGGAACGCTTCCCCCTGCTCGTCGCCCTGCAGAGCACCGGCGGCGGCGCCCCCGAGGACGGCCACCGGGAGGCCTTCCGTACCGGGCTCGCCGTCCTGCTAGACGGCATCGCGGCGGGGGCGCCCTCAGACGATCCGGGCGTGCGCTGACCGTGCCGGGCGCGTTCCAGCCGTGCCGCGCATCCCCTAGCCGTGCCGGGCGGCGGGGAGCGCCAGCAGGACACCCAGCACCACCAGGGTGGAGTACCCGGCGATCTCGTGGCCGGCCGGCACCAGGACCCGGACGAAGCCGAACAGCCGGAAGCCCTCGATCCAGGTGGACAGCAGGCCGGAGGCGCCGCCGACGATCAACACGGAGCCGAGGTAGCCGAGCAGGGTCTTCATGCTCCCGAGCCTAGGAATCCGGCCCTCCGCCGGACATCCGACTTTCGGTGCGGGCCGACGCCACCAAAGTCGTCCCTTCCGCGCGGCTCCGCCCCGGCTCCGGACGGTTCCTCACCACCCGGCCCGACTCCGGACGGCTCCGGACGGCTCAGCCCGGCTCCGGACGGAGCAGCAGGCCCGGCGGCCCGGCGGCGGCGCGGGTACGTTCGCCGTGTGTTCCCCACCCGCACACCCCTGAAGTCGCCCTCCGCCGCCGTGACCGCGGCCGGAGCCGCCGCCTGCGCCGTCCTGGTCCTCGCCGTCACCGCCCCGGCCTCCCTCGCCCAGGACTCCGTCCCCGCCGTCGGCGGGGAGCGGCTCGGCCGCCCGGCCGTCCAGGTCGCGCCGCTGGCCGGGGCGCCCGCGCTGCCGTCCGACCTGACCGGCCGCTCCTGGCTGGTCGCCGACGCGGCCACCGGCGAGGTGCTCGCCGCCCGCGACGCCCACCTGCCGCTGCCCCCGGCCAGCACCCTCAAGATGCTGTTCGCGGACACCGTGCTGCCCAAGTTCGACCGCACCACCGAGCACAAGGTCACCACGACCGAGCTCGCCAGCCTCGGCGCCGGCAGCAGCCTGGTCGGCGTCAAGGAGAACCTGCCGTACCGGGTCGAGGACCTCTGGCGGGGCGTCTTCCTCAGCTCCGGCAACGACGCCGTCCACGTCCTCGCCCACATGAACGGCGGCATCCAGCAGACCGTCACCGAGATGCAGGAGCGCGCCCGGGCGCTCCAGGCCCGCGACACCAAGGTCGTCTCCCCGGACGGCTACGACATGGACGGCCAGGTCTCCTCCGCCTACGACCTCACGCTCTTCGCCCGGGCCGGGCTGCGCAACGCCGACTTCCGCTCCTACTGCGCCACCCGCACCGCGCGCTTCCCCGGCGGACTGGACAAGCTCACCGGCCAGCGCACCAGCTTCGACATCGCCAACACCGACCGGCTGCTCGGCAAGTACCCCGGCCTGATCGGCGTCAAGAACGGCTACACCACCAACGCGGGCGCCACTTTCACCGGCGCCGCCGAACGCGACGGCCGCACCCTGCTGGTGACGGTGATGCACCCGGACGCGCAGGGCAGGGTCTACGACGAGGCCGCCAGCCTGCTCGACTGGGGCTTCGCGGCCGCCGGGAAGGTCCAGCCGGTCGGCAAGCTGGTCGACGACACCGCCGCCCCCGCCCCCGCCGGGCCGTCCGCCTCCGCTGGCGGGGCCGAGGCCGGCGAGCAGTTGCCGCCCTGGTCCCGTCCCCCGCTGACCAGCGGCTCCGGCTCGGGCCTCGCCCCCGCCGTCTGGACCGCCGCCGTCCTCGCCACCGCCCTCGCCGCCTGGGCCACCGCCCGCGTCTCCGCCCGCCGCCGCACCGCGTCCGCCGCGTCCGCCGCGGCGTACGACGGGGGCGGGGCGACCGCCGTCGGGGGCGCCACCGGCGCCACCGGCGTCGGCGGCCACGGCCGGCACCGCCTCACCCGCCGCGCCCGCACCCTGCTCCGCACCGCCCGGACCCGCGGGCCCCGCTGACAGGACAGGGCGTTCCCGTGGAACTCTGGCTGCTGAACCACTTCTCCACCGCCCTGCTCGCCCTCCTGGTGGTCGGCGGCTTCGTCGTCCTCGCGGTGACCGCCAGCCTCGTCACCACCCGGCGCTTCCCCGCCCTCGTCGGAGGCGAGAACAACGACATGGTCGGCGTGGTGCTCGGCATGTTCGGGGCGATCTACGGGATCATCCTCGCCTTCGTCATCGTCAACCTGTGGACCGAGCTCCAGGACACCCAGAAGATCGTCTCCACCGAGGCGACGGCGGTCTCCCAGATCGCCCGCGACGCCAAGGCCTTCCCGCCCGACGTCCAGACCGCCGTGGACGCCTCGGTCCGCGGCTACGTGCACGGCGTCGTCGAGCTGCAGTGGCCGCTGATGCGGGCCGGCCACGGCGACTTCACCGTGACGGCCTCGAAGATGGACGCGATGTACACGGCGCTGCGCGCGTACGAGCCGCAGTCCCAGTCCGAGCAGGCCTTCTACACCGAGGCCCTGAGCAGCCTCAACGACGCGGTCGGCCAGCGCCGGGACCGGATCAACGCCAGCCGCGAGGAACTGCCCGTCCTGCTCCAGGTCCTGATCGTGGGCGGCGCGCTGGTGATCCTCGCGCTGACCCTGCTGTACGGCATCCGCAGCCTGAAGGTGCGGATGCTGTTCGTCGGCTCGGTGGCCGCCCTGATCGGGTTCAGCCTGCTGCTCGTCCTGGTGCTCGACCGGCCCTTCGCCGGGGAGCTCAGCGTCTCGCCGGCACCGTTCAAGGAGAGCGCGCTGGCCAGGTTCTGGTGACGTGGCCCCTAGAATTCGGGCCATGACCACGCCCGACCCCTCCGCCGCGGACCGGCTCGCCCGGATCGTCCAGCTCTCCTCCGGGAGCTACCTGCTCGTCACCACGTACAGGAAGGACGGCACCGCCGTGCCGACCCCGGTGTGGGTGGTGCGCGACGGGGAGGCGCTCGGGGTCTGGACCGTCGCGGACTCCTGGAAGGTCAAGCGGATCCGCAACCGCGCCGACGTGCTGGTCGGCCCGTGCGACGTCAAGGGCCGCCCGACCGGCGAGCAGTACCCCGCCACCGCCGAGCTCCTCGGCCCCGAGCGCACCGCCGCCTACCGCACCCTGCTGCGCCAGAAGTACGGCCTGCTCGGCGTGCTCACCCTGCTCGGCAGCCGGCTGCGGCGCGGCGAGCGCGGCACCGTCGGCATCCGGATCACGCTGACGGACTGAGCGCTGACGGACTGAGCGCTGACGGACCGGGCTACGGGTGCGGGCCCGCCAGTGCGCTGGGCAGCCCGACGAACCCCGACTCCGGCCCGAACCGCTCCTCCAGCCCGTCCGCCAGGGCGGTCAGCGCGGCCGCGCCGTCGCCGTGGAAGGAGGAACCGTGCATCACCGCCAGGGTGCGCGGGCGCAGCTCGGCGAGGGAGCGCAGCGCGGTCGCGGCGGCCGTCAGGCAGGAGGTCTGGCGGAACAGCCCCTCGGATTCCAGGGCCGATTCGACCAGGTCGGCGTCGGTGACGGCGGGCCCGTTGCCGAGGTGGGTGAACAGGTCGCCGCAGAACAGGGTGCGGGTCTGCTCCTCGAACAGCACCCGCGCCTCCCAGCCGTGCGGCACGTGCGCGGTGTTGATGTTGCGCACCCGTCGGCGCACCTGGCGCCCGCCGAGGTCCAGCACCTCGCCGTCGTCCATCGGCACCGGCGGGCGGTCGGCCAGGTCGTTCAGCGAGACCAGGCAGCCGAGCGTGTTGTGCGCGACCCGCGCGTGCGGGGCCGCGGCGAGGAACTCGTTCATCGCCCCGCACTCGTCCGCCTCGACGTGGCCGAAGGTCACCCACCGCAGCCGCTCCACCGGCAGCACCCGGCCGACCGCCTCGGACACCGCCGGGAACAGCGAGCGCATCCCGGTGTGGAAGATCAGCGGTTCCTCGGCGTCGACCAGGAACTGGTTGAAGGTGAACCCGGCGGGCGGGGCGATCTCCGGGACGAAGGTCGAGATCCGGTAGATGCGTTCGGCGATCTCGTCGATGCGTGTGTCCATGGGCCCGTTGCCTACCCGAGCCGCCCGGGGCCGGCGCTCAGGCGGCACCGGACATGCCGCCCGCGTCGCCGGTTCGGCCGAGCGGCGCGGCTCCGACCGGTCGCCGCGGAACCCGCCCTGGCGGCGTGGCAGGCTGGCGGCCATGGACGAGAACGAGGCCGGGCCGCTCCCGCTGCTGGTGGTGGACGGCGCGAACGTGGTCGGATCGGTGCCGGACGGCTGGTGGCGCGACCGGCGGGGCGCCGCCGAGCGGCTGCGGGACGCGCTGGTGGCCGTCGCCGAGCGGGGCGTGCCGGAGCACCCCGGCCCGTTGGAGGTGGTGCTGGTCGTCGAGGGCGCGGCCCGGGGGGTGGACGGCGTGCCCGGAGTACGGGTGGTGGCGGCGAGCGGCAGCGGCGACGACCGGATCGTGGAGCTGGTCCGGGCCGAGAAGGCCCGAGACCCCGCCCGCACCTGTCTGGTCGCCACCGCCGACCGCGAACTGCGGGCCCGGGTCGGCGTGTCGGGTGCCACCGCCATCGGGCCGCGCAGCGTTCGGCCGTAGCCCTGCGATATGTCTAGTCGGCCTGGGTGGCGTACATGCCCCAGTGGATCGACGGGTCCGAGGTGTGCGCGGTGAACAGCAGGTCCCGGCCCGGGCGGGCGGGGACCTCCACCGAACCGACGCCGGTGGAGTCGACCGGGCACTGGACCGTGAAGTCGACCGGCGCCGCGCCGCCGATGTGCACGTCCACCGAGCCGCCGCCCCGGCAGCCGAGCGTGAACGTGAACGGCTGCGACGGGTTCACCGAGGCCGTCACGGCGCCGCCGTCGCCGATCCAGTCCGGTATCCAGATCAGCCCCTCCGGCCCCGGGTGCGGCAGGATCTCGCCCGTCCCGGGCTGGCCGGGAACCGCGGCGGGCGCCTCGGCCCCGCTCCCGGCCGGCTGCGCCACCGCCGTCCCGGCGAGGGCGAGCACCGCCCCCACCGCCCCGGCCACCGCCGCGAAGCCCTGCTTCCCCGTACGCTTCATCGCTGGTTCCCCCTTCGGTGTTCCTCGGTCCGCACGCCCGGTGTTCGGCGTGCGGAGCAAACCTACGACGCCCCACTGACAAGGGACACCCGCCGGGGCGCCGCCCGGCGGAGCGGCCTGGCACCGCCGGTTCGGGAACGTACGGGAACCGGTTCCGGAACGTACGGGAACCAACCGCGTCGCCCGTCCGACTGCTGGGGGGTGAGTGCGAAGTCGCCGGGAGTCCGGCCGTTGAGTGTGCTGGCGGGGTTCGTCCTGCTGCTGGTGGTGGTGTTCGTGGTGGCCTACGGGGTGGGGCGCCAGGTCGGCCCGGTCGCGCCCGGGTTGCGGCCCGGTAGCGGGGGCGGCGGGTCGCCCGGGATGGACGGGCACGGCATGGGCGGGATGCGGTGAGCGCCGTCGCCGAGCCCGTGGTCGCCACCGATCTGGCGGTCGGCGGGATGACCTGCGCGGCGTGCGTGGGCCGGGTGGAGAAGCGGCTGGCCCGGATCGACGGGGTGACGGCCGGGGTGAACCTGGCGACCGGACGGGCCCGGGTGCTGCACCCGGCCGGGGTGCCGGTCGCGGAGCTGGTGGCGGCGGTCGAGCGGGCGGGCTACACCGCCGAGCCGCTGCCCGCGGGGGCGCCGGTCGGGGTGGCGGCGGAGGAGCCGGACGAGCGGTGGCGGCTGCTGGTCACCGCCCTGCTGGCCGTCCCGGTGCTGGTGCTGTCGATGGTGCCGTCGGCGCAGTTCACCGCCTGGCAGTGGGTCTGCTTCGCGCTCGCCGTCCCGGTGGTGACCTGGGGCTCGGCCGGTTTCCACCTCCGCGCCCTGCGGGGGCTGCGGCACGCGGCGGCGACCATGGACACCCTGGTCAGCCTGGGTGTGGTGGCCTCCTTCGGCTGGTCCGCGTACGCGCTGTTCCTCGGCGGGGCGGGCGATCCGGACATGCGGATGCCGTTCTCGCTGACCGCCGACGGCGGCGGCACCGCGCACGTGTACCTGGAGGCGGCGGTCGGCGTACCGCTGTTCGTGCTGGCCGGGCGGCTGCTGGAGGGCCGGGTGCGGCGGCGCAGCGGGTCCGCGCTGCGGTCGCTGGCCGAGCTGGGCGCCAAGCAGGTGTGCCTGCGGGGGGCGGACGGCGAGGAGCGCCTGGTGCCGATCGAACTGCTGCTGCCCGGGCAGGAGTTCGTGGTGCGGCCGGGCGAACGGGTGGCCACCGACGGGGTGGTGGTCGACGGGGGTTCGGCGCTCGACCTGAGCCTGCTGACCGGGGAGAGCGTGCCGGTCGAGGTCGGCCCCGGGGACCGGGTGGCGGGCGCGACGGTGAACGTGGGCGGCGCCCTGGTGGTGCGGGCCACGGCGGTCGGCGCGGACACCCAACTGGCCCGGATCACCGCGCTGGTGGCGGAGGCCCAGGCCGGCAAGGCGCGGGCGCAGCGGCTGGCGGACGCGGTGGCCGGGGTGTTCGTGCCCTGCGTGCTGGCGGTCGCGGCGAGCGTGCTGGGCTTCTGGCTGGGCGCGGGCGCGGCCCCGCAGGCGGCGGTGACGGCGGCGGTCGCGGTGCTGGTGGTGGCCTGCCCGTGCGCGCTCGGGCTGGCCACGCCGACGGCGCTGCTGGCGGCGACCGGGCGGGGCGCGGAGCTGGGCGTGCTGGTGCGCGGCCCGGAGGTGTTGGAGAGCCTGCGCCGGGTGGACACGGTGGTGATGGACAAGACCGGGACGCTGACCACCGGCCGGATGGAACTGGCCGCCGTCACCACCGCGGACGGTCCCACGCAGGACGAGGCCCTCCGGTTGGCCGGCGCGGTCGAGCACCGCTCCGAGCACCCGATCGGCCGGGCCGTCGCGACGGCGGCCCGCGAGCGCTGCGGGCCACTGCCGGCCGTGACCGGCTTCGCGGCCGCCACCGGGCTCGGGGTGACCGGGACGGTCGAGGGCCGGGCCGTCCGGGTCGGGCGGCCGGACGACGCCGCGCTGCCGCCGGCCCTGGCCGAGGCGGTGGCGCAGGCCGGGGAGGCGGGCCGCACGGCCGTCGTGGTCGAGCTGGACGAGCGGCCGGCGGCCGTCCTGGCGGTCGGCGACACGGTGCGCTCGGGGAGCTGGCGGGCCCTGCACCGGCTGCGCGGGCTGGGCCTGGAGACCGTACTGCTGACCGGGGACGGCCCCGGCGCCGCCCGGGCGGTGGCCGCCGAGCTGGGCATCGAGCGGGTGCACTCCTCGGCCTCCCCCGAGCGCAAGGCCGAGGTGGTGGCCGAACTGCGCGCCGCCGGACGGACGGTCGCGGTGGTCGGCGACGGCGTCAACGACGCGGTGGCACTGGCCTCGGCGGACCTCGGAGTGGCGCTGGCCTCCGGCAGCGACGCCGCGATCGGCGCGGCCGGGCTGACCCTGGTGCGCGGCGACATCGAGGCGGTGGTGGACGCCGTACGGCTGGCCCGGCAGACCCTGGCGACCATCCGGGCCAACCTGCTCTGGGCCTTCGGCTACAACCTGGTGCTGATCCCGCTGGCGGCGGTCGGACTGCTCAACCCGATGCTGGCGGCGGTCGCCATGTCGCTCAGCTCACTGCTCGTGGTGGGCAACAGCCTGCGGCTGCGCACCTGGGAACCGGGGCGGGGACAGCGCAGGGGCCAGGGACAGGGACAGGGACAGGGACAGCGCAGGGGAGGACGACGGTGAAGGCCTGGCAGCGTCTCGGGGCGGTCGGCCCGCCGGTCGGCGCGGCGGCGCTGGCCCTGGTCCTGCTCACCGGCTGGACGGCGTTCGGCGGGGCCGGCCGCGACCGCCCGGTGGAGGCCGGACCGGGCTGGGTGCTGCTGCCGACGGCCGGCGCGGCCTCCGCCACGGCGGCCTTCTTCACGATCCGCAACCCGGGCGACATACCGGACGAACTGACCGGCGCCAGCTGGGAGTTCGGCGGCCGGATCACCCTGAAGCGGCACCTGCACCAGGGCGCGGCGGGCCGCTGGGAGCCGGTCCCGGCGCTGCCGGTGCCGGGCCGCGGCGAGCTGCGGATGACCCCGGAGGACGCGGACCTGATGATCGCCGACCCGCCGCCGCTGCGGGCCGGCCAGTGGGTGGAGTTCACCCTCACCTTCCGGCACAGCCCGCCGCTGCGGCTCGCCGCCCAGGTGCTGCCGGCGGCCGAACGGCCGCGCTGAACGGGCGCGCTGAGCCGGCGCGCTGAAAACGTCAGGGCGTGTCCCGCGGATCCTTCCGGTCTGCGGGACACGCCCTACGTCATCGGCTCAGGAAGGCCGCTCCCCGAGCGTCTCCTCGACCGCCCGGCGCGGGGTGGCCGCCCCGGGCGGGCCGTACCCGGCCCGCAGGACCAGTTGGACGTGGCCCGGCCCGGCGGCCGGGTCGCGCAGCGCCCAGCGGGTGTCCGGCCACTCGATCGCCTGGTGCCAGACCGTGAGCCGGACGCCGTGCAGCGTGGCCAGCAGCCAGACCCGCTCCAGCGCCTGCCCGGTGCGCAGCCAGTCCGGCGGGCCGTCGCCGTGGGTGGTGAGGGTGCACAGCTGGGGCAACGCCTCGAAGCGCTGCGAGGGCGGCTGCTCGGGGGCCTCCGGCGGGCGGCCGCCGAACTCGCGCATCGGCACCCGGGCGTCGTGGTCCTGCGGGCCGAGCGCCGACCGCGGGATGCCGTCCTCGGCGGTGCCGTCGTCGGGCCGCAGCCAGGCACGGGACTCGGCGGCCCTGGCCGGGTCGGCGGCGTTGCGGCGCTCGGCGTCGGCGGTGAGCTGCTGCACCCGCCGTACGCCCTCCTCCTCCAGCGCGGCCAGGGTGACGCCCTCCTCCCGGGCGGCGGCCATCAGCTCGCCGATCACCGCCTCGGGCACGTCGCGCTGGGTGAAGGGCTCGCGGCTGGAGTGCCGGGCGGCGATGGCGGGGTAGAGGTCGCGACCGAAGGGCGCCTCCGCGACGGCCGGGCGGGAGAGGTCGAGCACGGCGAGCAGCCCGGGCTCGGCGACGTCCGGCAGCAGCCGGACCAGCGGTTCCCGGTCCAGCCGCCCGGCCGCCACCCGCAGGTTGAACACGGCCGCGCCGACCGCGATGTGCACGGCCGCACCGGCCGGGTCGGCCAGCGGTACGGAACGATCGGTGTCGGCGTACACGGCGATCCCGCGCCCGTCCGGGGTCGGCACGAAGCGCCAGGGCTGGCTGTTGTGCAGCGACGGCGCCGCGCCGCCGGCGGCGGCGAGCAGGCGCAGGTCGGCCGCGCTGAGCATCTGGGTGAGAGCCGGGTCGAGCGTCATGGCGATCCACTCCTTCAGCCGCTGGGCTTCGGCATCAACCGCGGGGTCAGGACGGGCCCGGAGGTCCCGCTGCTTCCGAGCGTGCGCGCCCGGCCGCGCGGACGACAGGGCCCTTGGGCCCGTCCTCACGAAGGCCGGGCGGGGGGGCCTTGGCGGGCACAGGCCCGTCCGGTGGATCGGGACGGGGGCGGATCCACCGGACGGGCCTCCGTCACCCGTGCGGGACGACCGCGACGGGAGCCTCGGCGTGGTGCAGGACGGCGTGCGCGACCCGGCCGAGCCGGGGGCCGAACTCGATCGGGCGGCGGCCCCGGCCGACCACCACCAGGGCGGCGCCCGCGGAGGCCTCGACCAGGGCGCGGGCGGCCCCGAGCTGCACGTCCTCGACCACCTCGACGTCCGGGTACCGCTCGCGCGGTCCGGCCAGGGCGAGCGAGAGCAGCTCGGCCTCCAGCGCCTCCAGCTGGCCGAGCTCGGCGGCCGGGACGGCGCCGCCCGCGTAGCCGAACACCGGCGGCAGGTCCCAGCCGTGCACCGCCCGGACCCGGGCGCCGCGCAGGGCCGCCGCGCGGAAGGCGAAGTCGAGCACCTCCGGCTCCGGGGTGTGGGCGTCGACGCCGACCACCACCTCGCCCTTGCCGCTCTCGCCCGCCGTTCCGGCCTCGCGCACCACGACCAGCGGCACGGTGCTGCGCCCGGCCACCGAGATGCTGACCGAGCCCAGCAGCAGCCCGGTGAAGCCGCCGCGGCCGCGCGAGCCGAGCACCAGCAGCTCCGCCTCCGCGGCGGCGGCCAGCAGACCGTCCACCGGCGCGTCCAGGACGGCGTCGGTCTCCACGGTCAGGTCCGGGTGCAGGCCGCGGACGTCCTCGGCGGCCTCGGCCAGGGTGCGGCGGACGGCCTCGGGCAGGTCGTCCGACTCGGCGAAGGAGGACACCCCGTCGGTCAGCCACGGCCAGGCGTGCACCAGGCGCAGCGAGGCGCCCCGGCGCACCGCCTCGGCGGCGGCCCAGTGAACGGCCGCGGTGCTCTGCGGCGACCCGTCGACCCCGGCCAGCACGGTTGACGTCATGTCTCTTCCTCCACACTGTCGACACGCTGTCGACGCTCGGCGGTTCGGTGCGGGCCGCGGTGCGCTCTGACGCCCCGTCCGCTCCTCCCCCACCCTGGCACCCGCACACGGCCCGGCGGCAGAGGCCGCAGGACCCTCCGCGACGGGACGAAAGGCCCGCCCGACGGAGCCTACGGCCGACCCCGCCGTCCCGGCCACCGACACCGGGGCACTACCTTGAACACGGCAATCCCGCTGGTCGGACGGCACCCGAGTCGGGTCGGGCGGCGGGGGCCGTCCGGACGGTGGACGGGCTGGTCAGGGCAGGACGACGAGGAGGACAGCGGTGGGCGGAGCGGACGGCGGCGCGGCGGGTGGCGGCGCGCGGATGCCACGGCTGCGCCTGGACGAGCTGCTGGAGGAGCTCCAGTGGCGGATCGACGCGGCGCGCGGCACGCAGAACCGGGTGCACAGCCTGTTGGAGGCGGTACTGGCGGTCGGGCGTGAGCTGGACCTGGCGCAGGCGCTGCACCGGATCGTGGAGGCCGCCGCCGACCTGGTGGACGCCCGGTACGGGGCGCTCGGGGTGATCGGGCCGGACGGGCACACCCTGTCGCAGTTCCTGACGGTGGGCCTGAGCGAGGAGGAGATCGCCGAGATCGGCCCGCCGCCGTCGGGCCGGGGCATCCTGGGCGAGCTGATCCGCGAGCCGCGGCCGCTGCGCTGCCCGGTGCTGTCCGACCACCCGGCCTCGGCCGGCTTCCCGGCGAACCACCCGCCGATGCACACCTTCCTGGGGGTGCCGGTGCGGGTGCACGGCGAGGTGTTCGGCAACCTCTACCTGACCGACAAGCGCGGCGGGCTGGACTTCGACGAGGACGACGAGGCGGTGATCTCGACCCTGGCGGTCGCGGCCGGGGTGGCGATCGACAACGCCCGGCTGTACGAGGAGGCGCAGCTGCGCCAGCGCTGGCTGCGGGCGAGCACCGAGATCACCCGCAGCCTGCTGTCGGGGGCGCCGCGGCTGGAGGTGGTCGAGCTGATCGCCCGCCGGGCCCGGGAGATCTCCGGTGCCGAGCTGGCGGACGTCTCGGTGGCGCTGGCCGGCCCGGAGGAGCGGGCCGAGGAGCTGACGGTGGAGGTCGCGCTCGGCGCCGATCCCTCCGCGCGGCTGGGGGTGACGGTGCCGGTGGACGGCACGCTGTCCGGCGCCGCGTACGCCTCCGGTTCGCCGGCCACCAGTGACGAGCTGGCCTCCGACACCCGTTTCCCGGCCGGTCCGGCGGGCCGCTTCGACGGGCTGGGCGCGGCGGTGGCGGTGCCGCTGGGCACCGGTGCCGGGTACGGGCGGGGCGTGCTGCTGCTGGCCCGGGCGCAGGGGCAGCCGGCCTTCGGGCCGGAGGAGACGGGCCCGCTGCTGGGCTTCGCCGACCAGGCCGCGCTGGCCCTGGAGCTGGCCGAACGGCGGCGCGACGCCGAACAGTTGAACCTGCTGGAGGACCGCGACCGGATCGCCCGGGACCTGCACGACCTGGCGATCCAGCGGCTGTTCGCGACCGGGATGACGCTGCAGAGCGCGGGCCGGCTGATCGAGAGCCCGGCCGCGGCGGACCGGGTGGCCCGGGCGGTGGCCGACCTGGACGAGACCATCAAGATCATCCGCTCGACCATCTTCGGCCTGCGCGCCCACAGCGAGCCGGACCGCGGCCTGCGCGCCCGGGCCACCCGGGTGGTCACCGAGGCCCAGGGGCCGCTCGGCTTCGCACCCCGGCTGAGCATGGAGGGCCTGCTGGACACCGACGTGCCGCAGGAGCTGGCCGGGCACGTGGTCGCGGTCCTCGCCGAGGCGCTCAGCAACGCCGCCCGGCACGCCGGGGCGTCCCGGGTCGAGGTGACGCTGCGCGCGCTGGCTGGGCGGGTGGCCCTGACCGTCACGGACGACGGCGTCGGCGTGCCCGAGGGCGGGCGGCGCAGCGGGCTGCGCAACCTGGCCGAGCGCGCCGACCGGGTCGGCGGCTCGTTCACCGTCGACCCGGCCGAGGGCGGCGGCACCCGGCTGGCGTGGGAGGCCCCGGTCGGGTCCTGAGGCCTGCTCGGACCGCGCGGCCTCCCTCGCCGCGCGGCGGCCGAGCCCGCGGCGGCCGCGGGGCGGTCAGCCCCGCAGGGCGCCCAGGAAGGCGAGCAGGTGGGCGTTGAACTCCGCCGGCCGCTCCATGTTCGGGTAGTGCCCGGTGCCCTCGACGGTCACCGCGCGGCCGTCGACGACGGTGCGGACGACCCGTTCGGCCAGGTTGACGTGGTCCGCCGAGTCGATGCCGCCGTTGATCGCCAGCAGCGGGACGGTGATCCCGGTCAGCCGCTTCCAGGTGTCGGTGACCGGCACCAGGTACTGGGGGTCGTCGGGGGTGTGCTTGGAAATGGTGTTCCGGGTCATCTCCTTGAGCCGGCGCACCACCTCCGGGTCGACCTCGTCCAGGCGGCGGTGCGGCCCTGAGGCGAGCCGGGTGAAGGAGTCGATCCAGCCCTCGCCGTCGCCCTCGGCGAGGGCCGCGGTCTGGTCGGCGGCGAGTTCGCCGAGCCACGGGTCGGTGAACTCGGACTCGCTGGTGCCGTTGCCGCTGATCACCAACGCGCGGACCAGCTCCGGGTGTTCGAGCGCCAGGTCGAGGGCGATCGTCCCGCCCATGGACAGTCCGATCACCGTCAGCGGGCCGAGGCCGAGGTGGCGCAGCAGGGCCGCCAGGTCGTCGGCGGGCCGGAACGGCCGGCTCGCGTTGTCGGAGGCGCCGTGGCCGCGGGTGTCCAACGCGATCACCCGGTACGCGGGCAGCAGGGCGGGGAGCTGGTCCGCCCAGCTCCGGTGGTCCAGCAGGCCGCCGTGCAGCAGCACCAGCGGCTCGCCCGTACCGGCGTCGAGGTAGGCGAGGCGGCCGTGGCCGCTGTCGAAGAAGCACAGGTCATCGGTGGAACCGGTAACAGTGGATTCAGTCATGACGACAATTTTAGGTCGTGTGACCTATATTTGTCTCCATGAGCACCGAACCCGTTTCCGGCGGCATCCCCGTGCACCCCACCTTCCCCTCCGACCGCCTCCGTCACAACCCCGACGGCCCCGTCCTGCTGGTCGGCGGCTACGGCACCGTCGGCACCGAGCTCGCCCGGCTCGCCTCCCCCTCCTGGCCGCTGCTGCTCACCGGCCGCTCCGAGCAGCGCGGCGGCGCCCTCGCCGCCGAACTGGACGACGCCACCGCCCGCCGCTGGGACCTCGCCGACCCCGAGCCGTTCACCGCCGCCGTACGGGCGGTGGTCGGGGTGGTCAACGACCCGGACGACCGGGTGCTGCGGGCCGCCGTCCGCGCGGGCGTCCCGTACGTGGACGTCACCCGCTGGACCGCCCGGCTCCAGCGGGCCGCCACGCTCGCCGCCCTGCTGCGCCCGACCGCCCCGGTGCTGCTCTCCTCGGCCTGGATGGGCGGGGTGACCAGCCTGGTCGCCGCCGCCCTGGCGGACCGGCTGGGCGGGGCCGAGCGGATCGAGACCGCCATCCGCTGGGACCTCGCGGACCGGGCCGGCGCCGACTCGGTCGAGTTCATGGACCGCCTGGGGCTCGACTACGAGGTGGTGCAGGACGGCCGGCGCCGCTCCGTCGTCCCGCTCAGCCGCCCGCGGACCGTCCGGATCGGCGACGCCCCGACGCTGGTCGCCGGGATCGACACCCCCGAGCAGTTCACCCTCCCGCTCACCCTGGGCACCACCACCGCCGCCACCCGGATCGGCTTCAGCTCGCGCTCCTCCACCACCGCCCTGCTCGCGGCCCGGCACGCCGGCTTCTTCCGCTGGGGCCGCGGTGACCGCTGGGAGCCGGCCCGCCGCGCCCTGCTCTACTCCCCCGGCGAGGGCGGCACCGCCCTGCTGCGCACCGACGTCACCTCCGGCGGACGCACCCTCACCGCCACCGTCGAGGACCGGGCCGGCCAGGCCAGGCTCACCGCCGTCGGCGCCCTGCTGGCGCTGCGCCGGGCGCTCGGCACGGACGGCGCCCCGCCGCCCGCCGGGGTGGCCTTCCCGGAGCAGACCCCGCGCCCCGGGCGGGTGCTGGAGGACCTGGCGGCCCTCGGCGTCACCGTCACGGTCACCGCGGCCGACGGCGCGCGCGGCGGGGAGGCGGCGGCATGAGCAGCGTCCGGGGCCTGAGCGGCAAGGGTGCCCAGAAGCGGGAGCAACTGCTGGACACGGCGGAGGAGTTGCTGGTCACCACGGGCAGCGGCGAGCTGTCCATGCGGGCGGTGGCCGCCGCCGCGGGCGTCCGCCTCGGGCACCTCCAGCACTACTTCCCGACCCACGCAGAGCTGGTGGCCGCCGTGCTGGAGCGCGTCCTCGCCCGCTCGGTGGAACGGCTCGCGCCGCTGCTCGACCCGGGCCGCGACGAGGACGCCCTGCTCCGCGAACTGCTCGCCGAGCAGCAGGACGCGCGCCTGGTCCGCCTGTTCGCCGAACTGTGGGCGCTGGCCGCCCGCGACCCCTCGGTGGCCGCCGCCGTCCGGGCCTTCTACGACCGCTACCAGGAGCTGGTCGCCTGCTTCCTCGCCGAACGCCGCCCGGCCCTGACGGAGGAGGAACGGCGGTCCCGCGCCCGGGTGTTCGTGATGCTGATCGAGGGCGCCTCGCTCTTCCGCTCCGGCCTGGCCGGCACCGCGGACGCGGCGGCGGACGCCGAACTCCTGCGCACCGCCGGGGCGTTGCTGGGCCCGTAGGCCCTTTCAGGCCAGGCGGCGGCCGATGACGAGTTCCGGGCGGATGCGGATGCGGACCGTGCCGCCCGGGTCGGCCGCCCTGGTGGCCGGGCGGACCTGGGCGCGGCCGAGGACGGTGACGAACCAGCCGGAGCCGTCCCGGCCGTCCACCTCGTCGGCCTCGAAGGCGATCACGGCGCCGTCCACCGCCCGGGCCAGTTCGGAGCCGGCCGGGGCCGAGAGCAGCACGCCGCCGGGGGCCAGCCGGAACGGCACCGGCAGGACGGCCGGGAGGGCGTCCACGGTGTAGACCACCCGGCCGACGTCGGCCCGGGCCAGCAGCTCCAGCGACCGCTTCCGGTCGAGTTCGCGCAGTTCCGGAAGGTCGGGACGGTCGGCCGGGACGGGGCGGTCGTGCGGGACGGGCCGAGGGGACGGAACAGGCCGGGGGGACGGGACGGGCCGGGGAGACGGGACGTGGTCGCGGTTCATGCGAGCGATGCTCGCCCGGGCCCGGGCCGGGCCGCGAGGGCCGATGGTCCCGGCGGGGCCCGGCGAGGGCCCCGCCCGGCGGGCCGTCGGCCCCGGGCCCCACGGCCCACGGCCCACGGCCCCGCCCGACAGGACCCGGAGGACCCGCCGGGCAGGGCCCGGGCCGGTCTTCGAACTCCCGTCGTCCGCCCGGAGGGCGGGCGGGGCGGCGTTGGGGTGCGTGCATCGCAAGGCGGAGGAGGGAGCCACTGCGGTGGGGGCACCTCCCGGCCGAAGGCTGGGGGCCATTGGCGACCGACGACAACGCGGCGAGGTGCGCTTGTGCCCTGGGGGTACCTCCCGGCCGAAGGCTGGGGGAGCGTCGCCCCGCAGACGCGAGTTCGAAGACAGGCCCGGGATCAGTACCGGCCGGAGCGCAGCACGGAGGGCTGCGGGGCGGCGGAGGCCTGGCGCAGCTCGGTGGCGATCAGGGCGGCCTGCACCCGGCGCTCGACGCCGAGCTTGGCGAGCAGCCGCGAGACGTGGTTCTTGACGGTCTTCTCAGCGAGATAGAGCCGCTCGCCGATCTGCCGGTTGGTCAGGCCCTCGCCGATGAGTTCGAGGACCTCCTGCTCGCGCACGGTCAGGCCCGGTCCGGTGGTGACCGGCTGGGCGGGCTCGGCGTCGCTGCGCAGGCGGTTCAGCAGCCGGGTCGCGGCGCCGGGGTCGAGCATCGAGCGCCCGGAGGCGACGGTGCGGACGGCGGCGACCAAGTCGGTGCCGCTGATCTGCTTGAGCACGTACCCGGCGGCGCCCGCCATCACGGCGTCCAGCAGCGCCTCCTCGTCGTCGAAGGAGGTCAGCATCAGGCAGGCCAGCCCGGGCATCCTCGAGCGCAGCTCACGGCAGACCGAGACGCCGTCGCCGTCGCCCAGCCGGACGTCCAGCACGGCCACGTCGGGCCGCAGGGCCGGCACCCGGACGAGCGCCTGCTCGGCCGTCGCCGCCTCGCCGACCACCTCCAGGTCCGGCTCGCCGTCCAGCAGGTCGTGCACCCCGCGGCGCACCACCTCGTGGTCGTCCAGCAGGAACACCCGGACCGGTGCCGAAGCCTCGGCACCCTCCGTCTTGGTCGCCATCACGCGGCTCCACCTTCGTCACCCCCGCACACTCCCAGCGGGGCCCAGGGCATCATCCCCCCGCGACCGGCCGCGGGCCCAGGGCCCAACGGCCCCATTCGGACCGGGCCGCAGGACCCGTACGGGCCCCGACCCCGACCGGGCCGGTCCGGGCGCCCTCAGCGCCCCTGCCGCCGGACGTTCCCCAGCCCCATCAGCAGGAAGGCGAGCGCGACGCCCGCGCCGCTGACCGCCGCGAGCACCACCCGGGGCACGACCTCGCCGCCGCCGGACAGCAGGATGGCCGCCGCTCCGAGCAGGGCGACGGCCGCACCGACCACCAGCCAGCCCGCCAGGGCCAGCGCCGGCGGCCGGTTGGAGCGCGGGGCGGGCCCCGCGTCCAGGGCGGCCCAGCGGACCGCCGTCTCCCGTACCTCCCGGCGGCGGTCCACCAGGGCCCGCACCCGCAGCGCCGCGCCGCCCACCAGTCCGGCGAGCGCGATCTGGGCGGCGGGCCGCCAGTCCGACAGGACGAGCAGCAGCCCGCCCGCGAGCGCGAGCCCGGCCCACCAGAGCACGCAGGCCGCGGCGGCCGTACGGGTGGAGCGGGGCCGGTCGGCGCCGGCCTGGAGGTCGGCGATGGCGGGCAGGTACCAGACACAGCCGCTCGCGGTGAGGGCGGCGGTGCCGATGGCGAGAACGGTGTGGTTCACGACCCGGCCTTCCTGGTCACGAAGGGGTGAGGAGGGTGAGGAGCGGAGCGGACGGGGCCGTCCCCGCCCGCCCGGGGGCAGCGACGCGGGCGGGGACGGCGTTCGGGGGGAGCGGACTCAGCCGTCCGAGGAGGGCGAGTCGGTGGAGGCGGACGCCACCCGCGCCCGGTCGGCCCGGCTCAGCGGCCGGTCGTACTTCGCCGGCTCCACGTCGCCCAGGTGCGTGGCGGGCTTGCCGCTGTGCTCCAGGACGTCCCGGGCCGCGATGTCCGGGTGGTGGAGGTCGAAGGCCGGGGATTCGGAGCGGATCCGCGGCAGCTTGACGAAGTTGTGCCGCGGCGGCGGGCAGGAGGTCGCCCACTCCAGCGAGCGGCCCCAGCCCCACGGGTCGTCCTCGGTGACCTTCTCGCCGTACTTGGCGGTCTTCCAGACGTTGTAGAGGAACGGCAGGATCGACAGGCCGAGCAGGAACGAGCCGATGGTGGAGACGGTGTTCAGGGTGGTGAAGCCGTCCGAGGCCAGGTAGTCGGCGTAGCGGCGCGGCATGCCCTGGGCGCCCAGCCAGTGCTGGACCAGGAAGGTCGCGTGGAAGCCGACGGTCAGGGTCCAGAAGGTGATCCGGCCGAGCCGCTCGTCGAGCTTCTTGCCGGTCATCTTCGGCCACCAGAAGTGGAAGCCGGCGAACATCGCGTAGACCACGGTGCCGAACAGCGTGTAGTGGAAGTGCGCGACCACGAAGTACGAGTCGGAGACGTGGAAGTCGATCGGCGGGGCCGCGAGCAGCACGCCGGTCAGGCCGCCGAAGAGGAAGGTGACCAGGAAGCCGACCGTCCAGAGCATCGGGGTCTCGAAACTCAGTGAGCCCCTCCACATGGTGCCGACCCAGTTGAAGAACTTCACCCCGGTCGGGACGGCGATCAGGAAGGTCATGAAGGAGAAGAACGGCAGCAGGACCTGCCCGGTGACGTACATGTGGTGCGCCCACACCGTCACCGACAGGCCGGCGATCGCGATGGTGGCCGCGATCAGGCCGGAGTAGCCGAACATCGGCTTGCGGCTGAACACCGGGATGACCTCCGAGACGATGCCGAAGAACGGCAGCGCCAGGATGTACACCTCGGGATGGCCGAAGAACCAGAACAGGTGTTGCCAGAGCATCGCCCCGCCGTTGGCCGGGTCGAAGACGTGCGAGCCGAACTTGCGGTCGCACTCCAGCGCCAGCAGCGCGGCGGCCAGCACCGGGAAGACCAGCAGCACCAGCACCGAGGTCAGCAGCACGTTCCAGCAGAAGATGGACATCCGGAACATGGTCATTCCGGGCGCGCGCATGCAGATGATGGTGGTGATGAAGTTGACGGCGCCGAAGATGCTGCCGAAGCCGGACAGCGTCACGCCCATGATCCACATGTCGGCGCCGACGCCGGGCGAGTGGATCGCGTCGGACAGCGGCGCGTAGAGGAACCAGCCGAAGTCGGCGGCGCCCTGCGGGGTCGCGAAGCCGGCCGCGGCGATCAGCGAGCCGAACATGAACAGCCAGTAGGACAGCATGTTCAGCCGCGGGAAGGCGACGTCCGGCGCGCCGAGCTGGAGCGGCATGATCCAGTTGGCGAAGCCGGTGAACAGCGGCATCGCGAACAGCAGCAGCATCACCGAGCCGTGCATGGTGAACGCCTGGTTGAACTGCTCGTTGGAGAGGATCTGCGTTCCGGGCCGGGCGAGTTCGGCGCGCATGACCAGGGCGAGGATGCCGCCGATCAGGAAGAACGCGAACGAGGACACCAGGTACATGGTGCCGATCGTCTTGTGGTCGGTGGTGGTCAGCAGTCTGACCAGGGCCGAACCGGGCCTCCTGGCCCTGACCGCCCCCACGGGGAGGGTCGTCGGCGGTGAGGTGGGGTCGCCCTGTGCCTGGGTGGCGCTCAAGGACGCACTCCTTCGGAACGTCGTGCGAATGGGTGGCGCTCCATGATCCGAACAGGCCGCCTCCGCACCCCAGGGCCCTTCGGCCCGCCCGTCCGGGGCCGCTGGGCCCGAGTTCCCGGCCCCCGACCGGGACCTCCCGACCGCGCGACCGGGACCTCCTGTCCGCTCGCCCACCGCCTGCCGTCCGCGCGTACGCGGCCTCCTGACCGGCCGTCGGGCCGCCTCCCGCGACCGCGCCGCCCGCTCGGGCCGCGCTCGCCGCGGCGCTGAGCCCCGGTCGAGAACCGCCGGAACGCGCCCCTCCCCACCGCCCCGCGCACCCGTCCGGCGGCGCCCCGCGCGCCCTCCGTCCGCCCGGTCCGGCCGGCCCCCGCCACCCGGCCCGACCTGCCGGAACGCCGTCCGCACAGTCGTACGAAACCCCCCGTCGATCCCACCTTCCGGCACCCCGGTTGTGCGGCCGATGTGACCGAAGCCGGTCGATTCCGTGGCCTTCAGCGCCGATCGGCCGTCAAGTAGCCTGCGCCCACCACCGCACGGCCCCCACCACCTGCTACACCGCCGCACTGCCGCCGCCCACGCCCCGGAGGTACGCCGATGCCCCTGGCCCAGCCCGCCACCCCCACCCGGCTGCGCTTCGCCGTCCTCGGCCCGCTCACCGGCGAGGCCGGCGGCCGCCCGCTGGCCCTCGGCCCGCTGAAGCAGCGGCTGGTCCTGGCCGTCCTGCTGAGCCGCGCCAACACCGCCGTCCCGGTCGACCTGCTCACCGACGCGGTCTGGCCCGAGGAGCCGCCGCGCACCGCCCGGAAGAACCTCCAGGTCTACATCTGCACCCTGCGCACCCTGCTCGGCCGCGAGGAGGGGCCCGACCGGCTGTCGCACTCGGCGGCCGGCTACCTGCTGCGGGTCGCCGAGCCCGAGCTGGACCTGCTCCGGTTCCGGGCCCTCGCCCGGGCCGGCCGGGCCGCCGCCGACGGCGGTGCGCTCGCCCCCGCCGCCCGGCTGCTGCGCCAGGCCCTCGACCTCTGGCAGGGCCCGCCGCTCGCCGACCTGCGCCGCTCCCCCGCCGTCGCGGCGGAGGCCGACCGACTGGAGGCCCGCTGCCTGGGCGTCCACGAGGACTGGGCGGAGACCGAGTTGGAGCTCGGCAACGCCGGCGCCGTCGCCGAGGACCTGGCCGAACTCGCCGAGCGCCACCCGCTGCGCGAACGCCTCCAGGCCGCCCGGATGAACGCCCTCCACCTCTCCGGCCGACAGGCCGAGGCGCTCGCCGTCTACGACACCCACCGCCAGCTGCTCGCGCGCGAGTTGGGCCTGGAGCCGAGCCCCGCGCTGACCGCCCGCTACCGCGAACTGCTGGCCCGCGGCCGCTCCCTGCCCACCGCCGCCCGCCCGGACCGCGGCACCGGCCCGGGCGGCTCCCTGCTGCCCGCCGACACCGCCGACTTCACCGGAAGAACCGACGAACTACGCCAGCTCGTCGACGAGTTGGGCTCCGGCGGCGGACGTGTCGCGGTGCTCACCGGCCCGGCCGGCAGCGGCAAGACCGCGCTCGCCGTACACGCCGGCCACCTGCTCGCCGACCGCTTCCCGGACGGCCGGGTTCTGGTCCGGCTGCGTACCGAGGACGGCGCCGCCCGCCCGCTGCCCGAGGTGCTCGCCGAACTCGCCGCCCTCACCGGCCGCCCGGGCGCCGCACCGGCCGCGGCCGACCGGACCGCCCCCGGCCCCGCCGACCCGGCCCAGCCCGACACCGCCCGGGCCGACACCGCCCGGGCCGCCGCGCTCTGGCGCGCCTCGCTCGCCGGCCGCCAGCTGCTGCTGGTCCTGGACGACGCCCCCGGCGAGGCCGTGGTCCGCGAGCTGCTGCCGGGCTTCGGCCCGAGCGCCGTCCTGGTCACCTCCCGCGGCCAGCTGGCCGGCCTCGCCTCGGTGCGCCGCATCGCCGTCCCGCCGCTCGCCCCCGCCGAGGCCCTGGACCTGCTCGGCCGCATCGTCGGCACCGGCCGCACCGGCGCCGACCGCGCCGCCGCCGCCCGGATCGCGGCCGCCTGCGGGCTGCTGCCGCTCGCCGTACGGGTCGCGGGCACCCGGCTGGCCGTGCTGCGCCACCTCCCGCTGGCCGAATACGCGGCCCGGCTGGAGGACCCGGCGGGCGCCCTGGACGAACTGGTCGCCGGGGACGTCACCGTCCGGGCCCGGCTGGACTCCGGCTGGCGCGACCTCACCGACCAGGGCCGGCTCGCCCTCGCCCGGCTCGCCGCCCTGCCGCTCGCCCTGCTCTTCACCCTCCCGGAGGCCGCCACCGCCCTCGGCCGGCCCGAGCGGCTCGCCCTGCGCACCCTGGAGGCGCTCACCGACACCGGGGCGGTCACCTCTCCCACCGGCGAGGTCACCGCCCACGCCGCGCTGTACGCCCTGCCCCGGCTCACCCATCTGCACGCCCGGGAGCGGGCGGTGCGGACCGCCATCGGGGCACCGGAGACCGTCGGGGCACCGCAGACCGCCGTCGCGGCGCCCGCGCGGTCCCCGGAACCCGTGTGACAGCCCCGGGCCCCGCTCACCCCAGGGTCAGCAGGTCCAGCACGTCCGCCCGCTCCGCCCCGCGCCCCTCCGTCAGCCCGGACAGCGCCAGCAGCACCCCGGCCGCGCCCGTGTGCAGGTCCGCCGAGAAGCGCCGCAGCCGCAACCCCGGCACCAGCAGCCCCTCCGGCCGGGCCACCAGGTGCCACTGGAGCCGGCCCACCTGGCCGAGCACCGCCTCCCGGGCCGGCGCCCCGCCCAGCCGGTCCAGCGCCAGCGTCAGCCCGACCCGGCCCCGGAACAGCCCCGGCTCCCGGATGAACCCGGGCGCGCAGACCTTCCGCACATCGGCCAGGAAGGCCTCCCCGCCCGGCAGTTCGCCGTGCTCCAGGTACTCCCGCAGCACCAGTGCGATCCCGCTGCTGCCCCGGTCCAGGTAGGCCAGCCTGCGCCCGGACTCCAGCACCTGCGCGGACCCGTCGGGCACCCGGACGCACCGCGCCACCGCCCGCTCCAGCGCCACCCGCCCGGAGTCCAGCAGCCACCGCTCCCCGGTCCGCCGGTACAGCCGCAGCTGGAGCAGCGCGACGCCCGCCAGGCCGTACAGCAGCCCGGCGGCCGCGGGCTCGTCCAGCCCGGGCACCGGCCCGCCGCCCAGCACCGCGGCCAACTCCCGTGCGTCGTCCAGCGCGTGGGCCAGCTCCCGGGGGCTGTCCAGCGCGTCCGCCAGCCGCAGCCGGGCCAGCGCCGCGCCGGCCCGGCCGCCGAACAGGCCCGCCGCGCGCGCCGGGAGGGCCGTACGGGCGCGCCCGGCCAGCTCCTCGGCCGCCTCCGTCCGGCCGATCCGGGCCAGCGCCAGCGCGATGCCGAGCGGCCCGTCGTACAGCCCGCCGGCGGCCGGGCGGTCGGCCCGCCGGCGCACCGCCGCGACCAGCCAGTCCGCGTACTCCTGCGGCCAGTCGGCCCCGGCGCGGTGCAGCGCGTACAGCACCCCGGCCGCGCCGTGCGACACGCCCGTCCCGCCGTCGGCGAAGCCTGCCACGTCCCCGGGGAAGAGCCGGTCCGGGCGGTCCGGGGTGGCGCCCGCGTGGATGCCCGCGACCAGCTCCCGGCACACCGGGTCGAGCGAGGGCCCGGCCAGCAGCTCCCGGCCGCGCCGCTCGCTCGCCGACTCCACCCGTGCCACCGCCGCGGGCCGCACCGGCCCCTCCTCCGGTCCCAGTCCGAACCACTCCCGCGCCCGCCGTTCCAGCGCCGGGAGCTTGCCCGGGTCGCAGTCGGCGAGCTCCATCACCGGCATCAGCAGCATCAGCCAGGTGGCCCACAGCAGGTAGCGGTCGGCCTCGGCGCCGCCCAGACCGGGCGGGACGTGCTGCCCGGCGGCGCCGGCCGTCGGCACCCGCCGGTCGTCCAGCTCGGCCGCGTACTCGAAGTCCACCAGCACCACCGACCCGTCCGGCCGGAGCACCACGTTGGCCGGGTGGAGGTCCCCGAACCGCACGCCCCGCGCGTGCAGGGCGTCGAGCGCCTCCGCCAGCCCGTCCACCACCCCGCCGACCCACCGCGCGTACGCGGCGCGCTGCTCGGCGGTGCAGTTCTGGTGCACCAGCGGGTAGCGCCGGATCGCCTCGGCGAACAGCTGGACGCCCTCGATGTGCTCCTGCACCAGGAAGGTGTGCTCCCACACCGTGCGCACCTCGTGCAGCCGGGGCACGCACGCCAGCCCGGCCAGCCGCTCCAGCGCCCACCGCTCGCGCCGCAGCCGGGTCAGGGCGTCCGCCCCGGTGCCGTCCAGCCCGGCGTACGGGCGGGCCTCGCGCAGCACCACCCGCTCGCCCGTGCCGTGCTTCTCGGCCAGGTAGATCCCGCCCGCGTTGGAGACCTGGAGCACCTCGACGATCCGGTACGGCAGCTCCCCGCCGGCCGCCTCCCGGGCGGCCAGGTGCGGGCGCAGCGCCGCCGGCGGCTCGACCCAGGCGGGCAGCCGGAAGGCCGGCTCGCGCGGGTCCGGCACCAGCGCGCCGGACGGGTCCCGCAGGGCCGGGACGGTCCTGCCCTCCGCGTCCCGGCACCACAGCTCGACGAAGGCCCCGTAGCGGGCGTACACCGGGGCGTCGCCGATCCGCAGGTCGGTGAGCACGTACGGCCCGGGGAAGCCCGCCAGCGCCTCGGCCAACTCCTCGGCCAGGGAGAGAAATTCGGCGTCCGTGGCCGGGTAGACGGTGACGAACTTGCCGCTGCCGCCGCGCCCCGCGTACTTGCCGTTGGCCACCCGCAGCGCCACCGGGCTGCGCAGGAACTTGAACGCCACCCGGCGGGCGGTGCAGATCCCCGCGACGACGGCCAGCGTCCGCTCGGCGCCGTCCTGCGCCGCCGACACGTGCAGCTTCCAGCCCTGCTCGGGCAGGTGGCCGCCGTCGGGCCGCAGCACCGTCCACAGCCCGCGCTGCTCCCGCCGCCAGCCCTCGGGCGGCTCGCCGAGGCCCAGCGGGTAGCGGCTGTCCCCGTCCCGCAGCCGTCCGGGGGTGTCGTAGTACGTCGGGTCGGCGAGGCAGTAGAGCTGGGTCTCGTGGACGTCGGCCATCGTGGGCCTCCTGTTCCGAAGTCTTCCGGGGTCGTCCGGGAGCGGGCGGTGCCTCGGTGGGCGGCGCCTCGGCGGGCGATGCGTCGGCGGGCAGTGCGTCGGCGGGCGGTGCGTCAGACGGCGGGGCTGAGCACCGGTCCGCGCCGCACCGGCGGCGCCCAGGTGACCACGGCCGCGCAGAGCGCGATGGCGAGGGCCAGCAGGGCGAAGGTCCGGGTGCCGCCGAGCGAGCCGAGCAGGACGCCGCCGACCAGCGGGCCGAACGGCTGGACCAGGGTGGACAGGAAGCCGGCCGCGCTCTGCACCCGGCCGATCCGGTCGGGCGGCGCGGCGGTCAGCATGCCGGAGACGAAGCCGATGCTGGCGACGGTGGACAGGCACATGCAGACGGCGCAGAGCAGCCCGATCACCAGCGGGGCCCTGGTCAGCACCAGCACCCCGGCGGTGAGCGCGCAGGCCCAGCAGGCGAGCGCGACCAGGCTGCCGTCGCGGGCCCGGGCGGCGAGCCTCGGGGCGAGCAGCGCCCCGGCCAGGGCGCCGGCCGCGGTGCAGGAGACGACGGTGCCACCGCCGAGGCCGGAGCGGCCGCCGTCGGAGGCGACGGCCAGGGTGGTGAACATCAGCGCGCTGAACGCGAAGTTCATCCCGAGGCCGAAGACCAGCAGCAGGGTGCGCAGGTAGGGCCGGTGCCAGACGAAGGCCAGTCCGGCGGTCAGTTCGGCCCGGCTGAACGCCGGTCCGCCCGTCGTGGCGGGCTTCGCGCGGGTCCGGATCAGCGCCACGCAGACGGTGGACAGCAGCAGGCCGACGCCCTCGGCGAGGAACGGCAGCACCGGGTGCCAGGCGAACAGCGCCCCGCCGCCGAGCGGTCCGGCCAGCCGGGCGGCGGCGCCGCGCGCCTGCATCCGGGAGGAGGCCTCGCGGGCCTGCCCGGTGGGCACCACCGCGCGCAGCAGGGCGCCGGCGGCCGGCCCGTAGACGCTGGAGATCAGCGCCCCGGCGGCGGCGACCAGCAGGACCAGCGGCAGCGGGGTGTGCCCGCGCAGCACCGCGACGACCAGGGCGGCGACCGCGAGCAGGCTGAGGACGTCGCAGATCCGCATCAGCCGGCGCCGCTCGATCCGGTCGGCGAGCACCCCGCCGGGCAGCGTGGTGATCAGCAGCGCGCCGACCGAGACGGTGCCGATGGCGCCCGCCCGGGCCGCCGACCCGGTCTCCCGCAGGACCAGCAACGGCAGGGCGATCGAGGCGAGTTGGGAGCCGAGGGAGGCCAGCAGGCCGCCGGCCCAGAGCAGCCGGAAGTCCCGGTTGCGGGAGAGCGGGGTGGGGTCCATGGCCGTCCTCCGTGGTCGGCGGGGCACCCGGGGGTGCGGATCGGGCCGGGGCGGCCCCGTCTCGGCGGGACCGCCCCGGAAGCCTTGCGGTGACCGATTGCCGGTGACCGGTGACCGGTGAACCAGTGACCGGGAACCGGCGACCGGGTGTCGGCGGCCGGGGGCGGCGGTGCGTCCGCCCCCGCGCACGGCCCGGTGTCCGGGCTCCGGTCAGACCGTGGTCTCGGCGCCGTGGACGTAGCTGATCAGGCTGAAGCAGAGACCGTCCGAGGACTCGCTCAGGACCTTCATCGCCTGGAGGTCCAGGATGTTGGCGACGTGCGCCTCGACCTCCGGGGTCTCCTCGCCGCTCTCGCCGACGTTCTGCTGCTCCATGTTCTCGGCCATGGTCGAACTCCCTTCCGCGCGGGGGTGGTTACGGCTCCGGCGGGCGGCTGCCCGCCGTTGCCGACCACCGTGGCCCGAGCCGCCTGCGCCCGGCTTCGGGGCCGGTTGGAAACCGGTATGGCCGCAGGTCGGAGCGGCCGCGCCGGCCCTCCGGGCCCCGGGCGGGCCCGCCCGGGAGGCTGCCGCACCCCGTCCCACCTGCGGCCATACCGCCTACCAGGCGTTCCCGAACCGGGCCCGAAGCCGCGCCCGCGACCCTGGCCCGGAACGCTCGCGCCCCCGTACCACCGCCCCGCCGCGCACACCCCGCACCACCGCCCGGCCCGCACCACCGGGCCGCGCCAACCGCCCCGCCGCGCACACCCGTTCCGCTTCGCCGCGCACGCCCCGCACCGCGAAGGACGACCGAAGGACGGCCACCATGCCCTGCCCACTCTGCGCCCAACTCGTCGGCACCAACGACCAGTTCTGCCCCTCCTGCGGCACCCCCCGGGCCGCCGCCCTCGACCTGGCCGCCGAGGAGCGCAAGCTGGTCACGGTGGTCTTCTGCGACCTGGTCGACTCCACCGCCCTGTCCGGCGCGCTCGACCCGGAGACCCTGCGCGAGGTGGTCCTGCGCTACTTCGAGCGGATGCACCACCGGATCGAGGCGCACGGCGGCACCCTGGAGAAGTTCATCGGGGACGCCGTGATGGCCGTCTTCGGCGTCCCGGTGATCCGCGAGGACGACGCCCACCGGGCGCTGGCCGCCGCGCTCGCCATGCTGGAGGACGTGGAGGACCTCAACACCGAGCTGGACGCCACCCTCGGCGTCCGGCTGGACGTCCGGATCGGTGTCAACACCGGCCAGGTGGTGGCGGGTTCGGACGCCTCGGCGCGCCAGGCGCTGATCTCCGGCGAGACCGTGAACATCGCCGCCCGGCTGCAGACCCGGGCCGCCCCCGGCCAGGTGCTGATCGGCCCGCAGACGCTGCGCGCGGCCGGCCCGGCCGCCCAGGTGGACGAGGTCGGCCCGCTGCACCTCAAGGGCAAGGCCGAGCCGGTCACCGCCTACCGCCTGGTCGGCCTGGACGAGGACGACCCGGAGCTGCTGCGCCGCTTCGACGTCCCGCTGGTCGGCCGGGAGCGCGAACTGGCCCTGCTGGACGCCGCGTTGGCCCGGGTGGCGGGCGGCCAGGGGGCCGAGCTGCTGCTGGTGGCCGGCGAGGCGGGCATCGGCAAGACCCGGCTGGTGCGCGACTGGCGCGAGCGGGTGGGCCGGCGCACCGCGCGCTGCGGCACCGCCCGCTGCCGCAGCTTCGGCGGGCAGGGCGTGCTGGCGCCGCTCGCCGAGGCGGTCCGGACCCTGCTGGACGAGCCCGAGGGCGCCGCCCCCGCCGAGGCGCTGGCCCGGCTGGACGAGGCGACGGCGCCGGGCATCGACGCCGGCCGCTCGCTGGAGCTGCTGGCCGCGATCCTGCGCGGCCGCACCGTCGAGCGCCCGGCCGTCCTGGTCCTGGACGACTGCCAGTGGGCCGGCCCGGTGCTGCTGGACGCCGTCGAGCGGCTGGCCGCCGAACTCGGCGCGGCCCCCGTGCTGCTGCTCTGCCTGACCCGCCCCGAGCTCCCGGCCGCCCGCCCGGAGCTGCCGACGCTGCCGGTCGGCGGCCTGTCCTGGGACGAATCCGCCCTGCTGGCCGCCCAGTTGACCGAGCTGAGCGCCCACCAGGACGCGGTGCCCACCCGGCTGCTGGAGCGCGCCGAGGGCAACCCGCTGCACCTGGAGGAGCTGCTGGCCGCCCTCACCGAGACCGAGGGCCCCGCACTGACGGACGAACTGCCGCCCACCGGACGGGCGTTGCTCAGCGCCCAGATCGACGGGCTGGAGCGCGACGAGCGCGCCACCCTCGACCTCGCCGCCGTCCTCGGCCGCGCCTTCACCGCCGCCGAACTCGCCGAACTCGCCCACGGCGGCAGCGACCAGGACGCCTTCGCCGACCCGCAGGACGACGTCTTCACCGGCCCGATCGACGGCCTGCCGGCCGGCCCGTCCGCCTGGGTCGACGACACCCCGCCGCGGCTGCACGCCGCGCTGGCCCGGCTGGCCGAGCTGCGGCTGGTCGAACCGACCGGCACCGGCTACCGGTTCAGCAGCGGCCTGGTCCAGGAGTCGGTCTACCAGTCCATGTCCAAGCGGGCCCGCGCCGAGCGCCACGAGCGCGCCGCCGACCTGCCGGCCGTCCGCTCCACCGGGGACGCCGCCGTCGGCGGCCACCTGGAGCGCGCCCACCGCTACCGACTGGAACTCGGCCTGCTGGACACCCGCACCGACGTGCTGCGCACCCGCGCGGCCACCGCCCTCGGCACCGCCGGGGCCGGTGCGCTGGCCCGCGCCGACCTGCCCGCCGCCACCGACCTGCTGGAGCGCGCGGTGCGGCTGCACTACCCGGGCGAGCGCGCCACCGGCCCGGTGCTGCGCCGCCTCGGCGAGGCCCGGCTGGCGCTCGGCCGCGCCGAGGAGGCGCTGCCCGTCCTCGCCCAGGTGCGGGACGCGGCCGCCGACCCGCTGGACGCCGCGCACGCCCGGCTCGCGCTGGCCGCCCGCGGCCTGCCGCCCGGCCAGGACCAGCCCGCCGCGACCGCCCGCGCCGTGCTGCCGCTGTTCACCGACACCGGGGACGACCTCGGCCAGGCCCGGGCCGGGCTGCGGCTGGCCGAGGAGCACCTGCTGGCCGGCCGCCACACCGAGGCCGAGCAGCTGCTGGACCGGGCGCTCGGCCAGGTCTCCCGCACCGACGCCGAGCTGGACCGGGCCGCCGTGCTGGCCGCGCTGGCCGCCTCGCTGCTGGCCGGCCCCGAGCCCGTCCCGAACGCGACCTTCCGGCTGCGCGCCCTGCTCGCCGAGCACGGCACCGGCCGGCGGACCGTCCGGGTCGCGCTGAACGGCCCGCTGGCCGTCCTGCTGGCGCTGCGCGACCGCCCCGAGGAGGCCGAGCTGCTGCTCGCCGAGGCCAACGGCCTGGCCGGGGAGCTGTCGCTGGCCGAGGCGATGATCGCGCTGCCCGCGCTGACCGCCCAGGCGGCGGCCGCGCTCGGGCAGGGCGGCCAGGCGCTGGACCTGCTCGCCGACGCCGCCGAGATCGCCCGCCACCAGGGCAGCGCCGCCCCGCTGCCGCGCCTCGCCCTGACCACCGCCCGGGTCCTGCTGGACACCGACCGCCCGGCCCAGGCCGCCCGGCACCTGGACGGCGCGGACGCCGTCGCCGCGCTGCCGCCGGTGCTCGCGATCGAGCTGGACGCGCTGCGCGGCCGGCTCGCGGCCGCCCGTGGCGAGGCCGCGCCGGCGCTGGACCTGACCGCCGCCGCCCTGTCCGCAGCCGAGGCCACCGAGTCGCTGCTGCTCCAGGCGCTGACCGCGCTCGACCGGGCGCACGCCCTGCTGCTGCTCGGCCGCCCCGCCGAGGCCGCGGCGGCCGCCGCCACCGCCCGGGACCGGTTCGCCGCCAAGGGCCACCTGCCGGGCGTTCGGCGCGCCGAGCGGCTCGGGGGCACCCGGTGAGCGGCCCGGCCGGCCTCACCTGGAGCCTGCGCGACCGCACCCCCGCCGACCTCCCGGTGCTCGCCGACGCCGTCGCCAGCGACGCCGGGGCATCCGACGCCGGGGGCACCGGCAAGGGCGTCCGGGTCTGCGTGGTCGACTCCGGGATCGAGCCCGACCACCCGCTGGTCGGGCCGGTGCAGGGCTCCTGGGCGGTGGTCAAGGACCCGGTCACCCGGGAGCTGACCGTCCGCCCCGACAGCGCCGGCGACACCTGCGGGCACGGCACCGCCTGCGCGGGCATCATCCGCCGCACCGCCCCGGACTGCGAGCTCTACAGCGTCCGGGTCCTCGGCGAGCGCTTCACCGGCACCGGCGACATGCTGATCGCCGGGCTGCGCTGGGCCGTCGGGCAGGGCTTCGACGTGGTCAACCTCAGCCTCTCCACCACCCGGACCCGCTTCCTGGAGCAGCTGCACGCGATCGCCGACGACGCCTTCTTCGCCCGCACCGCGATCGTCGCCTCCGCCCACAACACCCCGGTGGAGAGCTACCCGTGGCGCTTCTCCTCGGTCATCTCGGTGGGAAGCCACCAGGAGGAGGACCCGGAGCTGCACCTGTACAACCCGGCGCCGCCGGTGGAGTTCTTCGCCCCCGGCCAGAACGTCCGGGTGCCCTGGCTCGGCGGCGCCACCATCCGCACCACCGGCAACAGCTTCGCGACCCCGTACGTGGCCGGGCTCTGCGCCCGCATCCTGTCCCGGCGGCCGAGGCTGACCACCTTCCAGCTGAAGAGCGCGCTCTACCTCACCGCGGCCAACGTCCAGGTCCCTTCCACCCCCACCCCGGAGGCGCCCGATGACCCTCAGCACTGACCCCGCCGTCGACCCGCTGGCCCGCGAGCTGCTCCAGTCCGTGGTGGACGTCGCCCGGGCGATCTTCGGCGCCCAGGCCGGCTCGGTGTGCCTGCTCGACGAGGCGGCCGGGGAGCTGGTCTTCCAGGCCGTCTCCGGCCGGGGCGAGGAGTCGCTGGTGGGCCGCCGCTTCCCGGCCGGCCGGGGGATCGCCGGCTGGGTGGCCGCCTCGGGCGAGCCGATGGTGGTGGACGACCTGGGCGCCAACCGCACCTTCGACCGGGACTTCGCCGAGTCCACCGCGTACGTCCCGACCGCCCTGATGGCCGCCCCGCTCACCCACGGCAGCCGGGTGCTCGGCGTCCTGGAGGTGCTGGACCCGGCCCCGCAGGCCCGCGCCAGCCTGCCCGAGCTGGACCTGCTGGCCATGTTCGCCCGTCAGGCCGCCGCCGCCCTGCGGGTGATCGCCGAGCGCTCCCCCGCCCCGGAGCCGGCCCCCGACCGGGCCGCCGCCCTCGGCCTGCTCGCCGACCTGGAGGAGCTGCTGCGGCGTCAGCCCTGACCGGGCGCGCCGTCCAGCCGGGCGAGCTGCCCGCGCTCCAGCGCCGCGTACACCGTGCCGTCCGGGGCGACGGCGATGCCGTGCGGTTCGGCGCCCCCGCCCGGGAGGGGGTGGCCGCCGAGCCGCCCGTCCGGGCCGAGCACCCCGATCCGGCCGGCGCCCCACTCGGTGAACCAGAGCCGGCCGTCCGGCCCGGCCGCGATCGCGTGCGGGCGGGCCGCGCGGTCGGCCAGCGGGTACTCGGTCACCTCGCCGTCCACGGTGATCCGCCCGACCAGCCCGCCGCCGATGCCGACGTACCAGAGCGCGCCGTCCGTCCCGGCGGTGATGCCGACCGGCGCGGTGCCCCCGGTGGGCAGCCCGTGGACGGTCACCCGGCCGTCGACGGTGATCCGGGCGACGGCGTCGGCCTGGTTGAGCGTGCACCACAGCGCCCCGTCCGGCCCGGCCGTGATCAGCGACGGGAAGGCCCCGGCGAGCGGCAGCGGGAACTCCGTGACCTCACCGGCCACGGTGATCCGCCCGATCCGGCCGGCGTTCAGCTCGGTGAACCAGAGCGCCCCGTCGGGCCCGGCGGCGATCCCGTACGGCCCGGCCTCCTCCGTCGGCAGCGCGAAGGACGTCGCCGTCCCGTCCACCGTGATCCGACCGATCCGGTGGTCCCGCATCCGGCTGAACCAGAGCGCCCCGTCCGGCCCCGCCGTGATCACCGCGGGCCCGCACCCCGGCGCGCCGAGGCCGAAGCGCTCGACCGTCCCGTCCGCGGCCAGCCGCCCGATCTCCCCGGCGTGCACCAGGGTGAACCACACGCCCCCGTCGGGCCCCACGGCCACCCCGTACGGCCCGGCCCCCGCCTCGGCCACCTCGAACAGTTCCACGCAACCCCTCCGCATCACTATCGCGACTCAAATCGCATTAGCGATGCTCGCACAACGGGTCACGGCCCGGCAACCGACTTCTCCCGCGCGTCCGGGTCCCCCCGCAGCACCGAGATGACGCCCATCACGGCGGCGCAGACCGGCACCGCGAGCAGGGCGCCGATGATCCCGGCGATGCCCGAGCCGGCCACCACGGCGACCATGATGGTGGCCGGATGCAGCTCCACCGTCCGGCTCTGGATGACCGGCTGGAGGACGTTGCCCTCGATCATCTGCACCGCGAGCACCACGCCCAGCGCCCAGAGCGCCGTACCCAGGCCGCCGTCGGCGAGCGCCACCAGCACGGCCACCGTGCCGGACAGGAAGGCCCCGACGAAGGGGATGTAGGCGCCCATGAAGACCAGCGCGCCGAGCCCGGGCGCGCCCGGCACCCCGAGGGCGATCAGGCCGATGGTGATGAAGCCCGCGTCGATCAGCGCGATCAGGGTGGTGCCCCGCATGAACCCGGCCATCGCGTCGAAGGCCCGCTCCGCGCAGGCGATCACCGTCGTGGCGCTGCGCTCGGGCAGGTAGGAGCGGATGGCGTCGCCGGTGCGGTGGCCGTCCCGGAGGAAGAAGAACACCAGGGCCAGCGCCAGCACCCCGCCGGTGACCAGCTGGGTGAGCAGGCCGAGCCCGGAGAGCACGCCGTTGGTGAGGGTGGAGACCAGCGAGTTGGTCTCGCCCTTGGCGTTGTCCAGGCCGTGCCGGATCTTCGCCCCCAGCGGGCCCAGCCAGTCGGCCAGCCGCTGCCCGGCCTCCTGGAGCGAGGAGGCGATCTGCGGGGCGCTGTGCACCAGCGAGTTGACCAGCAGCGCGATCACCCCGCTGACCGCGACCACCAGCACCACGCAGGTCAGCCCGGCCGCCAGGCTCCGGCTCACGCCCCGGCCCACCAGCCACGGCACCACCGGGTAGAGCAGCGAGGCCCCGAGCAGCGCCAGGACGAACGGCACGGTCGCGGCCCGCAGTTCGACCAGCGCGAAGACCACCAGCGAGGCGACGGCGATCAGCAGGATCACCGCCACCGACCAGGCCGCCGCCTGCCGCAGCCCGGGCGGCAGCATCAGGTACGGCCTGCGGTCGTCCGGCTGCCGCTGCTCGCCGGGCGCGCGCTCCACGGACACGGCCACCTCCGCCGGGGGTCGTCGACGATTCCGAACCGCCCCAGCTCAGCAGAGGTTCCGACGGGCCGCGCGGCGGATCGGCCGGGAGCACCCGAACGGGCGACCCGGGCGCCCTCCGGCCGAGCACCGCTCCGGTCAGCGGCGGCCGTCCAGCACCGAGCGCAGGACGCCGATCCGGTTGGAGGTGATGGACGCGACCCCGGTGTCGCGCAGCCGGCGCATGGTGCGGCGCAGGTCGGCGGTCCAGGTGGAGACGGCGAGCCCCCGCTCCGCCGCGGCGGCCGTGAACTCGGGGGTGACCAGGCCGAACGGCGGGTTGAGGTAGCGCGGGCGCAGGTCGTCCAGCAGGGCGCGCACCGGCATCCGGGGCTGCTTCCAGGTGAGCGCGATCTCGGCGTCCGGGCTCAGTTCGCGCACCGCGAGCATGGCGGTGGTGGGGCCGCAGAAGGCGACCGCCGCCTCGGCGCCGAGCCCGGTGACGACCGACCAGGCGGCGGCGGCCGGGCCCGCGTCGTCCAGGTCGATCAGCAGCCGGCGGCCCTCGACGGCCGTCACCGCCTTGACCGCCTCGGCCAGGGTGGGGACGGCGAGCGGCCCCTGCCGCAGCTCCTCCAGCTGGTCGGCGGTGACCCGGTCGATCGACCGCGCGTCGCCCCAGAGCCGCTCCAGGGTGCGGTCGTGCAGCAGGACGGGCACCCGGTCGCGGGTGAGCTGGACGTCCACCTCGACGGCGTCGGCCCCGGCGGCGAGCGCGGACTCGACGGAGGGCAGGGTGTTCTCGCGGAAGCGGTACGGGTCGCCCCGGTGGGCGACGGCCAGCGGCTTGGCGGCGAGCGTTCCGGCGGCGAGCGGCTTGGCGGCGGCGTTCATCGGATCCTTCCCGAGAGCCAGGGGGTGAGGCTGTGGACGCCGATGTCCTCGCGGTGGCTCGGCTCCCCGGGGACGGTGACGATCAGCGTGGTGGACGGCGGGAAGGTGCGCGCCTTGACGTGCACCAGGTCGGACCAGACGGCGTTCAGGAAGCCGGGGACGCGGTCGCGGTCGACGTCGAAGGCGATGCCCTCGACGGTCACGGCGACCTCGTCGTGGGTGAACAGCCGGACGGTGACGGCGGGGCGGCCGTCGAACTCCAGCAGCGCCTCGTGCGGGATGGCGTCCAGTTCCCCGAGCGAGCCGCCCGAGCCGCCCGGACCGTCCGGGCCGACCAGCCCGGCGAAGGTCCGGTCGCGGCCGATGTCGTGCTGGGCGCGGACGGTGCGGCCGTGCCGGGCGGCCACGGCCTCGATCGCGAGCACGGCGCTCTGGGTGGTCGGCAGGTGCGGGGGTGGCATCCGGGCGCCTCTCGGTTCGTTCCGGGACTCGTACGAAGGGGGTTACAGGGGGCTGCGGAGGGATCCGCGGGGATCCACCGGGCCGGCTAGCGGCGTTCGATCATCACATTGGTGGACTTGATGACCGCCGTGGCGGGCGCACCGGGGACCAGGTTGAGCTCCACCGCCGAGTCCCGGCTGATCAGGGACACCACCCGGAACGGCCCGGCCTGGATCTCCACCTGCGCGGCCACGTCGCCCAGCACCACGTCGGTGACGATCCCCGGGAAGCGGTTGCGCGCCGAGGACGGCCGGCCCTCCGCCTCGGCGTTCTCCGGCCGGGCCAACTCCCGCGCGAAGGCGGCGAGTTCGGCCCCCGGGATGATCCGGTGCCCGTGCTCGTCCCGCGCGGCGGCGACCCGCCCGGCGTCCACCCAGCGCCGCATGGTGTCGGCGCTGACGCCGAGCAGCGCCGCGGCCTCGCCGATGCGGTACGGGTTGGCCGGCACCTCGGGCTCGCCCATGTGCGTCTCCTGACGGTGGTTCGGGTTCTCGGGGCGGGCGCCCCCGCGCCATCCTGCCGTACCCGCGGTACGGACGATCATGTGAGGGCCGCCCCACGGCATACCTTATGGCTCGCCGAAGAGGTCGCGCCGTGCCGCGTCCCCGGCGGTGAGCACCGCCCCGGCGAGCACCGCGCCGCCGCCCGCCGTACCGGCCCGCACCTCGGTGCTCAGCGGGGAGAGCAGCGCCAGCCGCCGCTCGACCCGGCCGGCCAGCTCCGGCCCGCCGGCCCGGCCTATCTCGCCGCCGAGCACCACGCAGCCGGGGTCCAGCACCACGCAGACGCTCGCCGCGCCGATCGCGATCCGCTCGGCCAGCTCGTCCAGGAAGCCCCCGCCCGCCTCGCCGGCCGCGAGGGCGGCCCGGACGGCGGCCTCGGCGGCGGGGGCGTCCCCGGCCGGGTCGGCGGGCAGCCCGTGGGCGCGGGCCAGCGCGCAGATCGCGGCGCTGCCGACCAGGCCGTGGAAGCCGCCCTCGCAGCTGTCGGCGCTGGGCAGGCCGACGGTGCCGGGGACGGGCAGGAAGCAGATCTCGCCGGTGCCGCCGGAGAAGCCCCGGCGCAGCCGCCCGTCCAGGATCACGGCGGCGCCGACGCTGTGGCCCAGCCAGAGCAGGACGAAGGTGTCGCGGTCGCGCGCGGCGCCGACCCGGTACTCGGCCCGCCCGGCCAGGTTGACCTCGTTCTCCAGGATCACCTCGGTGCCGGGCAGCCGCCGCAGCTCGGCGAGGAGTTCGGCGTGCCAGGCGGGGAGCTTGCCGGTGCTCTGCAGCCGCCCGGTGGCCGGGTCGACCAGCCCGGGGGCGCCGACCGCGACGGTGTGCAGCCGGTCGACGCCGGCGCCGCGCGCGGTCTCCAGCAGGGTGGCGACGATCTCCCCGGCGGTGTCCGGCCCGCCGTCCCCCTCGACCGGGACCTCGGCGGTGGCCAGGCTGCGCCCGGCCAGGTCGGCGACGACCAGGCTGACGCCGCCGGAGCGGACGTCGAAGGCGGCGAGGTGGGCCCGGGAGGCGACCAGCGCGTAGAGCCGGGCGTTGGGGCCGCGCCGCTGTTCCCCGCGCTCGCCGACGACGGCCACCAGGCCGGTGCGCTGGAGCCGTTCGAGCAGGTCGGCGACGGTCGGCCGGGACAGGCCGGTGAGGCCGCGCAACTCGGTCGCGGTCAGCGGACCCTGTTCGAGCAGGAGGTTGAGTGCCAGCCGGTCGTTGATCGCCCGGGCGGTGCTCGGCGTGGCCGTACGCGCGATGGTCATGGCGGATCATCCTTCCAGAGTGTTTCTATCAGGGTCCCTTCCTGATAGTTTATCGACCGTCACAGGGCACTGTCGCGCCCCACACCGCGCGACCGGGAGGGAACACCCCATGAACGGGACCACCGCGCCACCACCGCCACCGCCGGAACCGCTGAGCGCACCCCGCCGCGCCCGGGCCAGCATCGCCCTGGTCTTCTGCGTGCACGGGGCCGTCAGCGGCAGCTTCGTCACCCGCATCCCGTGGCTCCAGGACCGCCTCGACCTCTCCACCGGCCAGCTCGGCCTGGCCCTGGTCATGCCCGCCATCGGCTCCTCCCTCGCCATGCCGCTGGCCGGCCGCTTCGTGCACCGCTACGGCGGCCGGGCCGCGGTGCGCGGGCTGATCTCGCTCTGGTGCCTGGCCCTCGCCCTGCCCGCGCTCGCCCCCTCGCTGCCGGTGCTGTGCGCGGCCCTGCTGGTGTACGGCGCCGCGGCCGGGATGGCGGACGTCGCGATGAACGCCCAGGGCGTGGAGATCGAGGAGCGGCTCGGCCGCTCGATCATGTCCGGACTGCACGGGATGTGGAGCGCGGGCGGCCTGCTGGCCTCCGCCTTCGGCATCCTCGCCGCCCACCTGGACCTCGACGCCCGGCTCCAGCTGGCCGTCACCGCGCTGGTCCTGCTCGCCCTCGCCCAGCCGGTCTGCCGCGGCCTGCCCGACATCCGGGCGCACGAGGGCGCGGAGGAGCCGCCGCGGTTCGCGCTGCCACCGCGCAGCTCGCTGGTGATCGGGCTGGTCGGCTTCTGCGCGGTCTTCGCCGAGGGCGCCTCGATGGACTGGAGCGGCGTCTACCTGCGGGACGTCACCGGCGCCTCGGCCACCGTCGCCGCCGCCTCGTACACCGCCTTCTCGCTCACCATGGCGGTCAGCCGGCTCGCCGGGGACGCGGCGATCCGCCGGCTCGGCGCCGTCCGCACCACCCGCATCGGCGGCGCCGTGGCCACCGTCGGCGGCCTGCTGGTGGTCGCCGCCGACAGCCCGGCGCTGGCCATCCCCGGGTTCGCCCTCCTCGGCATCGGCATCGCGGTGATCGTCCCGCTCGCCTTCGCCGCAGCCGGCCGGATCGGCAGCAACCCCAGCCAGGCCATCGCGGGCGTCGCCACCGTCACCTACACCTCCGGCCTGATCGCCCCCGCGGTCATCGGCGCCCTCGCCCAGGCCACCTCGCTGACCGTCTCCTTCGGACTGGTCACCGCGCTCGCCTTCGCCCTGCTGCTGAGCGCCGGGGCGCTGCGGCTGGCCGAACGGAATTCCGGCGGCGAAAACGTGACCGCAACGTCACCGGAAAAGCCTTCCGGAAAAGATCTCTCCACGATATGATGATGAATTCCTGAGGGAATTCCCCGCTAAAGTCTCGAACCGCCGGGCGCGCCGCGTCCGGCGGTTTTCGTGCTCCGCGAGAGGGATTCCCCGTGTGCTACGACCCGGACGCCGCCCCGCCCGCCCCCGGTCCCGCCCCGTGGCCGCTGGCCGAGGCCGCCCCACTGACCCTGACCTCGGCCGACGGCACCCGGTTCGGCGCCTTCCTGGCCCGCCCGGAGGTCGCCACCGGAGTCGGCGTGCTCGTCCTGCCGGACAACAGGGGCCTTTCCCCGTTCTACCGGCAGACCGCCGCCCGGCTCGCCGAACAGGGCCACCCGGCGCTCGTCCTCGACTATTACGGCCGCACCGCCGGAGCCTTCCCGGAAAAGCGCCCGGCGGAATTCGGCGAACTGCCGGACCTGCTCCCCCACCTGCTCGCGCTCACCCCCGAGGGATTGGACGCCGACATCACCGCAGCGCTGGAACGGCTGCGCGCCGCCGGGCCCGCCGAGGTGGTCGCGCTCGGCTTCTGCTTCGGCGGCCGACAGGCCTTCCGGACCGCCGCGCCGCGCTTCGGCCTGGCCGGCGCGGTCGGCTTCTACGGCTACCCGGACACCCTCCACGGCGCCCCGGGGCCGACCCAGCTCGCGGCGGAGCTGACCGCCCCGGTCCTCGCCCTCTGGGGCGGCGCGGACGAGCACATCCCGGCCGCCGCCGTCGAGGCCTTCGACGCCGCGCTCACCGCGGCCGGCTGCCCGCACACCTTCGTCACCTATCCGGGGGCGCCGCACAACTTCTTCGAGCTCGCCGCGGTCGACCACGCCGACGCGGCCCGGGACGCGTGGCAGCGCCTGCTGGGCTTCCTCGCCCGGCCGCGCTGAACCCGGATCCGGCCCCCGCCCCAAGCCTTGGACCGGGGCATGGACGGCGGCGGGGCCGGGGCCCGGGACCGGTTAGGCTCGGGCGGTGTTCGAGCCCGATGCCGTTCCCGTCCCGCCCCTCGCACCGCAGGTGCCCGCCATCGCGCCGCGTTCCCCGTGGTGGCGGTTCGCCCTGCTGGTCGCGGTGCTCGCGGCGGCGGCCGGCTCGCTCCTGTTGTGGAGCCCGACGGAGCTGCTGTCCGGCGGGCTGGCGGACCGGATGCCGGGCTACTGGTTCGGCCCGCTGTTCGCCCTGGTCTACGCGGTGGGGACGCTCGCCTTCGTGCCCCGGCCGGCCCTGAACGCCGCGGCCGGGCTGCTGCTCGGCATCCAGCAGGGCGTGCTGCTGGCGGTGCTCGGCACCACGGTCGGCGCCGCCCTGGCCTTCGTGCTCGGCCGGGGCCTCGGCCGCGAGGCGCTCCGCCCGTACCTGCGCGGGAAGGTGCTCGGGGCGCTGGACCGGCGGTTCACCGAACAGGGCTTCCGCAGCGTGCTGGTGCTGCGGCTGCTGCCCGGCATGCCGTTCCAGGCGGCCAACTACGGCGCGGCCTTCTCCGGGGTCCGCTTCCTGCCCTTCGTGCTCGCCACCGCGATCGGCGTGGTGCCGACCACGGCGGTGTACGTCACGGCGGCGGCCAGCGCGGGCCGGCCGGGCTCGGCGGCCTTCCTGCTGTCGGCGGGGGTGATCGCGCTGCTGGTGCTGGGCAGCGTGGTGGGCCTGTGGCGGGCGGCCCGGACCCGCCGCCGGGCGACGGCCGGCTGAACCCGGCCACCCTGTCCACGGCCGCCCACCAGGACAAAATCGTTCGCGCCGGTGCGCCGCCGGAGGCCAGGATGGCGCGCATGACTGCACCGGACCCGCGGGTGGACCCGCCGATGACGGCCGACGAGGCCGCCACCCTGCACGCCTTCCTCGACTACCACCGCCACACCCTCGCGCTGAAGACCGAGGGCCTGACGGACGACCAGCTGCGGCTGCGCTCCGTCCCGCCGTCCAACCTCTCGCTGCTGGGCCTGGTCCGGCACATGGCCGAGGTGGAGCAGTACTGGTTCCAGTCCGTCCTGCTCGGCCAGGAGAACGCCGAGGGGCACTTCTGGACCAAGGAGAACGAGGACGGCGACTTCGACGACGTCGACACCGCCGACGTCGCGGCCGACTTCGCCGTCTGGCGCGCCGAGGTCGAGGCCGCCCGCAGCGCCGCCGCCGGCCTGCCGCTTGAGACCGTCGGCAAGAAGCCGCGCCGCGGCCGGCCGGTGACGCTGCGCTGGATCCTCACCCACATGATCGAGGAGTACGCCCGACACAACGGCCACGCGGATCTTCTGCGCGAATTGATCGACGGATCGACCGGCGAGTGACCCTGCGGGTGACACCGCGGGTGAAATCGTTTCCGCATTGTTGACAGAAGGTCAATTACGCCGTGACCGCGACCGATAAGGTCAACGCGCGCAACCGTACGGCGCTGCGCCGCGTCAGTGGGAGTGCCCGGGTTCGCCCGGGTTTCCGGCGCGGCACGACTCGTACGGGGGTTGCGAGCGGGCACGGGACCGGTGAACAGTGCGATACTCGGACAGTTCCGACGAGTGGATGACGTGTCAAGAACGGCACGCACCCCCGGGGGACCAGGACGGGACGAGGCAGGGAGGCGCGGCATGGGAGCACTTCGCGACGAGCACCACAACGGGTGGCTGATGCCCTCGGGGAACTACCCGGCCGCGGTGTACGACGACGAGTGGGTCGATCAGGAGACGGTTCCGGCCGCCCCCGCGCCCACGAAGATCGTCTCCCTGCGGCCGACGGGCTTCGAGGCGGCCCGGACGGTCGGTGAGCACATCCGGGCGAGCATCCCGGTGGTCATGGACCTCACCGAGATGTCGGAGGCCGAGGCCAAGCGCATGGTCGACTTCGCCTCCGGGCTGATCTTCGGCACCCGGGGCGGCATCGAGCGGATCGCCCGGAGGGTCTTCCTGCTCACCCCGGCCGACGTCGAGGTCATGGTGATCGACCGCCCGATGGACGACACCGGCTTCTACAACCAGAGCTGAGCCGCCGCCCCGCGAGGGCTCACCGCACAGGCATCCCGGAACCGGGGACGGTACACCACCGTCCCCGGTTTTTTGCTGTCCGAGCACCGAGGGTCTGCGCCTCACCTGAGAGCTCGAACAAAAGAATGAGACATCGGTGTCTCATATGAACTAGACTCGGTCCATGGCCACCGACCGCGACACCGTCCTCGAAGCCGCCGTCGGCGTGCTCTCCCGCCGCCCGACCGCCCACCTGGACGAGATCGCGCGCGCCGCCGGCATCAGCCGCGCCACGCTGCACCGGCTCTTCCCGGGGCGCGACGCGCTGATCCGCGAGGTCGGCCTGCTCGGGCTGCGCCGGTTCGCCGCCGCACTGGACACCGCCGAGGTCGAAGAGGGCGACGCCGAGGCCGCGCTGCGCCGTCTGGTGGACGCCTCCGTGCCGGACGCCATGCTCTGCGCCTTCCTGGCCGGAGAGAACCAGCTCTACGAGAACGACGACATCAACGACCTCTGGGAGGTCCAGATCGCCCGGCTGCACGCGCTCTTCCTGCGCGGCCAGCAGCAGGGCGTGTTCCGCATCGAGCTGAGCGCCGCCTGGCTGAGCGAGGCCTTCTTCGACCTGGTGGCCGGCGTCGGCTGGTCCATCCAGGACGGCCGGCTCGCCCCGCGCGACGCCGCCTTCTCGCTCGCCGAGCTGTTCCTCGGCGGCGCGCTGCGCAGACCGGACGCGCGGACGCCCGTCCCTGCCGCCCAAAGCGCCACCCCCAGCGCCGTCGACCGCAGCACCGCTGCCGTCACCACCCCCATCCACAGCACCGCCGACCACAGGCCGGACACCGATACACCATGAACACCCTGACCGCCCGCCAGCGCTGGACCGGCCTCGCCGTCCTCGTCCTGGCCGTGACCGTGGTCGCCCTGGACGCGACCGTCCTCTCCCTCGCCATCCCGTCCATCAGCGAGACGCTGCGCCCCAGCGGCACCCAGCTGCTCTGGATCGGCGACTCCTACTCCTTCGTGCTGGCCGGCCTGCTGGTCAGCATGGGCGCCCTGAGCGACCGGATCGGCCGCAAGAAGCTGCTGCTGGCCGGGTCCGCCGCGTTCGGCGCCGCCTCGCTGCTGGCCGCCTACGCGCCGAGCGCCGGCTGGCTGATCGTGGCCCGCGCCCTGCTCGGCGTGGCCGGGGCGACGATCATGCCCTCCACGCTCTCGCTGATCCGCGGCCTCTTCCCGGACGACCGGGAGCGGGCCACCGCGATCGGCATCTGGGGTGCGGCCGCCACCGCCGGGGCCGCCCTCGGGCCGGTGGTCGGCGGGGTGCTGCTGGAGCACTTCTGGTGGGGTTCGGTGTTCCTGCTGAACATCCCGGTGCTGATCCTGCTGCTGGTGTTCGGCGCCTGGCTGCTGCCGGAGTCCAAGGACCCGAAGCCGGGCCGCTGGGACGTGCTGAGCGTCGTCCTGTCGATGGCCGGCGTGATCGGCGCGGTGTACGCGGTCAAGGAGGCCGCCGCGCACGGCGTGGACCGCTGGGACGTGCCGGTCGCCTTCGTGCTGGGCACCGCCGCGCTGTTCGTGTTCGTCCGCCGCCAGCTGCGGCTGGAGACCCCGCTGCTCGACGTCCGGCTGTTCCGCGACCGGCGGTTCACCGCGGCCGTGTCGGCCTCGCTGATCTCCCTGATCGGGCTCTCCGGCGTGATCTTCGTGGTCTCGCAGTACCTCCAGCTGGTCCGCGGCTACCAGCCGCTCCAGGCGGGCCTGGCCGAGCTGCCGGCCTTCGCGGGATCGGTGGTCGGCGGCCTGCTGACCGCCCTGATCGCCCGCCGCTACGGTGCCCGCAAGGCGCTGACGGCCTGTCTGCTGGCGATGGGTCTGGGCGTGGGCGCGCTCGGCTGGCTGGAGCAGGACACCACCTACCTGCTGCTGGCCGCCTCCTTCCTGCTGGTCGGGACGGCCGAGGGCGTGGTCTACACGCTCGGCGCCGACCTGGTGCTGAACGCCGCGCCCGCCGACAAGGCCGGCGCCGCCTCGGCGGTCTCGGAGACGGCGTACGAGCTGGGCACCGCGCTCGGCATCGCGCTGGTGGGCTCGGTGGTCGGCTCGATCTACGCGAACGGGCTGGCGGTCCCGGCCGGGACGGACCCGGCGGCGGCCGCCCGGGCCGGCGAATCGCTGGGCTCGGCCGTCGAGACGGCGCAGGGCCTCTCCCCGGAGCTCGCCCAGCCGCTGCTGGCGAGCGCCCGGGAGTCCTTCGTCCACGGCATGAACAGCGCCGGGCTGCTGGCCGCCGCGCTGCTGGTCGGCGCGGCCGTGATGGCCTGGCGGCTGCTGCGCGGGCTGTCCGAGCCGACGGCCGGGGCGGAGGCGGGCGCCGGGACCGGCCCGGAGGGCGCCGTCGACGTGTCGGCCGCGCAGCCGAGCGTCAAGGCGTAACAGCGCACCGAGAACGGCCGTTCCCCCGGGGGGAACGGCCGTTCTCGTGTACGGAACCACCGTTCCTTACGGGACCTACGAGACCCCGAAGGGCAGCTCCAGCTCGGCCCAGACCACCTTGCCGTCCCGGGTGAGCCTGCTGCCCCAGCGCTGGGCCAGCTCGCTGACCAGGAACATCCCGCGCCCGCCCTCGTCCTGCTCGGCGAACGGGCGCAGCTGTGGGGTCTGGCCGCCGGCGTCGGCGACCTCCAGGGTGAGCACCCGGTCGCGGAACAGCCGAAGCCGGCGCGGGGCGTCGGCGTGCAGCAGGGCGTTCGTGACCAGCTCGCTGACCAGCAGCTCGGCGTAGTCGGTGAGCGCGGCCAGGCCCCAGGCCTCCAGGGTGGCGCGGGTGAAGCGGCGGGCCCTGCCGGGCAGCCGGCCGCCGCCGGACAGCGGCAGGGTGGCGACCCGGTCGGCGGGCAGCGGCAGCACCCGGGCCATGATCATCGCGATGTCGTCCTCGGTGCCGTCGGTGACCAGCGCCGCGAGGACGGCGTCGCAGTTCTCCTCCAGGGTCCGGCCGGGGCCGGAGAGGGTGCTGGCGAGCCGGTCGATCCCGGCGTCCAGGTCCTCGCCGCGCCGCTCGACCAGGCCGTCGGTGTAGAGCGTGACCATGCCGCCCTCGGGGATGGTGAACTCGATCGACTCGAAGGCCACCCCGCCGACGCCCAGCGGCACCCCGGGCGGCACGTCCACCCGGGCGGCGGTGCCGTCGGGGGCGACCCGGACCGGCGGCAGGTGCCCGGCCGAGGCGACCTGGACGGTGCGCTCCAGCGGGTCGTACACCGCGCAGATGCAGGTGGCGAACTGGCCCTCGCCGATTCCCGAGGCGGTCTCGTCCAGCCGGGTGAGGACCTGCTCCGGCGGCATGTCGAGGGTGGCGAGGGTCCGGGCGACGGTGCGCAGCTGGCCCATCGTGGCGGCGGCCCGGATGCCGTGGCCCATCACGTCGCCGACCACCAGGGCGACTCTCCCGCAGGACAGCGGCACCACGTCGAACCAGTCGCCGCCGACCTCGCTGACCACGCTGCTGGGCAGGTAGCGGTAGGCGATCTCCAGGCCGAGGGTGCGGTGCACCTCCTGCGGCAGCAGGCTGCGCTGGAGGGTGAGGGCGGTCTCCCGCTCGCGGCGGTAGAGCCGGGCGTTGTCGAGGGCCAGCGCGGTGCGGGCGACCAGTTCCTCGGCGAGGGCGACGTCGGCGGCGGTGAACGGCTCGGGGTTGCGCATCCGGATGAACTCGGAGCCGCCGAGCACCATGCCCCGGGCGGTGATCGGCACCATCAGGTACGAGTGGATGCCCGCCGCCATCCCGGGGGCCACCCGGTCCTCGCTGGAGACCAGCCCGCGCAGCACGTCCTCGTCCACGTGGGTGCGCAGCAGCGGCTTCCCGGCGCGCAGGCACTGGGTGTAGCTGCGGTCGGGGGCGTACTCGGAGGTCTCGCCGACCACGTCCACGGCGTGCGCGAGGCCGCTCTCGTAGGACTCCCCGACGGCGACGGCGCGGAGCGTGACGTTCCGGTCGGAGGGGATCGCGGTGGGCTCGGCGCCGCGCAGCACCGGCTCCAGCAGGTCGACGGTGGCGAAGTCGGCGAACCGGGGGACGACGGCCTCGATCAGTTCCTCGGCGGTGCGCTGGAGGTCGAGGGTGGTGCCGATCCGGGCGGTCGCCTCGGCGATGGTGGCGAGCCGTTCCTGGGCCCGGGCGGCACGGGCCTCGGCCTGGAAGCGCTCGGTGACGTCGATGATCGAGGAACAGACCCCGAAGATCCGGCCGGTGGAGTCCTCGAGCCGGAAGTAGGAGGCGGACCAGGCGCGGTCCCGCCGGGGGTCGCCGGGGACCCGGCCGTGCGAGCGGGCGTCGACGACGGGCTTGCCGGTCTTGAGCACCTGGCGCATGATCTGCTCGATCTCGGCGCTGTTGATGCCGGGCAGGACGGCGGATATCCGGCGGCCGAGGTGGGCGGCGACGGGCACCCCGTTCATCCGGGCGAGTGCCTCGTTGATCCGGATGTAGCGCAGTCCGGTGTCGTAGACGGCCATGCCGATCGGTGAGCGGCCGAAGATGCCGTCCAGGACCGCGAGGTCGGCCTCGACGGCGTGCAGGGCGCGGGTGTCGGAGGCGGTGGCGAGCAGCAGCAGGGTGCCGGCCGGGCCGGCTATCGGGTAGGTGCGGAACTCCAGCTCGACCTTGTGGCCGTCGCGGTGGCGCACCGGGAAGACGCCGGACCAGCCGCTGCCGGTCATGATCCGCTGGAAGAGGCCGAGCACCTCGGAGCGGTCGGAGCCGTCGGTGAGCAGCTGGGCGGCGTAGCTGCCGACGGCCTCCTCGGCGGAGTAGCCGAGCAGGGCCTCGGCGTCCTCGCTCCAGTGCAGGATCAGTCCGTCGTCCTGGAGCAGCGCCGTCGCGAGCGGGACGAGCCGGTGGCCTTCGGGGTTCGCGCCCTCGGGACGTACCGGGGCACGGCCCGGTGCCGGGTCGGCGGCGGTCGCGTCCCACTCGTGTCCGTGCATGATCAGGCAGCACCCCGGTTCGGCTCGTGCCCGGCCGGGTGGGCCTCGCGGTCGGTGCCGGCCGGGATTCTTCTCCAGACTGCACGGACATCGGCCGCCCGGCGACCCCTTTGGTCAGGGGGCGTCCGGTCGCTCCGGGTGTACGGGCGTCATGGGCGTACCGGCCGCAGCGTACTCTCCAGAACGCCCGCCCACTGCCGGATCACGCCGGAACGTCGGTGGCTGTCGTCGGTGAGCAGGTTGGCGAGGCCCAGTCCGCGGGCGAGGTCCAGCGTGGCCTGCACGGATTCGCGCACTCCGGGGCGGCTCTCGTCGGCGTCCAGGAACTCGACGGCGGCCCGGTGGGCCTCCCGGCCGACGTGGCCCTCCAGGGCGATGATCCGCTCGCGCAGCGCCTCCTCGGTGGCGGCGGCGGTCCACAGGTGCAGGGCGGCGCGGAACAGCGGGCCGGTGTAGAGCCGCACGATCATGTCGACCACGGCCCCGGTGCGGTCGGGGCCGGCGGTCGGCAGCTCGTCCGCGTGGGCGCGGACGGCTGCCAGCCGCTCGGCGGTGACGTGCTCGACGGCCGCGGTGAAGAGGTCCTCGCGGGTCGGGAAGTGGTGCTGGGCCGCGCCCCGGGAGACCCCGGCCCGTTCGGCGACGACGGTGACGGTGGAGCCGTGCCAGCCGAGCTCGGCCAGGCAGTCCACGGCCGCCGCGAGCAGCCGGGCCCTGGTCGCTCGGCTGCGGTCCTGCTGCGGGGTGCGGGCGGCGGGGTGGCTGGTCATGGCGGCGGGCGGTTCCTGTTCCGGTCGGGGCGCGGCGGGTGCCGGTCGGGGCGCGGCGGGACGATCCTCACAGACGCGCCCCGGTCCCCGGCCGCCGGGGCGGCCCCGGCCGGTCAGCGGGCGGCGGCGCGCCCGGCCTCGCGGGCGCGCAGTTCGCGGCGCAGGATCTTGCCGGCCGCGGACTTGGGGACGGTGTCGACGAACTCCACCAGGCGGACCTTCTTGTACGGGGCGACCTGTCCGGCGACGTACCCGGTGACCTCCTCGGCGGTCAGGGTGCTGCCCGGGGCGCGGACCACGAAGGCCTTGGGGCACTCGGTGCCCTCGGCGTCCGGGACGCCGATCACGGCGGCGTCGGTGATCTGCGGGTGGCCGAGCAGGACGGCCTCCAGTTCGGCGGGGGCGACCTGGTAGCCCTTGTACTTGATCAGCTCCTTGACCCGGTCGACGATGTACAGGTAGCCGCGCTCGTCCACGAAGCCGACGTCGCCGGTGTGCAGCCAGCCCTCGGCGTCGACCACCGCGGCGGTCTCGGAGGGGCGGCCGAAGTAGCCCTTCATCACCTGCGGGCCGCGGATCAGCAGCTCGCCGGGCTCGCCGGGCCCGAGGTCGCCGTCGGAGCCGTCCAGGGCGGTGATCCGCAGCTCGGTGGAGGGGACCATCCGGCCGACCGAGCCGGGCGAGGGGTCGCCCTCGCGCGGGGAGACGACGTGGGTGACCGGGGAGAGCTCGGTCATGCCGTAGCCCTGGAGCAGGTGCGGCAGGCCCAGGCGCCGGGCGCAGGCGTCGGCGAGTTCGTGGTCGAGCGGGGCGGCGGCGCACAGCAGGTACTCGACCGAGGAGAGGTCGTACTGCTCCACGACGGGGTGCCGGGCCAGCGCGAGGGCGATCGGCGGGGCCACCACCAGGGCCTGCACCCGGTGCTCCTGGACGGTGCGGCAGAACTGCTCCAGGTCGAAGCGGGGCAGCACGACCACGGTGGCGCCGCAGCGCAGCGGCTGGTTGAGCAGCGCGGCCAGTCCGTAGATGTGGAAGAACGGCAGGACGGCGAGGACCCGTTCGCCCTCGGCGGGGCGGTAGAGGGCGTCGCACTGGGAGAGGTTGGTGGCGATCGAGCGGTGGGTGAGCATCACGCCCTTGGGCAGGCCGGTGGTGCCGCTGGAGTAGGGCAGCACGGCGATGTCCTCGCCCGGGTCGATGGCGACCTCGGGGGCGGGGCCGGTGGCGGCCAGCAGGTCGGCGAGCGAGCGGTGGCCCTCGGCGCCGTCCAGGACGACGGTCTCGGCCAGCGGGCGGCCCTGTTCGGCGAGGAGTTCGGCGGCCGCACGGGCGGTCGGCAGGAAGCGGGAGACGGTGACGAGCCAGCGGGCGCCGCTGTCGCGCAGCTGGCCGGCGAGGTCGGCGGGGGTGGCGAAGGACGAGACGGTGGTGACGGTGGCGCCGGCCCTGGTCGCGCCGTAGTAGGCCATCGGGTAGGCGGTCGAGTTGGGGCTGAAGAGGGCGACGACGTCGCCGCGGCGGACGCCTGTCTCGGCCAGTCCGGCGGCCACCCGCTCGACGGCGTCGGCGAGTTGGGCGTAGCTGGTGGTCTCGCCGGTGACGCCGTCGATCAGGGCCGGGCGGTCGCCGTACTTCGCCGCGGCGCCGAGCACCGCCTCGTGGATCGGCAGGTCGACCACGGCAACGTCGGGGAACTCGCTTCGGAACACCAAGGTGGGCCTCCAGTATGGAAGTTGACGTAGCAACAAAACCGGCTAGCAGTTCCGTGCGGGGCGCGTTCAGGAGCATACGGACAGTAGGGGGCCTGGCTCGGCCATTGTGGGGAACCCGTAATGGACCATCCGTGGCACGGTCGCTCCCGGGGGGCGCCCGACCGGAGGGCGCGCACCACGGCCGCCCGCCTCCGGGAGCGGCCCCGTCCCCCGAACTCCCCGCTGTGGGGCCCCTGTCCGGCCCCGTCCCGCTCCTGCCGCTCCGGCCGCGCCCGGTGGCGAGGGCTACGTCAAGGCCTGCGCCGGCGCCACCCTGGCGGGCGACACCGAACGGGTGGCCGACCGGGGTGGCGGGTGCGGCGGCGGCTGCTCGGGACCACCGGCGGCGGCCGCTCAGTACGACTTCGGCAGCCCGAGGGTGTGCTGGGCGACGTAGTTGAGCACCATCTCGCGGCTGACCGGGGCGACCCGGCCGACCCGGGTGGCGGTCAGCAGCGCGCCCAGCCCGTACTCCTGGGTCAGGCCGTTGCCGCCGAGGGTCTGCACCGCCTGGTCCACCGTCCGGGCGGCGGCCTCCCCCGCCGCGTACTTGGCCATGTTGGCGGCCTCCCCGGCGGCGAGGTCCTCGCCCGCGTCGTAGAGCAGCCCGGCCTTCTGGGTCATCAGCCGGGCCAGTTCGATCTCCACCGCGCACTGGGCCAGCGGGTGGGCCAGGCCCTGGTGGGCGCCGATCGGGGTGGACCAGACGGTGCGGGTCTTCGCGTACTCGACGGCCTTGCCGAGGGCCTGGCGGGCGAGGCCGAGCGAGAAGGCGGCGGTGAGGACGCGCTCGGGGTTGAGACCGGCGAACAGCTGGAGCAGACCCGCGTTCTCGTCGCCGACCAGGGCGTCGGCGGGCAGTCGGACGTCGTCCAGGAAGACCTGGAACTGCTTCTCCGGGGCGACGAGTTCCATCGGGATCGCCCGGTACTCGAAGCCGGGGGTGTCGCGCGGGACGACGAACAGGCAGGGCTTCAGCTTCCCCGTCCGCGCGTCCTCGGTGCGGGCCACGAACAGCACCGCGTCGGAGTGGTCGATGCCGGAGACGAAGACCTTGCGGCCGGTCAGCAGCCAGTCCTCGCCGTCCCGGCGGGCGACGGTGGATATCCGGTGCGAGTTCGAGCCGGCGTCCGGTTCGGTGATGCCGAAGGCCATCCTGCGGCTGCCGTCGGCCAGGCCGGGCAGCCAGCGCCGCTGCTGCTCCGGGGTGCCGTAGCGGGCGATCACGGTGCCGCAGATCGCCGGGGAGACGATCAGCATCAGCAGCGGGCAGCCGGCGGCGCCGAGCTCCTCCAGGACGATGGCGAGGTCGGTGATGCCGCCGCCCCCGCCGCCGTACTCGGCGGGCAGGTTGACGCCGAGGTAGCCGGCCTTGCCGGCCTCCGCCCACAGTTCGTCGGCGGGCTCGCCGGCCCGGGCCTTGGCGAGGTAGTAGGCGGAGCCGTAGCGGCGGCCGAGGTCGCCGACGGCCCGGCGCAGGGTCTGGCGTTCGGGGGTCTCCAGGAGCTGACTGCCGATGGACATGCGGGGTCCTTCCTCAGGCTTCGGTGGGCCGGACGACGGCCAGCAGGGTGCCGGTTTCGACCTGCCGGCCGGGGGTGGCGCGCAGTTCGACGAGGGTGCCGTCGACCGGGGCGACGACGCGGTGCTCCATCTTCATCGCCTCCAGCACCAGCAGCGGCCGGCCGGCGGTGACGGTGTCCCCGACGGTGGCGGCGACCCGGACGACGGTGCCGGGCATCGGGGCGAGCAGCGCGCCGGGGTCGGTGCGGACGACGGGTTCGGGGAAGCGCGGCAGGGCGGTGAGCGCGGTGCCGCCGGCCGGGGTGTCGACGTGCACCCGGTCGCCGTACCGGGCGACGCGGTAGGTGCGGCGCAGCCCGCCCTCGGACAGCACGACCCGGTCCGGCGCGGCCTCGACGAGTTCGACGTCCGGGTGGTCCTCGGCCAGCAGGCCGGTGCGGGTGTGCCGGTAGCGGACGGCCGCCTCGGTACCGTCCTCGGCCCGGTAGCGCTTGAGCTGCGGCTGGGAGGGCAGGTTGCGCCAGCCGGAGGGCAGCGCGCCGCGGCGGCCGGCGGCGTCGGCGAGGGCGGCGGCCAGCGCGGCGCGGTCGACGCCCTTGGTGTCCGGGGCGGTGAGGTCGGCGGCGTGCTCGGCCAGGAAGCCGGTGTGCAGGTCCGCGGCCAGGAAGGCCGGGTGGCGCAGCGCCCGGACCAGCAGCTCCCGGTTGGTGGCCGGGCCGTGGACGCGGGCGCGGGCGAGCGCGTCGGCGAGCCGGCGGGCGGCGGCCGCGCGGGTGGGCCCCCAGGCGATCACCTTGGCGAGCATCGCGTCGTAGTGCGGGGTGATCTCGCTGCCGGACTCCACGCCGGAGTCCAGCCGGAGGCCGGTGCCGGAGCCCGCTCCGGCACACGTGAACTCCTGGTACGGGAGCGTCAGTTCGAACCGGTGCAGGGTTCCGGTGGCCGGCTGCCAGTCCTTGGCCGGGTCCTCGGCGTAGAGCCGGGCCTCGATCGCGTGGCCGGCGGGGGCCGGGGGGTCGGGCGGCAGCTCCGCGCCCTCGGCGACGGCGAGTTGCAGGGCCACCAGGTCCAGGCCGGTGACGGCCTCGGTGACCGGGTGTTCGACCTGGAGGCGGGTGTTCATCTCCAGGAAGAAGAACCGGCCGTCCCCGGCGAGCAGGAACTCGGCGGTGCCGGCGCCCGTGTAGCCGATCGCCCGGGCCGCGGCGCGGGCCGCCGCGTGCAGCTCGGCGCGGACCTCCGGCGGCAGGCCGGGGGCTGGGGCCTCCTCGATCACCTTCTGGTGCCGCCGCTGCAGCGAGCAGTCCCGGTCGCCGACCGCCCAGACGGTGCCGTGGGCGTCGGCCAGCAGCTGGACCTCGACGTGGCGCCCGGCGGGCAGGTAGCGCTCGCAGAACACCTCGTCCGAGCCGAAGGCCTTGGCCGCCTCCGCGCGGGCGGCGGCGAGTTCGCCGGGGAGCTCGGCCAGGCTCCGGACGACCCGCATGCCGCGCCCGCCGCCGCCCGCCGCGGCCTTGACCAGCAGCGGCAGGTCGGCCTCGGCGGGCTCGGTGAGCGCGCCCAGCACCGGCACCCCGGCCTCGGCCATCAGCCGTTTGGCGGCGGTCTTGGAGCCCATCGCGGCGATCGCGGCGGGCGGCGGGCCGATCCAGGCCAGGCCCGCGTCCAGCACGGCCCGCGCGAAGTCGGCGTTCTCGGAGAGGAATCCGTACCCGGGGTGGACGGCGTCGGCCCCGGCGGCGAGCGCGGCGCGGACGAGCAGGTCGGCGCGGAGGTAGGTGTCGGCGGGCGCGGCGCCGGGCAGCCGGACGGCGGCGTCGGCCTCGCGCACGTGCGGGGCGCCGGCGTCCGGGTCGGAGTGGACGGCGGTGGTCGCGATGCCGAGTTCCCGGCAGGTCCGGAAGACCCGGCGGGCGATCTCGCCCCGGTTGGCGACCAGCAGGTTGGTGATCATCGTCTGGGGTCCCTCACATCCGGAAGACGCCGTAGCCACGCGCGCCCTCGACCGGGGCGTTGTGGATCGCGGACAGGCAGAGGCCGAGCACCGTACGGGTGTCGCGCGGGTCGATGACGCCGTCGTCGTAGAGCCGGCCGGACAGGAACACCGGCAGGGACTCGGCCTCGATCTGCTGCTCGACCATCGCCCGGATCGCCGCGTCAGCGTCCTCGTCGTACGGCCGGCCCTTCGCCGCGGCCGACTGCCGGGCGACGATCGACAGCACCCCGGCGAGCTGCTGCGGGCCCATCACGGCGGACTTGGCGCTCGGCCAGGAGAAGAGGAAGCGCGGTTCGTACGCCCGGCCGCACATGCCGTAGTGGCCGGCCCCGTAGGAGGCGCCCATCAGCACGGACAGGTGCGGGACGGTGGAGTTGGCGACGGCGTTGATCATCATCGCGCCGTGCTTGATGATGCCGCCCTGCTCGTAGTCCTTGCCGACCATGTAGCCGGTGGTGTTGTGCAGGAACAGCAGCGGGGTGTTCCGCCGGTTCGCCAGCTGGATGAACTGGGCGGCCTTCTGGGACTCCTGGCTGAACAGCACGCCCTGGGCGTTGGCCAGGACGCCGACCGGGTAGCCGTGCAGGCGCGCCCAGCCGGTGGCCAGGCTGGTGCCGTAGAGCGGCTTGAACTCGTCGAAGTCGGAGCCGTCGACGATCCGGGCGATCACCTCGCGCGGGTCGAAGGGCACCTTGAGGTCGCCCGGGACGATGCCCAGCAGCTCCTCCTCGTCGTACCTGGGCGGCTCGGCGCCCCGGTCCGGGCCGGGGCCGGGCTTGCGGTGGTCGAGCCGGGCGACGATCCGGCGGGCTATCCGCAGCGCGTCCGCCTCGTCCGCCGCGACGTGGTCGGCCAGCCCGGAGACCCGGGCGTGCATCTCGGCGCCGCCGAGCGACTCGTCGTCGGCCTCCTCGCCGGTGGCCATCCGCACCAGCGGCGGGCCGCCGAGGAAGACCTTGGCGCGCTCCTTGACCAGCACGGTGTGGTCGGACATGCCGGGCACGTAGGCGCCGCCGGCCGTCGAGTTGCCGAACACCACGGCCACGGTGGGGACTCCGGCGGCGGAGAGCCGGGTGAGGTCGCGGAACAGGGCGCCGCCGGGGATGAAGATCTCCTTCTGACTGGGCAGGTCGGCGCCGCCGGACTCGACCAGGTTGACCAGCGGGAGGCGGTTCTCCAGCGCGATCTCGTTGGCCCGCAGGGCCTTGCGCAGGGTCCAGGGGTTGCTGGCGCCGCCGCGCACCGTCGGGTCGTTGGCGGTGATCACGCACTCGACGCCCTCGACCACCCCGATGCCGGTGACCAGGGCCGCACCCACCGGGTAATCGCTCCCCCAGGCGGCCAGCGGGGACAGCTCCAGGAACGGGGAGTCCGGGTCGACCAGCAGCTCGATCCGCTCACGGGCCAGCAGCTTGCCGCGCCCGCGGTGGCGCTCCACGTACCGGGGGCCGCCGCCCGCCAGCGCCTTGGCGTGCTCGGCGTCGAGCTCGGCGAGCTTGGCGACCATCGCGGCGCGGTGCCCGGCGTACTCGGGCCCGGCCGGGTCGACGCGGGTGGGCAGCACGGTCACAGCAGGACCTCCGGGATGTCGAGGTGGCGGGCGCGCAGCCACTCCCCGAGGGCCTTGGCCTGCGGGTCGAAGCGGTGCCGGGCGGCGACGCCCTCGCCGAGCAGGCCGGTGAGGGTGAAGTTGACCGCCCGCAGGTTCGGCAGCAGGTGCCGGGTGACGGGCAACTCCTCGGTCTCGGGCAGCAGTTCGCGCAGCTTCTCCACGGTGAGGACGTGCGCCAGCCAGCGCCAGCCGTCCTCGGAGCGGGCCCAGACGCCGAGGTTGGCGTCCCCGCCCTTGTCGCCGCTGCGGGCGCCGGCCACCAGGCCGAGCGGGGCCCGCCGGGTCGGGCCCTCGGGGAGCGGTTCGGGCAACTCGGCTTCGGGCCGGTCGGGTTGGGCGGCATGGCCGGTGACGGGCGCCGGCGGAACGGCGATCCGGCGGCCGTCCGGCAGGACGGCGGTGTGCTCGACGGCCTTCGGGTCGACGGACACGGCGCTGAACACCCCGTACGGCGTGCCCGGTCCGGGCGGGGCGGTGAGGTGGAAGCCCGGGTACCCGGACAGCCCCGATTCGACCGCGGCCTTGCCTAGTCGGCGCCCGACCTTGGCCGGGTCCTGGTCCCGGGCGGTCAGCCGCAGCAGCGCGGAGGCGGTCTCCTCGGTGGCGGCGTCCGGGTGGTCGGTGCGGACGAGGGTCCAGCGCAGTTCGGCGGGACGGGCGGCGGGCGGCAGCGCGTCGGCGAACTGCCGCTGCACCAGGGCGGCCTTGGCCTCGATGTCCAGGCCGGTGAGGACGTACACCACCTCGTTGAGGTGGCCGCCGAGCCGGTTGAGACCCGCCTTCAGGGTGGGCGGCGGGGCTTCGCCCCGCACGCCGTCGATCCGGACCCGGTCCGGCCCCTCCGCGGTGAGCCGAACGGTGTCCAGCCGGGCCGTGACGTCCGGGCCGAGGTAGCGCGGTCCGCCGGTCTCGTACAGGAGTTGGGCGGTGACGGTGCCGGCGGTGACGGCGCCGCCGGTGCCCGGGTGCTTGGTGATCACGCTGGAGCCGTCGGCGCGCAGTTCGGCCAGCGGGAAGCCGGGGCGGGTCACGTCGTGCTCGTGGAAGAAGGCGTAGTTGCCGCCGGTCGCCTGGGCGCCGCACTCCAGGACGTGCCCGGCCACCACGGCGCCGGCCAGGGCGTCCAGGTCCTCCGGGGTCCAGCCGAAGCGGGCGATCCCGGGGCCGACGACCAGCGCCGCGTCCGTCACCCGGCCGGTCACCACCACGTCGGCGCCGCCGCTCAGGCAGGCGGCGATGCCGAACCCGCCGAGGTAGGCGTTGGCGGCCAACAGGCCTTCCGGCAGCCCGAGTTCGTCCCGGCGCGGGAGCAGGTCGTCGCCCTCGACGTGGGCGACGGCCGCCTCGACGCCGAGCCGCCGGGCCAGCGCGCGCAGCTCCTCGGCGAGCCGGGCCGGGTTGAGGCCGCCCGCGTTGACCACGATCTTCACGTCGCGCTCGCGGGCCAGGCCGAGGCACTCCTCCATCTGGCGCAGGAAGGTCCGGGCGTAGCCCAGCGACGGGTCCTTCAACCGGTCCCGGGCGAGGATCAGCATGGTCAGCTCGGCCAGGTAGTCCCCGGTGAGCACGTCCAGCGGCCCGCCGGTGAGCATCTCCCGCACCGCGGCGAAGCGGTCCCCGTAGAACCCCGAGGCGTTGCCGATCCGCAGTACCGCGCCGTCGCGCACCAATGCGCCTCCCCTGCCGGTGAGTTGGGCGCACCCTTCGACGGGCGCCACCGCCAGCAGCGTGGCACCGCCCGCAGAAAAAAGCAATCACGCTTGCTTGTTTTCTGCGATCCGGTGTACCCCGCCCACGCCGCGCCTCGGTGTCCGTCCCGCGCCGGGCGCGCCCGCGGCGACGGCGCGGGCGCGGGCGCCGGCACCGGGGCGTCAGGCGGGCTGGACGGTGATCGTGCAGAGGCGCTTGGTGGCCCTGGTCAGGGCCACGTACAGGTCCCGCTCCCCGCCGGGGCGGGCCGCGGTGATCTCCTCCGGGTCCACGACGAGGACCCCGTCGAACTCCAGGCCGCGCGCCTCGGAGGCTGGCACGACGCGCGCGTGGTGGGCGACGCCCCGGGCCGTCAGCTCGCCCACCCTGGTGTCCGCGCAGACCACTCCCAGCAGCTCGCCCGGGTGCGCGGCGCTCTGGGCCTGGAGTTCCCGGAGGACGGCGGCGGCCAACCCGTCCGGGGGCGTGGTCACGGTGCGGGGGCTCTCACCGCCGCGCAGCGACCGGGTGGGCTTCTGCTCCGGGGCGATCCGCGCGAGCAGGCCCCGCACGCTCTCCAGGATCTCCTGCGTGGTGCGGTAGCTGACGGTCAGGTCGTGCAGCCTGAACCGCGGTCCGACGTGGGGGGCCAGCGCCTCCTTCCAGTCGCGCGCCGTCGCGACCGGGCCCGCCTGGGCGAAGTCGCCGACCAGCGTCATCGCCCGCGCCGGGCAGCGGCGGACGATCATCCGCCACTGCATGGCGGTCAGTTCCTGTGCCTCGTCGACGACCACGTGCCCGTACGTCCGCTCCGGAGGGCCGTCGACCAGGCTCGCCGCCTCGTCCAGCAGCGGCACGTCGGCGTCGGTCCACGGGGCGTCCGGACCGCGCAGCAGCAGGGACCGCTCCGGCGCGGTCAGCCGGGGCAGCTGCTCGGCGAGGGCGTCGGCGTCCGTCAGCAGCGCCCGCACGAGGTCGCCGGGCGCCAGCCGCGGCCACAGCGCCTCGACCGCCCGGTCGAGGCCGGCGTCGTCGAGGAGATCGGCCCGGAGGGCGTCCAGGTCCAGCTCGTGCGCCGGACCCGTGTCGGCCGCTCCTTCGCCGCGGTGCCGGCCGGCCCCCGTGAACCGGTCGAGGTCCAGGCCCGTCATCGCGACGGTGTCGGCGTCGATCTGCTCCAGGACGTCGCCCATGTCCCGTTGCATCGCGTCGGTGACGGCGTCGACCAGGAGTTCCTTGAACACCTGGCGCGCGGGGTTGTGCCCCGGTACGGCCGCCGCGGCGGCGTCGCGTGCCGTGGCGACCTCCTCGTCGGACAGGTGGACCGGCTCCCGTCCGACCCGCACGGTGAAGTCGCCGGCGGGGGCCTGGTAGGCGCGCAGCAGGCCGGCCAGGGCGTCGGCGAGCTCGGCGCCGCCCTTGAGCCGCGCCGTGTCGAACCGGTCCGCCGCGGCCGGCGACACTCCGGCCAGCTCCCGGCAGGTCGCCAGGACGACGTCGTTCTCGCCGAGCGAGGGGAGGACCTGGGAGATGTAGTCGAGGAACCGGGCGTTCGGGCCCACCACCAGGACGCCCTCCTCCGCGGCGCGCGGGAACGCGTACAGGACGTAGGCCGCCCGGTGCAGGGCGACCACCGTCTTTCCGGTGCCCGGCCCGCCCTGCACCACGGTCACCCCGCGGTGGGCGGAGCGGACCACCTCGTCCTGCTCGGCCTGCAGCGTGGCGACGGCCGCCTCCATCCGGCCCGTGCGCCGTGCCGACAGCGCCTCGGTCAGCGGGCCGTCCCCCACGACGTCCTCCTCGGTCGGGGCGCTCCCGTCCAGCAGCTCGTCGCTCACCGAGACGACCGTGCGCTCCTCCAGGCGCAGGTGCCGGCGCCGCCGCAGGCCCATCGGGTGAACCGGCGTCGCCTCGTAGAACGGCCGCGCCGCGTTCGCACGCCAGTCCACCAGCAGGGGCAGGTCGTCCTCCTCCCGGTGCAGTCCGATCCGCCCGATGCGCAGGGCCGTGCCGTCCGCCCAGTCGATCCGCCCGAATACCAGGCCCCTTTCGGCGCCCGCCAGCCGACCGATTTCCCTGGCCAGCCGATCGGCGGCGATTTCCCTCTCGTACGCCTCACCCGCGCTTTCCACCGGGGCCTTCAGCAGACCCGCCCGGTGCATTCGCGCCTCGGAAAGCCGCTCGGTGAGGAATTCATACAGGGCGGACACATAATTGCGCTCCGACGCAACCGCGCGCACGACGGGATCATTCGTATTCGACATCAGGGGGCTCCTTCGATTCGAGCCACACCATACGGTCAAAGCCCCTCGAAGGTAAGTCTTGACTTACCTGGTGAAGCCATGGCCTTACCGCCGATTCCAGGACGGCCGACCGTGCGGCGCATTACGCATTCCGCCGTTCCGCATATCGCCGATTTGCGTTCCCGATGCCCGTATGCCTTATGGGCGGGCCCGCCCCGGGCGCCGGTGATGTCGTGCCGTGCTCGGGAAAAGGGGAAAGACCCGGCGCGGCGACCGGCGCCGAACGCCACGGACGGGCCGCGGCCCCGTTGACGGCCGCGCCGTACCCCTCTACAACGGAGCACAGGCCCCGGAGACGGTGGACCGTGCCCCGGCACGGCCCGCCCGGGGCAACCCGAGAGATCCTGAGGAGCAACACCATGGCTCCAGATCCAGACGTCAGCCGCTGCCCGGTGCTGGACATGACCGCCCGGGACCCGCACCGGCAGAACGCCGAGCTCCGCTCCGCCGGGCCCGCCGTGCGGGTCGAACTCCCCGGCGGCATCATCGCCTGGTCCGTGACCCGCAGCTCGGTGATCCGCGCCCTGACCGGCGATCCGCGGATCTCCCGCGACCCGCGCAGGCACTGGCCCGGCCTGGCCTCGGTGCCCGAGGGCTGGCCGATGGGGCCGATCGCGTTCCAGCAGAACTTCTTCAACCTCTACGGCGGCGAACACCGCTCGGCCCGGCGCCGGATGGCGCCCTCGTTCGCGCCCCGCCGGGTGTCCGCGCTGCGGCCCGGCATCGAGAAGACCACCGCCACCCTGGTCGGCGCGTTCCGTACGCTCGGCCCCGGCGAGGCCGTGGACCTGCGCCACGCCCTCTCGCGTCCGCTGACCATGACGGTGATCTGCGACCTCTTCGGCGTACCGGCCGACATGCGGCCGCCCATCGGCACGGCGATGGACACCCTGCTGACGACGACGGCCACGAACGAGCAGATGACGCGCTCCCGCGCGGAGATCAACGTGGTGCTGACCGAGCTGCTGGCGCTCAAGCGGCGCGACCCCGGCCCGGACCTCGCCAGCGACGTGGCGGCCGTCGACACCGGCGACGGGACCGGCCGCAGCGAGGAGGAGTCCCGCGACATCCTCTTCCTGATGCTCGGCGCCGGGTACGAGACCGCGGTCAACCTCATCACCAGCGCCGTCCAGGCCCTCCTGGCCCACCCCCGCCACCTGGCCGGGGTCCGCGCGGGCACCCTCGGCTGGGAAGCCGTCGTCGAGGAGACCCTGCGCTACGAGAGCCCGGCGATGCACCTCCCGCTCCGCTACCCGCTGGAGGACGTCGACCTGGGCGAGGGCGTGGTCATCCGGCGGGGCGAGCCGATCCTGCTCGGCTTCGGCGCGGCCGGCCGGGACCCGGAGGTCCACCCTGAGCGGCCGGACGACTTCGACCCGACGCGCCCCGACAAGGAGCACCTGGCCTTCGGCTACGGCCCGCACTTCTGCCTCGGCGCGCCCCTCGCCCGACTGGAGACCGAGGTGGCCCTGGAGGGCCTGTTCGGCGCCTACCCCGACAGCGCCCTGGACCCGTCCCGTCCGACGCCGGCCCGGCTGGAGTCCGCCATCATCAACGGCCCCGCCGAGCTCTGGGTCGTCCCGACGCCCGCCCTGGCCGCCGGGGTGTGACGGCCCACCCCGGTGCCACCCGGGGGCGAGCAGCCCGGCCCGGTGGCCGCTGCGGCACGTCCGCGCCGGGCTGCCCCCTTGTTGCCGGTAGTCGTGCCCGTGACCTGCACACCGGCAAGTGTGCGGACCACAGGAGGTATGGGGGACAGGACCATTGACCCGGAGTCAGCGGCTCCGGAAGTATTCGCGACCATGACTACGCGCGTAAACGTTCTGTCGCGGTGGCTGGTCGCCCCGCTGCGGTGGGCGGCCCTGCTGTCGCTGCTGGTGTCGGTCGGAGTGTTCTTCGCCGGTGCCGGGGCGGCCGAGGCGGCGCCCGCCTGCGGGGTGCTCTCCACCGGTGCGGCGCCGCAGGCGACCGCCGCCGTCCGCTCCGCCTGCGGGCTGATCGGCACCCCGTACTCGTGGGGCGGCGGCCACGGCTCGCGGCCCGGCCCGACGTACGGCCTCTGCGACCCCGCCAACGGCGCCCCCAACGACTGCAACGTCCGCGGCCTGGACTGCTCCGGCATGGTCCGCTACGCCTACGACCTGGCGGTCGGCGACGACGTCATCAACGGCACCACCCGGACCCAGTGGCCGACCTCCCGCGCCGTCGCCCGCTACTACCGGGCGGACGGGACCGCACCGCTGCTCCCCGGCGACCTGGTGTACTTCGGCAACACCGCCTCCACCATCCACCACGTCGCGATGTACCTCGGGCAGGGCTGGATAGTGGAGGCCCCCTACTCCGGCGGCTACGTCCAGGTGGCGACGCTCTCCTCGCACGGCGACTACTACGGCGCCATCCGGCTGTACGGCCCCGGCTCCACCACCCCGCCGCCGACCACGCCCCCGTCGAACAGCGGCCAGTACTGGGTGGACACCCTCGCCAACGCGCCGGTGTACGGCTCCCCGACCTCCACCACCAGCACCGGGACGCTGTACCAGGGCACGAACTACGTCTACTGCAAGGCCTGGGGCCGCGAGGTCTCCAACGGCAGCGCCTTCAACCACTGGTGGCTGAAGACCGACCCGGACTCCGGCCCCGGCGGCCAGTGGGTGTCCGCGTTCTACCTGTCCCGCTGGGGCAACGACACCGCCAAGGACAACAACGGCACGACCATCCCCACCTGCCCCGGCGGCGGCACCCCGCCCGCCACCGGCAAGTACTGGGTGGACACCTTCGCGAGCGCGAGCGTCTACTCCTCGCCGACCTCCACCAACGCCACCGGGACGCTGAACCAGGGGACGAACTACGTCTACTGCAAGGCCTGGGGCCGCGAGGTCTCCAACGGCGGCAGCGTCAACCACTGGTGGCTGAGGACCGACGCCGACGGGGGCCCCGCCGGCCAGTGGGTCTCCGCGTTCTACCTCTCCCGCTGGGGCAACGACACCGCCAAGGACAACAACGGCACGACCATCCCCGACTGCTAGGAACCGTGCTCCGACCCGCGCCGGCCGTCTCCCCCGAGGCGGCCGGCGCGGTCGTTCCTCCCCGAGGAGCGCCCCGGGGAGGAACGCGGGGAGCGCCGCGGGGAGGGACGGGAAGCGATCAGGATTCGAGAAGCGCGCGGCCGGGGTGCGCGCCTAGCGTTGCAGTCATGAGCGACCTCACCATTCACTGGACCTTCCTCCCGCACACCGACCCCGAGGCCTCCCTCGCCTTCTACCGCGACCTGCTCGGCTTCGAGGTACGCAGCGACGTCGGCGGCGGCCCGATGCGCTGGATCACCGTCGGCCCGGCCGGCCAGCCGGACGTCTCCCTGGTGCTGGAGCCGGCCTCCGCCGACCCGGGCCGCACCGAGGAGGAGCAGCGGACCATCACCGAGATGATGGCCAAGGGCACCTACGCCCGGGTCGTCCTGGGCACCCGCGACCTGGACGGCGTCTTCGACCGGCTGAAGTCCGGCGGCGCCGAGCTCGTCCAGGAGCCGACCACCCAGCCGTACGGCGTCCGCGACTGCGCGTTCCGCGACCCGGCGGGCACCATGGTCCGCTTCAACGAGCTGAGCTGAGCCGGGCTGGGCCGGGACAAGCCCGGCCCGGCCCGAGGGCGCCGGGGCCCGTCCCTCCCCGCCGTCGGCCGCACCCGAAAGCCGTTCGATCCCGGCCGGATCGATGGTTGGATCGAAGGGTTCGAGCACACCGACGGCGGCCGCGGGGCGGGCCCTCCGGCCCCTCCCCCGGAGAGGCCTCAGAGAGACCCCCGAGAGACCGCCGAGAGCCAGGGAGCGAAGAGAACGATGCCCAAGCGGACGGACGCGCGGCCGCACGTCGCCGACAGCCACGACCTGATCCGCGTGCACGGCGCGCGCGAGAACAACCTCAAGGACGTCAGCATCGACATCCCCAAGCGCCGGCTGACGGTGTTCACCGGGGTGTCCGGCTCGGGCAAGAGCTCGCTGGTCTTCGACACCGTCGCCGCCGAGTCCCAGCGGCTGATCAACGAGACCTACAGCGCCTTCGTCCAGGGCTTCATGCCCACCCTGGCCCGCCCCGAGGTGGACGTCCTCGAGGGCCTGACCACCGCGATCATCGTCGACCAGCAGCGGATGGGCGCCGACCCGCGCTCCACCGTCGGCACCGCCACCGACGCCAACGCGATGCTGCGCATCCTGTTCAGCCGCCTCGGCACCCCGCACATCGGCTCCCCCAAGGCCTTCTCCTTCAACGTCCCGTCGATCAGCGGCGCCGGCGCCGTCACCGTCGAGCGCGGCGGCAAGACGGTCAAGGAGCGGCGCAGCTTCAGCATCACCGGCGGCATGTGCCCGCGCTGCGAGGGCCGCGGCAGCGTCTCGGACATCGACCTCAGCCAGCTGTACGACGACAGCAAGTCGATCTCCGAGGGCGCGTTCACCATCCCCGGCTGGAAGACCGACAGCTGGTGGACGGTCGGCGTCTACGCCAACTCGGGCTTCCTCGACCCGGACAAGCCGATCCGCAAGTTCACCAAGAAGGAGATGCAGGACTTCCTGTACCGGGAGCCGACCAAGGTCAAGGTCAACGGCGTCAACCTCACCTACGAGGGCCTGATCCCCAAGATCCAGAAGTCGATGCTCTCCAAGGACAAGGAAGCGCTGCAGCCGCACATCCGGGCCTTCGTGGAGCGGGCCGTGACCTTCACCGCCTGCCCCGACTGCGAGGGCACCCGGCTCAGCGCGGCGGCCCGCTCCTCGAAGATCGCCGGGATCAGCATCGCCGACGCCTGCGCGATGCAGATCAGCGACCTCGCCGACTGGGTCCGCGACCTCGACGAGCCCTCGGTGGCGCCGCTGCTCGGCACGCTCCGGCAGGCCCTCGACTCCTTCGTGGAGATCGGCCTCGGCTACCTCTCGCTGGACCGCCCCTCCGGCACGCTGTCCGGCGGCGAGGCGCAGCGGGTCAAGATGATCCGCCACCTCGGCTCCTCGCTCACCGACACCACGTACGTCTTCGACGAGCCCACCACCGGCCTGCACCCGCACGACATCGACCGGATGAACCGGCTGCTGCTGCGCCTGCGGGACAAGGGCAACACGGTGCTGGTGGTGGAGCACAAGCCGCAGACCATCGCGATCGCCGACCACGTGGTCGACCTCGGCCCGGGGGCCGGTGCGGCCGGCGGCACGGTCTGCTACGAGGGCGACGTGGCGGGGCTGCGCGCCGGCGGCACGGTGACCGGCCGCCACCTGTCCGACCGGACGGCGCTGCGCGAGGCCGTACGGAAGCCCACCGGCACGCTGGAGATCCGCGGCGCGAGCACCCACAACCTGCGGGACGTGGACGTGGACGTCCCGCTCGGGGTGCTCACGGTGGTGACCGGGGTGGCGGGCTCCGGCAAGAGCTCGCTGATCCACGGCTCGATCCCGGTCGACGAGGGCGTGGTCTCGGTCGACCAGGGGGCGATCAAGGGCTCCCGGCGCAGCAACCCGGCCACCTACACCGGGCTGCTCGAACCCGTCCGCAAGGCCTTCGCCAAGGCCAACGGCGTGAAGCCGGCCCTGTTCAGCGCCAACTCCGAGGGCGCCTGCCCGACCTGCAACGGCGCCGGGGTGGTCTACACCGACCTGGCGATGATGGCCGGGGTGGCCACCACCTGCGAGGACTGCGAGGGCAAGCGCTACCAGCCGGCGGTGCTGGAGTACCACCTGGGCGGGCGGGACATCGCCGAGGTGCTGGCGATGTCGGTGACCGAGGCGGAGGAGTTCTTCGGCTCGGGCGAGGCGAAGCTCCCGGCCGCGCACCGGATCCTGGAGCGGCTGGCCGACGTCGGGCTCGGCTACCTGAGCCTCGGCCAGCCGCTGACCACGCTCTCCGGCGGCGAGCGGCAGCGGCTCAAGCTGGCCACCCACATGGCGGACAAGGGCGGCGTCTACGTGCTGGACGAGCCGACCACCGGCCTGCACCTGGCCGACGTCGAGCAGTTGCTGGGACTGCTGGACCGGCTGGTCGAGTCCGGCAAGTCGGTCATCGTGATCGAGCACCACCCGGCGGTGATGGCGCACGCCGACTGGATCATCGACCTCGGGCCGGGTGCCGGCCACGACGGCGGGCGGGTGGTCTTCGAGGGCACCCCGGCCGAGCTGGTCGCCGCTCGCTCCACGCTGACCGGCGAGGCGCTGGCCCGGTACCTGGGCTGAGCCGTACCGACTCCGCGCCGCGCCTGCGCGGAGCCGGGGCTCTCCCGCCGGGCCGGTCAGTCCAGCGGGAGGGCCATCTCCAGGATCCGCGCCGAGGGGTCCAGCACGTACGGCGTGGACCCGCCGGTGTGGGCGAACCCGCGCCGCAGGTAGAAGGCGGCGGCGCGGGGGTTGGCCTCGTGCACCCCGAGCAGCATCCGCCCGGCGCCCCGGACCCGCGCCCAGGCGAGCACCGCGTCCAGCAGGGCGTCGGCGACGCCGTGCCCGCGGCCGCGGTGCGCCGGGTCCACCCAGACGCCGATCAGGTCGAGCGCGCCGGGCTGCTCCCGGTTCGGGACGGACAGCATGGTGGCGACCCACTCCCCCGTGGCGTCCACCGCGACCAGGCCCAGCTTGTCGGGCTCGTTGACCCAGTTGCAGCGGGCCCGCCAGTTGCCCTCGCCCTGGTGGCTCGCGTACTCGTGGGTCTCGCCGAACGCCAGGGGCGTGTCGAGGAGTTGGGCCAGCCGTACCTTCCGCAGGCGCTGCCAGTCCTCGCGTCCGATCCGCTCGATCCGGTGGTCCATCGTCTCCCCGTCACACGGCGCTGCCTCCGCCGCCGGTGATCACCGGCGGCGGAGGCAGCGTAACCGGTGCCCGGACTACGGCTTGATGCGGACCACCTGCGGGTCGTGGTCGCTGGCCTGCTGGGCGAACTCGGCGTTGATGTGCACCACGTCGTACTTGGCGTAGCCGACCTCGGGGCTGACCAGGATGTGGTCCAGCACCTGCGAGTTGCCCTGGTAGACGTACGAGTACTGCTCGGTCTCCGGCAGCTCGTTCACCAGGTCGCGCAGCACGCCGTCCTTGGTGAGCGCGGCGAGCGCGGGCGAGAACTGGTAGTCGTTGAAGTCGCCGAGGGAGACGACCTTGGCCTCCTTGTCGGCGGCCAGCAGCTTGGCGACGAAGGACTGCTCGACGGTGGCCTGCTTGATCCGCTGCACCTCGGAGCTGCGGGTCGGCTGCTGGAAGCGGCTGTCGATGCCCTGGTCGCCGCCCTTGCTGTTGAAGTGGTTGGCGATGACGAAGACCTTCTTGCCGCGGAAGGAGAACTGGCCGACCAGCGGCTTGCGGCTGTTGGTCCAGGCCTCGTCGTTCGGCTCGATCCGGCCGGGCGAGGCGGTCAGCGCGGTGCCCGCGCCGGTGCCGGTCACGCCGACGGCGGTGGTGGCGCTGCCGCCGGGGATGTCGGTGAAGGACACCCGCTGCGGGTTGAACAGGAAGACCTGGCGGATGTTGCCGCCGGGCTCGCCGCCGTCCTTGCCGTCCTGCGGGTCGACCGAGCGCCAGTCGTAGGCCGGGCCGCCGGCCGCCTTGATCGCGGCGATGAACTTGGCGACGGTCTGGCTCGCGTCCACCGTGCCGTCGTTCTTGTTGCCGTTGTTGTCCTGGATCTCCTCCAGGGCGACGATGTCGGGCGAGCGCAGGTTGGTGACGACGCCCTGGGCCAGCTCGGCGAACTTGGCGTCCGGGTTGCCCGGGGCCAGGTTCTCCACGTTGTAGGTGGCGAGGGTGAGTTCGCGGTCGCCGGCCTGGGCGGTGACCTCGCGCTGGAGGTGGTTGTCCTTCAGGGTGCCCATGGTGCCGGCGACCAGGGTGTAGCCGCCGAAGTTGTTGTAGTCCAGCGGGCCGGTGGTGGTGCCGGTCAGCTCGTCGCCGACGTTGGCGACCGGGAAGGGCCGCTGGTTCACCGGGGCCTGCTGCTGGATCATCAGCCGGCCGACGTTGGGCTCCTTGTACGACTCGTACAGCAGGCCGCCGCGCTTGCTGCGCTGGTCCTGCTTGTCGGCGGCGACCCACAGCTCGTTGTACTTGTCGGTCGCCTGCACCACCCGGACGTCCTTGACCTGGACGAGCATGCCCTCCAGCGACTCGTAGAAGTCGAGGGTGTACTTCTCCGGCTGGAGCGTGCCGCCGTCGATGGAGCCGTCCGGGCCGGCCGGCGGGGCGTAGGTGCCGGGGATGTTGCGGGTGTCCACGACCACCGGGGCGGGCAGCGGGTTGCCGGCCGACAGGACGGTGATGCCGGGGGCGGTGATCTCGGTGATGGACTGCGAGCCGCCGCTGTAGTTCGGGTAGTACTCGGTGACCTTGCCGCTCACCAGCACCGAGTCGCCGACCTGCACGGTCGGGTTGCCGCCGGTGTAGACGAAGATGCCCTCGCTGGTGGCCGGGTCGGCGTCGGGGTTCGGGTCCTGGAGCCAGAAGCCCTTGACGCTGCCGTACGCGCGCACGCCGGTGACGATGCCGGGCACTCCGGTGACGGGCTTGCCGGCCTGCGGGGATATCCGGGTGCTGCCCTGGATGTCGTGGATCCGCAGCGGGCCGGCCTCGGTCGGGGCCGGGGTCGCGGGCGCGGCGGCGTTCGCCACCGGCAGCGGGACGAGCACCAGCGAGGCGGCCAGCGTGGCCGGGATCAGGGCGGCGCGCAGCAGGGTTCTGCGGGGGCGGGAGGCGGGGGCGGTGGTCACCGGGGCAGGGCTCCTAGCTCCGTCGTGCGGCACGGTCGTGGCACGGCGGTCCGGGCGGAGGCGCGCGTCGGGCGCGCGCTGCTCGCGTGGCGAAGAAGCGGAGGACGGTCTCCCGCCCCCCGCGGCGCCCCTCAAGATACGCGCGTAGAAAATGCCCCGACAAGACCCCGGCGGTGAACGGACGGTTCCCCGCGGGTGACGTGACGGCCGCTCAGCCCGGGTTTCTCACAGCCCGCTCCCAGCGGACTCCCAGGAAGCCTCGATCCGCTCCACCACCAGCTCGCACAGCTCGTGGGTGCGCAGCGCGTCGTGGGCGTCCAGGGTGCGCCCGGCGCGGACGGCCGCCAGGAAGGCGAGCACGCACTGCTCGATGCCGCGCTGACGGGCCACCGGCACCCAGTCGCCGCGGCGGCGGACGGTCGGCTGGCCGCGGTGGTCGACCACCTCGGCCAGGTTGTGCACCTCGCGCTTGGAGTCGCCGCCGGAGACCTCCAGCACCTCCTCGGTGGAGCCGGAGACCCGGTTCATGATGCCGAGGGCGGTGAAGCCCTCGCCGCCGAGGGTGAGCACCACGTGCTCGACCAGCCCGTCCCGGGTGCGGGCGCGGACGTCCACGTGCTCGATCTCGCCGGGGGCCAGGAACCGCAGTACGTCCACGACGTGGATGAAGTCGTCGAACACCAGGGTGCGGGCCGCCTCGGCCAGGCCCTCGCGGTTCTTCTGGAGCACGATCAGGTCGCGCGGGCGCTCCTTGGCCTGGGCGTAGCCGGGCGCGTAGCGGCGGTTGAAGCCGACCATCAGCGAGCGGCCGGTGCGGTCGGCGAGGTCGACCAGGCGGCGGGCGCCGTCCAGGGTGTAGTCGAGCGGCTTGTCGACGTAGACGTCCACCCCGGCGGTGAGCAGCTGCTCGACGATCGGGACGTGCTGGTCGGTGGCGGCGTGCACGAAGGCGGCGCGGATGCCGCTGCCGATCAGCGCGCCGAGGTCGGTGAAGCGGCGCTCGGGGGCGATCCGGTGGGTCTCGCCGAGCCGGTCGAGCTTGGCCGCGTCCCGGGTCATCAGCCGCAGGTCGAGCCCGGGCAGCGCGGTGAGCACCGGCAGGTAGGCCTTCTGGGCGATGTCGCCGAGGCCGATCACCCCGACCGGGAGCGGGGCGTCGGCGGCTGGCGTGCTGGTCATGAGGCCTCCCGGCATGCGGACGATCATCGGCGGACCCACCTTACGCACCGGCCGGCCCGGGCACGCCACCGCCCGCCGTCCGGCCCCGTCCGTGAACTGCTGACCATCCGTCACCAGTGGCTGATCACAGCCCCTTCGGACAACATGACATTGTACTGTCACATTGTCTGGGGTACGGTGATCGAGCGCTGACACCCGGGGGGCCCGGTGTCACGGAACGGAGGGACGCGGCGGAACCAGGGCTCCGAACGCCCCCGCGGCCGACCGCCCGTTCCACTCCTCGTGCCGCTCCACGCGTCCTCGCGGCCGAGACCCCCGCCGGGCGTGTCCGCCGTGCCGCTCACGCGTCACGGCACCGCCGGCGGCCCCTCCGACGCCTCCACCGCACCAACGCCCCGATGAACGCCGGGGGCGCGCGCACAGTCCTGTCCCGTCGCTTTCCCAGGAGCACGCTCATGACCGCCACCGCGCACGTCGTCAGGTCGGCAACGAACGAGATCGCCACCGAACTCACCGCCCGGACCCTGCTCCAGCTGGCCGAGCGCGAGATCGGCGCGATCCACGTACGCGGCTACTACCCCGTCGAGATCGCCGAGCAGGTCGCCCAGAAGGCGATCAACCACCAGGCGCTCGGGCACTACCACAAGCAGTACACCAGCAGTGTCGGACGGGTGTACATGCCGCACATCGACACCAAGTGGGACGCCGAGCTGACGAAGCAGTACCACGACAGCGCCCTGCCGGCCATCGAGGACGTCCGCTCGATGTTCCACCCGTACCTCTCGCCGATCGACCGGGTGCGCCTGGAGCTGCAGGAACTGTGGCCGGCCGGCGCCAACCTGCTGCGGCTGCGCGAGCGGGCCTGCTTCGTCGGCGCCTTCCGCGTCTTCCAGCCCTCGACCTCGAAGTTCTACCCGCACAACGACGCGATCGACCAGGAGACCGACGCCCCCGAAATCGCGGGCGTGCTCAACCAGTTGGTCGCCAACGTCTACCTCCAGGTCCCGAAGAAGGGCGGCGACCTGCACCTCTGGCTGCGCGAGCCGACCCCGGAGGAGACCGCGACGATCCTCGACGTCGAGGGCCTGCAGCCCGACTCCGTGGAGCCCCCGGTCCACGTGATCCACCCCGAGGCCGGCGACCTGATCATCTTCAGCCCCCGGATGCTGCACGCGGTGACCAGCGGCGAGGACGAACACCGGGTCGGCGCGGCCGCGTTCATCGCCACCAAGGGCCCGAAGGAACCGCTCGTCTACTGGAGCTGACGCCGCTCCCGCCACAGCCTTCGAATCGACCGTCGACACGCAGAGAGGACTTCGGCATGCTCCCGGCGCTCGTCCGCGCACACGCGCGAACCCACCCGCATCGAACGGCCGTCGTCGTGGGTCGGGAACGTCTGACCTACGCCCGACTCGCTTCCAGGGCGGACCGTCTGACGGACCTGTTGCGGGCGTCGGGCATCGGTCGCGGCTGTCTGGTCGGCATCCATCTCGACCGCACGGCCGACGCCGTGGTCGCCCAGCTGGCGGTCCTCGGCGCCGGCGCGGCCTTCACCCTCGTCGAGCCCACCGAACCGGTCGCCGAGGGGGCGAACCGGCTCGCCCTCGCCGCCCCCGACCTCGTGCTCGCCGAGCCGCGCCACCACGGCGAGCTGCGCCGGTCCGGACTGCGGGTGGCGGACGGGCACGAGGCCGGCGGCAGCCTCGTGCCCCCGCCGGCCCCCGCCGACGGGCCCGCGGCACCCGGACCCGCCGACGACGACGACACGGCCTACGTGCTCTACACCTCGGGCTCCACCGGGGTGCCCAAGGGCGTGCAGGTCTCGCACGCCAACATCCGGCACTACACCGAGTCCCTGCTCCAGCGGCTCGACATCACCGAACCGCTCTCCTACGCGCACGTCACCACGCTCGCCGCCGATCTCGGCAACACCTGCCTGTTCCTCCCGCTGTGGACCGGCGGCACGCTGCACCTGGTGGACGACGCCACCCGGCGCGACCCGGCGGCGCTCCTGCGCTACCTCCAGGACCACCGGGTGGACGTCCTGAAGACCACCCCCTCGCACTGGAGCGTGGTCTTCCGGGCCTTCGGGCAGGACGGGGCGACCCGGCCCGAGCTGCGTTTCCTGCTGCTCGGCGGGGAGTTGCTGGCGCTGCCGCTGGCCCGCCGGATCCTCGACTCCGGTGTCACCCGGAACCTCGTCAACCACTACGGGCCCACCGAGGCGACGGTGGGCGTCGCCGCGCACCGGCTGACCGCCGCGAGCGACCTCGACGCCCTCGACGGCGCCTCCGTGCCCATCGGCACCCCGCTGGGCCGCACCCGGCTCCTGGTCCGCGCCGACGACGGGACCTTCCACGACCGGGACGCGGTGGGCGAGTTGTACATCGCCGGCCCGTCGGTGGCGCTCGGCTACCGGGACGACCCGCAGGCCACCGCGGCGGCCTTCACGGACGACCTCGCGCGGCTCGACCCGGCCCTCGGACGCGCCTACCGCACCGGCGACCGGGTGCGCGCCGACTCCCGGGGCGTGCTGGAGTTCCTCGGCCGGGGCGACCGGCAGGTCAAGGTCAGCGGGTACCGGATCGAACTCGGCCACGTCGAGGCGGGCCTGCGCCGGCACCCGGCGGTCGCCGACGCGGTGGCCGTCCTGCTCACCAGGGACCGGGCGATGCTGGTCGCCGCCGTGGTGCCGGCCGCCGACGGCCGTCCGGCGGTCCAACCGGCCGCGCTGCGCCGGGAGTTGCGGGAGCTGCTGCCCGCGCACATGGTCCCCGACCGGATCGAGGCCTTCGACGCCTTTCCGCGCAACGCCAATGGGAAGACCGACCAGGCCGCCCTCCGGGAGCTGCTCGAAGCACGGCTCGCCGAGCGCACGCCCCGCCCGTCCGACCCCGCCGCCGACGGCGGCGACCCGGTGCTCGCCGACGTCCTCGCCTCCTGGCAACGGCACCTGGGCCACGGCGACTTCGCGGTCGACCAGGACTTCGACCAGGCCGGCGGCAGCTCGATCGACGCCATCCAGGTCATCGCGGACCTCCAGGCCAAGGGCTACCGGGTGTCGGCCGCGGCCTTCCTCGCCGAGCCGACGGCGGCCGCCCTGGCCACCCGGCTGCGGGAGGACCGCGGGGGCGACGACCACGGCCGCGCGTCCGCCGCCCGGGTCGTCGCGGACGACCGTGCGCTCTCCCCCGCCCAGACCTGGTTCTTCCGGCAGGAGTTCGCCCAGCCCGACCAGTGGAACCAGGCCCTGCTGCTGGAGACCGACAGCACGCCGCGGCCGGCCGAGCTGGCCGCCGCGGTCGCCGACGTGGTGGGCCTGCACCCCATGCTGCGCACCGCGTTCCGCCCGGGAGCCGACGGCCGGCGGCGCGAACTCGTCGATCCCGCCGACGCGTTCAGCTGGTCCCGGCTGCCCGAGGAGGACGGCCCGGCCGCCCGGACCGTCCGGGACGTCGCGGCCGCCCTCCAGCGGGAGATCCGCATCGCGGACGGCAACCTCTTCAAGGTGCACCTCTTCCTCGGCGACGGCCGGGCCGAACTGCTGCTGATCTGCCATCACCTGGCGATCGACGCGGTCTCCTGGCGCATCGTCGTCAGCGACCTCAGCCGCTGCTACAGCGAGCGGCTGCGCGGCGGCGAGCCCACCACCGCCCCCGGCCCGACCGGCTTCGGCCAGTGGGCCACCCACCTGCGCGACCGGGCCGCGCAACTGCGCGGGGACCTCGCGCACTTCGACTCCCTGGCCCGGCTGCCCGCCGTCGCACCACGGCCCGACGCCCCCGGCGACAACCGCGAGGGCGACGCCCAGGCCCTCTGGTTCCGGCTGTCGCGCGCGCAGAGCGCCGCCCTGACCGAGGCCGCGGCCCGCTCCGGCATCCCCGCCCACGCGGCACTGCTGGGTGCCTTCGCCCAGGCGCTCACCGAGCAGCTCGGCACGGACGAACTCGTCGCGGACGTGGAGAGCCACGGCCGGATCTGCTTCGACGAGACGCTCGAAGTCTCCCGCGTGGTGGGCTGGTTCACCTCGACGTTCCCCGTCAGCGTGCGCACCGTCGCCGGGGACCTCGCCGCCACCGGCAAGTCCGCGGCGGCGGCCCTGGCCGAGGTGCCCGCCCTCGGGGTCGCCTACGGCCTGCACGAGCAGCCGCAGCGGGCCGACGTCTGCTTCAACTACCTCGGCCCGTTCGCCCTGCCCTTCGGCGACGACCTGCACCTGCGGCCCTCGCGCCACCCGGTGGGGCCGGTCCGCGGCCCGGAGAACGACCGCGGCTACGGCCTCAAGCTCACGGCGCGCGTCCACGACGGGCAGCTGGTGGCCGACCTGTCCTACACGCCCGCGCGCCACGACCCCGAGCGGATGCTCGACCTGGCCCGCGCCACCCGCGACCACCTGCTGCGCGGCGCGGGGCTCCCGCCCGCCGACGGCCGGTTCGTGCTGGAGTCGGGATCGAGCACCGGGCTCCTCGCCCAGGTGCCGGGCGCCCTGGAGTGCGAGCCGCCCGCCGGGTCCGTCCGCGAGTACGGCACCGTCCTGCTCACCGGCGCGACCGGTTTCATCGGCGCGCACCTGCTCGACCTCCTGCTGGCCCGCACCCGGTCGAAGGTGGTCTGCCTGGTGCGCGCGAAGGAGGGCCGGACACCCGCCGAGCGCCTGGCGGACGCCTACGCCTGGTACGTCCCGGACGGTCGCCTCGACGCGTACGCCGACCGGCTCACCGTGCTGGCCGGCGACCTCGCCGAGCCGGACTTCGGCCTCGCCGAGCCGGACTACCGACGGCTGTGCCACGAGGCGGAGGCGCTCTACCACCTGGCCGCCGACACCAGGCTGTTCGGCGACCGCGAGTCCTTCGACCGGCAGAACACCGAGCCGGTGCGGGCGATGATCCGACTGGCGACCACCGGCCGGCCCAAGGACCTGCACTACGTCTCGACGCTCGCGGTCTGCGGCGGCGGCGCGCCGGGCGAGCCGGCCGTCTTCTCGGAGGACAGCCTGGACATCGGCCAGGAGTTCCTCAACGAGTACGAGCGCAGCAAGTACGACGCCGAGCGCCTCGTGCAGGGCTTCGCCACCCAGGGCGGCAACGCGTTCGTCTACCGCTCCGGCAACGTCAGCGGCCACTCGGTGTCCGGCCGCTTCCAGCGCAACGGCGGCGACAACCGGCTGGTCCAGCTGCTGCGGGCGTCGGTGCGGATCGGCCGGGTGCCCCGGGTCGGCGCCCTGACCCTCGCGCTGAGCCCGGTGGACGTGGTGGCGCGGGGCATCCTGGAGATCTCGCGCAGCGCGCGGGTGCGGGGCGGCACCTTCCACCTCGACACCCACCACGAGGTGTCCTACGAGCGGCTCTTCACGGTCCTGCGCGACCAGGGGTACGCCCTGGCCGAGGACGGGGCGGAAGGCTTCGCGGAGCTGTTCGGCCGCTACCTCGGCGACGGCGGGGAGCAGCTCTCGCTCGCGCACTTCTGGGCCGGCCGACCGGACCGCAACGTGCGGTACGACCACACCCGCACCCGGCGGCTGCTGGCCCGGCTGGGGGTGGAGTTCCCCGAGGTGACGGGCTCCTGGCTGCACGCCTTCTTCACCGGCCTCGGGCAGCAGGGCGAACTCCCCTCCGCGGGCACCAGGTAACCGACATGGACGACAGACAGGGAACAGGCATGGACGAGAAGCGGGTCGCCGTGGTCACCGGGGCCTCCTCCGGAATCGGGCGCGCGATCGCCGCGCGCTTCGCCCGGCAGGGCGTGCGGGTGCTGGCCACCGGCCGCGACGGCAGGAGGCTCGCCGACCTGGCGGCCGAGTCGGACCAGGCCCCGGGGGCGGTCCGGCCCTTCCCGGGCGACGTGACGACGCCCGGGCACGCGCGGGACCTGCTGGCCGCGGCCGCGGCGGAGTGGGAGGCGGCGAGTATCTTCGTCGCCTGCGCCGGGCACGGCCTGCCGGGCACCGTGCTCGGCTCGGACCCCACCCGCTGGGAGCGGCTGATCGAGGTCAACGTCCTCGCCGTCCTCCACCAGCTCCGGGACGCCGCGGCCGAGTTCGTGCGGCAGGCGGAGCTGGACGGGGGGCGGCGGGTCCGCGACATCGTGGTCATCGGCTCGACCGTCGGACGGCAGGTCTCGGCCGCGAACCCGGTGTACGGGTCGACCAAGTTCGCCGTCCACTCGCTGGTCGAGGCGCTGCGCCAGGAGGTCTGCGCCCACAACGTCCGGGTGACCCTGATCGAGCCCGGTTTCGTCCGCTCGGGCTTCCAGGACGCCGCCGGCTACGACAGCGCGTGGTTCGAGGCGGTCGCCGCCGAGAGCGGGCCGCTGCTGACCCCGGAGGACGTCGCGTCGGTCGTCGAGTTCGCTGTCGGCCGCCCGACCCACGTGCACCTCGACGACATCCGGCTCCGCCCCACCCGTCAGAAGGTCTGAGTGCCCCGCGCCACCCGGAGGAGCACGCCGCGGAGGCTTCCGCGCTGAGGCCGTCCGCCCGGCGGGCTCCGTCCGACCGACATGACGAGGAGGAACGTTGTCACAGCTCAGGCCGGTCGCCGTACTGGTCGACGCCTACACCTCCGGCGGCTACCTGCCACCGGAGTTCACCGCCCTGGGTGCGGACCTGGTGCACGTCCAGAGCACCCCCGGGCTGATGCCCTCCATGCCCGCCCCGGACCTGACCGTCTACCGGGCGAACATCGTCCACGAGGACCTCGACCGGACGGTGGCGGAGCTGGCACGGTACGCACCGGTGTGCGTGCTCGCCGGACAGGAGCCGGGCGTGCTGCTCGCGGACCGGCTGTCGGAGCGGCTGGGCCTGGCGACCAACGGGACGGAGCTCTCCGAGGCCCGCCGGAACAAGTACCGGATGATCGAGGTGCTCCGCGCCGCCGGCCTGCACTGCGCCGACCAGTTCAAGAGCGGCGACCCGCAGGCCCTGGTGGACTGGGCGCAGCGTGCCGGGCGCTACCCGGTGGTCGTCAAGCCGCTCGACTCCGCCGCCGGCGACGGGGTCGTCGTCTGCGCCGACGCCGAGCAGGTGCGGTCCGCGGCGAAGGCCGTCCTGGACACCGAGACGATCTACGGCTCGCCCAACCGCGAGGCGCTCGTCCAGTCCTACCTGGAGGGGACGGAGTACGTCGTCGACATGGTCTCCCACGAGGGCCGGCGCTACGTGTGCGGCGTGTGGGAGTACCAGAAGCGCCTGCTGCCCTCGGGCCGCAACATCTACGACCGCGAGCGCCTGCTGTCGCCGGCCGAGCCGCCGGCGGCCGAGCTGACCGACTACGTGGACCGGGCGCTCGCCGCGCTGGGGGTCCGCCACGGGCCGAGCCACGCCGAGGTGATCGTCACCGCCGACGGGCCGGCGCTGGTGGAGGTCGGCTCGCGGATCGCCGGGAACATGCACCCCGGGTTCCACGACCGCTGCACCGGCGCCAACCAGGCGACGCTCAGCGCGCTCGCGTACCTGCGGCCCGAACGGTTCGCCGCCGAGTACGCGGGCCGCGGCTACCACAAGTTCGAGGAGGCCGTCTGCTGCACGACCTCCACCACGCTGTCGGGCGTGGTCGAGAGCGTCGACGAGCGGGCGGTGCGGCGGATCGCCGGGCTGGAGAGCGTGTTCGGCCTGAACCTGAAGCTCGGGCCCGGGGACCGGATCCGGCCGACCGTCGACCTCTACTCCAGCACGCTCAGGATCTTCCAGTGCGCCGGGACCGCGGACGCGATCCACCGCGACCACCGGCGCATCGAGGAGCTCAAGGACCAGGTCTACCGGTTGTCCGACACAGAGTCAGGTGAGAGATGAGCACCGTCGTCGTCGCTGTCGTCCCGGGCGCGGCCGTCGGCCCCGCCGCCATCGCCGCGGCGGTCCGGGCCCGCGGCCTCCGCCCGGTCTTCGTGGCCGTCGCCGGCGCCCTGGGGGCGCCGGAGCGGGCGGCGTACGAGGGGTTCGGGCCGGTCGTCGAGTGCGAGCCCGACGCGCCGGAGCCGGCGCTGGCCCTGCTGCGTCCCCACCGGCCCTGCGGCATCACCACGTTCAGCGAGCCGCTGGTCCCGCTGACCGCGCGGCTCGGCGACGGCCTGGGGCTGCTGTTCCACGAGGCCGAGACGGTCACCCTGCTCACCGACAAGCGGGCGCAGCGCGGACGGCTGGCGCGGGCCGGTGTGGACGCCGTCCGGTCGATCCCGGTGACGAGCCGGGAGGAGGCCCTGGCGGCGGTACGGGACCTGGCCGGTCCGGTGGTCGTCAAGCCGGTCCACAGCCACAGCAGCCGCGACACCCACCTGGTGGCGGACGCCGAGGGCTACCCCGCGGAGCTGACGCCCACCGCCGAGCGCCCGTTCGTGGTCGAGGAGTACCTGCGCGGCCGGGACGAGGGCGACTTCGGCGACTACGTGTCCGTGGAGTCGCTCGTCGCCGACGACGCGGTCCACACGCTCGGCGTCACCGGCAAGTTCCCGCTGCTCGACCCGTTCCGCGAGCAGGGCCAGTTCTTCCCCTCCCAGCTGTCCCCCGCCGAGAGCGGCGAGGTGGCCCGGCTGGCCACCGAGGCGGCCCGCGCCCTCGGCATCCGGCGGGGCCTGGTGCACACCGAGATCAAGCTCACCGCGCGGGGCCCGCGGATCATCGAGGTCAACGGGCGGCTCGGCGCCTTCATCGCCGACCTGCACCGGCGGACCACCGGCCTGGACCTGCTGGAGCTGGGCATCGCGGTGGCCTGCGGACAGCCGGTCGAACCGTCGGCACCCGCCCCCGGGGACGTCGCCTTCCAGTACTGGAACCTGCCGCCGCTGGCCGGCGGCGCGCTCCGCCGGGTGGACGGGGTGCGGGAGGCCGAACGGGAGCCGGGCCTCGTCGACTACGTCACCCGGGTGCCGGTCGGCAGCGAACTCGAACCGAGCGTGATGACGATGCGGCTGGACTTCCTGCGCGGCGGCGCGGCGGACCACGCGGCGATGCTCCGGGCCCTGGACCGCTGCCTGGCCCCGCTGCGGTTCACCTTCGGGCAGCCGGACGGCACGGCCCGTACCTGGCAGGCCTCCCGGGGCGGGCTGTGCTCGCCCGCGTAGCGGCGGCGGCCCGGGTCAGGCCGCCCGAGCGGACCGGTGCGCTGCTCTCGGCCACCCTCGTGCTGTCCGTCGGCAAGGGGGCCTTCCTCGCCACCGTGATGGTCTACCTGCTGCAGATCGTCGGGCTGACGCCGCTGCTCGCGACGGCCGGCCTGACGCTCTGGGGGGCGGCCTCGGCGGCGGTGGCGGTCCCGACCGGCCTGCTCGTCGACCGGGGCCGGGGCCGCGCCGTCGGCAGCGTCGCCGCCGTCTGCGCGGCGCTGCTGGTCCCGCTCTCGGCCCGGGTCCACACGCCGTGGGCCCTGCTGCTCGTGCTCTGCGTGGCCGGGGGCTTCGACAGCGCGGGCAACGTGGTCCGCCGCGCGATGCTGGCCGGCGCCGGAGGCGACAGCGTCAAGGCGCTCGCCTGGGCGCGCACCGTCACCAACATCGGGTTCGCCCTCGGCGCGCTGTGCTCCGTACGGCTGCTGGCCTCCCGTTCGCCGTCCGCCTACGAGACCGCCTACCTGCTGATCGGCGGCGGCTACCTCGTCATGGCGGCGTGCTTCGCCACCACCTCGCTCGGCGCCGGCCGGCGCGGCTCCCCCTCCGTCCGCGCACCGGGGGTGGTCGGCGCGCGGAGTCTGCGCACCGGCGGCGCACTGGCCGCGGCGACGGGGATCCTGACGGTCCACACGACGCTGCTCAGCACCGTGCTGCCGCTCTGGGTCACCCGGCACGCCTCGGTGCCGGTGTCCGTGCTGGGCTGGCTGGTGATGCTCAACTCGCTGATCGCCGTGGGCGGTCAGCTGGCCGTGAGCAGGCGCGCGGCGACGCGCGAGGGAGCGCTGCGCTGCTTCCGGAACTCCGCGGTGTGGACCGCGGGTTGCTGCCTGCTGCTCGGCCTGGTCCGGTTCGCGCCGACCGGCTGGCAGGTGGTCCTGCTCGTCGCGGCCACGATCGCGCTGACCGGCGGCGAACTGCTGGAGGCCGCGGGCGAGTGGGGCCTGTCCGCCGTGCTCGCGGCGGCCGACGAGCACGGCTTCTACCAGAGCGCCTGCGTCCTCGGCGAGACCACCCAGGGCGCCGCCGGCCCACTGCTCGTCGCCGGCCTGGTCACCGCCGCGCCGGTCGCGGGCTGGATCGTCCTGGTGGCGGTGCTCGGAGCCGGCCGGTACATCGCCGGGTTCACCACGCCGCCACCCCACAAAGCCATCGCCATCGACTCATGACACGTCTCAGGACACACGGAATCGGGAGCGGACGATGAAAGGCTCACCCAGCGTCAACCACCCGCGTTTTCGGGCCGTCACCAACTGGATCTTCCTGCGCGGTGCGGGCGGCGAGGGCCGCCCGCGGATCATCCCCCCGCGCACGGTCTTTCCCGAGGTACGCGCCCTGGAGGCCGTCTACCCCGCCGTCCGGGCGGAGGTGGACGCGCTCCTGAGCCGCACGAGCATCCCGACCTACGGGAACTTCGACCCCGTGCGCGCGGCCCAGGTCTCGGAGGACTGGCGCCTCTACTACGCCTACATGTACGGCCGGCCCAACGAGCTGGCCAGGAAGGACTGCCCGGCGCTGCTCGACTTCGCGATGTCCACGCCCAACGTGGTCAACGCGTTCATCTCGATCCTGGACCCGGGCGTCGGCCTGCCGGCCCACCGGGACCCGTACGCCGGTGTGCTGCGCTACCACCTCGGCCTGCGGATCCCGAAGGACAACCCGCCGCGGATCAGGCTCGACCGCGACTACTACACCTGGCGGGAGGGCGAGGGAACGGTCCTGGACGTCTCGTTCGAGCACGAGGTGGAGAACCACAGCGACGAGCCCAGGGTCATCGTGATCGTCGACTTCCGCCGCCCGATGGGGCCGTTCGCCGATCTGCTCAACCGGTACTGCCTGCGCCTGAAGCAGAAGTGGGCCCCGCAGTTCGTCGAGGCCTCGAAGTACGACGTGATGCACAGCTGAGCGGCCGCGGTGCCGCGTGGGTGCGGGGCGTCGGCCTGGCCGGCGCCCCGCACCCGTGTGCCCCGGCGGGCGGGGTGCTCAGCCCGACGGGCGGTGCAGGGCGGCGAGGAAGGCCGCGCCCGCGGGGAGCAGCGGCGGCAGCGGGGCGGCGGCCGGGTGCCAGGGCGCCTCGTACTCCCAGCAGACCCAGGTGTCGGGCGGCAGCAGGCGCAGGCAGTCGGCGATCGGCAGGACGCCGGCGCCCAGCGGGAGCGGGGTGCGGTCGTGCGGGCCGGCGATGTCCTTGACCTGGACGTGGCCGAGGTACGGGGCGAGCGCCGCGTGGGTCCCGGCCGGGGTCTCGCCGGCCAGGTGGGTGTGCATCAGGTCCCACAGGGCGCCGACGGCCGGGTGGGCGACCCGGGCCAGCAGCCCGGCCACCGCCCGGCCGCCCCGGTGGGAGTCGTGGGTCTCGACGAGCACCCGCACGCCCAGCCGCCGGGCCTCCTCCGCGACCTCCGCGAGCCGCCGGACGGCCCGGTCGTCGGCCTCGGCGCGCGGGCCGTCGCCGCCGCGCGGGAAGACCCGCAGGCCGGCCGCGCCCAGGTCGGCGGCGAGCCGCAGGTGGGCGCGGAGCGCGTCGGTCACCGGGCGGTCCGGCCCGGGGGCGGCGACGCCGACGTAGGAGGCGAGCGCGAGCGGGGTGAGGCCGCGGGCGCGCAGGACGCGGGCGGCGCTGCGGCACTCCCCCGGGGTCATCGCCGGGTGGACGGACTCGCCCTCGGCGCAGCGCAGTTCGAGCCCCTCCCAGCCGTGCTCGGCGGCGAGCCGGGCGGCCCCGGCCAGCGGGAGCCCGGGGAGGCCGAGCGTGGAGAGGGCGAGCGGCACGGCGGCTCCGTCGTTCGTCGGGCGCCCCGGGCAGGGCAGGGCGGGCAGGGCGGGCAGGGCGACCCGCGCGGGCGAGGAGGGCAGGGCGGGCCGGGCCAAGGATATATTCAAGCTGAGACAAAGTCCTGACCGTCCGGGCCCGGCCCGGTCCGAGGAGCGCGCGATGCCCCCGAGCCGTACCCCCGCCACCGCCACGACGCAGACCGTCGCCCAGGTGAACCAGACCGTCCTGCTGGAGGTGCTGCGGCGGCACGGCACGCTGTCCCGGCAGCGGCTGGCCGCCGAGAGCGGGCTGAGCACCGCGACCGTGCACCGGCTGGTGGAGGTGCTGCGGGCCGAGGGGCTGGTGGAGGTGGAGACGGAGCGGGCGCCGTCCAGCGGCGGCCGGCCGCCGCAGCTGATCCGGTACAACGCCCGCGCGCAGACCGTGCTGGCGATCGCGGTGCGCCCGCGCCGGATCGTCGGCGTGGTGGCCGCGCTGGACGGCACGGTGCTGCACGAGGCCGAGCACCACTGGGCGTTCCCCGGCCCGGACCGGCCGCGGGAGATCGCCGCCGACGAGCTGACCGGCCCGCTGCTCGCGCTGGTGGACGGCCTGCGGGACTGGGCCGGGCGGCACGCGGGCGCCCCCCGCGCCCTCGTCGTGGGCGTGCCCGGGGTGGTCCGGGACCGCACCGGGCTGGTCGAGTTCGCGCCCGCGCTGGACTGGCCCGGGCTGCGGCTGGGGGTGCTGCTCCAGGAGCGCTACGGCGTCCCGGTGGCGGTCGAGAGCAATGTCAACCTGGTCGCGCTGGCCGTGCGGGAGTCGCCCGCCGCGGCCGGGGTGGGCGACCTGGCGGCCGTCGTGGTGGGCATCGAGGTCGGCGCCGGGATCGTGCTGGACGGCCGGCTGCACCGCGGCCGGCTGGGCGCGGCCGGGGCGCTGGGCCACCTGATGGCCGGGCACGCGGCGCTGGACCGGCCGCTCGGGCGGACCGGCGACACCCAGGCGAGGATCGGCGACCACGCGGTGGACCGGCGGATCACCGAGGCCGGTCTGACGGTGTCCGGCACCCCGGCCGAGCGGGTGGCGGGGCTGTTCCGGCTGGGGCGCGAGGGCGACCCGGCGGCGGTGCGGCTGATCGGCGAGCTCACCGACGACCTGGCGCTGCTGGTGGCCAACCTGAGCACGGTGCTGGCGCCGGAGCTGATCGCCCTCGGCGGGCGGCTGTTCTGGGAGAGCGGGGGCGAGCTGCCGGCCGCGATCGAGAGCCGGCTGCAGGGGCGGGTGCCGGTCCTGCCGCGCCTGGTGGTCGTGCACAGCACCACCACCGAGCTGGTCGGCGCGGCCGCGGCGGCGGTCCGGCTCGCGGACGGGGCGACGTTCATCACCCGCTGAGGACCGGGGCCGACCAGCCCTACCGCCTCCTCCCACTATTTCTCACTGTGATAGAAACTCCTTGTGCGTCAGCGACCCGAGGAGAACCGGATGCCCACCGCCGCCTTCGCGATGGACCCGGAGCGCTTCCCCGACGTCTACGGCCCGCGGGCCCGCGCCCGGGTCGCCGCCCGGGCCGAGGTGCTGGCCGACCCGGCCTCGCCCGACGGGGTGTGGAGCGCCGAGCGGCTGGCCGCCGCCGCGCCGGAGGCGCTGCGGGCCGTCGAGGTGCTGTTCACCGGCTGGGGCGGGCCCGTCCTGGACGCCGACGCCCTGGCCCGGCTCCCCCGCCTGCGGCTGGTGCTCTACGCGGCCGGCTCGGTGCGCCGGATCGCCGGGGAGGCGTTCTGGGCGGCGGGCGTCCCGATCGTCACCGCCGCCCACGCCAACGCCGTCCCGGTCGCGGAGTTCGCCGTGGCCCAGATCGTCTACGCCCTCAAGGGCGGCTGGCGCCACGTCCTCGACGCCCGGGCCGCCCGCGCCGCCGTCCCGGCCGCCCGCACCCCGGGCGGGTACGGCTCCACGGTCGGCGTCCTGTCGCTCGGCGCGGCCGGGCGCCTGGTCTGCGAGATGCTGCGCGGCTACGACGTCGAGGTCCTCGCGCACGACCCGTACGCCCCGGTGCCGCCCGGGGTGCGCGCCGTCGGCCTGGACGAACTCTTCGCCGCCGCCGACGTGGTGAGCGTGCACACCCCGCTGCTCCCGGCGACCCGCGGCCTCGTCGACCGGCGGCTGCTGACCTCGATGAAGCCCGGCGCCACCCTCGTCAACACCGCGCGCGGAGCCGTCCTGGACGAGCCCGCGCTGCTGGCCGTCCTCGCCGAACGCCCGGACCTCTTCGCCGTGCTGGACGTCACCGACCCCGAGCCGCCGCTGCCCGGCTCACCGCTGTTCACCCTGCCCAACGTGGTCGTCACCCCGCACCTGGCGGGCAGCCGGGGGCTGGAGCGCCGCCGCCTCGGCGACCTGGTCGTCGGCGAGTTCGAGCGCTGGCTGGACGGGGCCCCGCTGCGCCGGGCGCTCGACCCGCACACCTACGAACGGATGGCCTGACCCGTGCCGGATCCACAGAGCCCCGACGTCGTCCTGATCCTGACGGACCAGCAGACCGCCGACGCGATGGGCGCCGCCGGGAACCCGTACCTGCGCACCCCCGCGATGGACGCGCTGGCCGACGCCGGCACCCGCTACCCCAACGCCTACTGCGCCCAGCCGCTCTGCACCCCCTCCCGGGCCAGCCTGATGACCGGCCGCCTGCCCAGCACCGTCGGCGTCACCGGCAACACCGGCGGCCCCGAGGACCCGCTGCTCGGGCGCCTGTTCACCGAGGCCGGGTACGACTGCGGCTACGGCGGCAAGTGGCACCTGCCGGAGCTCGACCTGCCCGCCGACCGGGGCTTCCGCCGGATCCACCCGGCGGGCGGGGACGACGCCGGACTCGCCCGCGCCGCCGCCGGGTTCGTCCGCGCGCCGCGCGAGCGGCCGTTCCTGCTGGTCGCCTCCTTCCTGGAGCCGCACGGCATCTGCGAGTGGGCCCGCGGCCAGGACCCGCGCACCGGCCCGCTCCCGCCCGCGCCGCCCGTCCCCGAACTCCCGCCGCTGCCCGCCAACTTCCCGGTCGGGCCGTACGATCCGGCGCTGCCCCGGCTGGCCCGGCTGGCCCAGCCGCACACCCACCCGACGGAGCACTGGCGGGAGGACGACTGGCGCCGCTACCGGCACGCCTACTACGCCCTGGTGGAGCGGGTGGACCGGCACATCGGCCTGCTGCTGGCCGCGCTGGCGGAGCGCGGCGGCGACCGGGAGACCGTGGTGGTGTTCAGCTCCGACCACGGCGACGGCGCGGGCGCCCACCGCTGGAACCAGAAGTGGGCCCTGTACGAGGAGTGCGTGCGGGTGCCCCTGGTGGTCACCGGCCCCGGGGTGGCCGCCGGCGCGGTCGACGAGCGGCTGGTCGCGGCCGGGCTGGACCTCATCCCGACGCTCTGCGACCTGGCCGGGATCGAGGGGCCGGACGGGCTGCCCGGCCGCAGCGTCCGCGCGCCGCGGCCGCACGACAGCGTGGTGGTCGAGACCCGCTGGGAGATCCCCGGCTTCGACAACGCCCTGGGCCGGATGGTCCGCGCCGGGCGGCACAAGTACGTCTGCTACGCCTGGGGCGACCACCGGGAGCAGCTCTTCGACCTCGCCGCCGACCCCGGCGAGCTGGTCAACCTCGCGGTCGACGCCCGGCACGCGGCGCTGCTCGACCGCTTCCGGGGCCTGCTGGCCGGGCACTGCGCCGAGGTCGCCGACCCGTTCGCGCGCTTCGTGCCGCACGCCGCGCGCTGACGCGAAAGGGGCCGGCCCGCCCGGGCCGGCCCCTTCCCTCGCGGTCGTTACGGCCGGACGGCGATCAGCTCGCGCCCGCGCAGCGTGTAGAGCACGCCGTGCTCGTCCGCGGCCAGCCTGGCGCCGCTGTACCACTCGGCGTCCAGCCCGACCAGCACGGTGGCGGCCAGGGTGTCGCGGTCCAGCCGGAACAGGCTGCGCTCGCTGACCCCGTACAGGGCCCCGCCGAGCGCCAGCAGGCGCGGGTTGGCGCCGGACACCGCCCCCAGGTCGGCGCGCCGCCCGATCACCGGCACGAACCCGGCCCGCCGCGAGCCGCACAGGTCGACGGTGAACGCCCGGCCGTTCACGGTCAGGCCGTACAGGGTGTTCCCGAGCACGGCGAGGCTGCTGACGCCCGCGCCGAGGTCGGTCGCGGTGCGCCACAGCTCGCGGCCGGCCACCGGGTCCCAGGCGGCCAGGTCGCCGCGCGGGCCGGTGGGCCGGGCGTTGTCGCCGCCGAGGAAGGCCTGGCCGTGCCCGGCGGCGACGGCGCGCACCAGCTGCTCGGGGCCGAGCGGGTCGGTGTGCACGGTGGGCCGGCCGCTGCCCGGGCGGTAGGTGACGAAGGAGCCGCCGCCGGTGGTGTCGGCCTGGACGCCGAGCAGCAGCAGGCCGCTGTCCGGGTCCCGGCGGATCACCTGCGGCCGGTTCTGCTCCTGCGGCAGCGCGGCCTCCTTGACGGGTGCCGGGTCGCTTCCCGGCCGGTAGCGCCAGATGCCCTGCGAGGAGTAGACGCCCAGGTAGAGGGTGCCGTCGTCGAGGACCACGGTGTCCTTGGCCTCGCCCGGCACCGGGAGCTTGCGGACGGTCCCGGCGGCCAGGTCGTGCAGGGCGAGCGAGCCGTTGCCGCCGACGTAGACCCGCCCGGCGCGGGCCGCGACCGACATGCCGAGCTGGGCGGCGGCGGGGGCGCCCGCCTCGACCAGGTCCCGGGTGGCGACGGCCCCGGTGCCGAGGTCGAGGGTCCAGACGGTGCCGCCCTCGGTGACGCCCGCCAGGGTGTCGCCGAGCCGGCCGAGGCCCCAGGAGTTGCCGTCCGGCACCGGCACGGCGAGCTGGTCGAGCGCGCCGGTGGCGAGGTCGTGGCGCCACAGCACGCCGTGCTCGGTGGAGGTGAACCAGAGGGTGTCCCCCCGGCGCTGGAAGTTGGTGACGCTCTTGGTGCCGGGGACGGCGAAGGAGCGCAGCACCCGGTGGTCGACCGGGTCCAGCAGCGCCACGTGGGCGGGCGCGCCCTCGGTGGACACCGCCAGCAGGTCGTCGCCGAGGACGGTGATCCGGCGGACGATCGTGTCGCCGCGCAGGTCGGTCGGGGTGATGTCGCTGACGGCGCCGGTGGCCCGCTCGACGGCGTACAGGCCGGCCCGGGTCGCCCCGCCGCCGCCCGCGAGGTTGCTGCCGACGCCGAGGTAGGCGTGGGTCGCGGTGGCCGCGACGGCCCGGCCCTGGGTGGCGTTCGGCGCCGGGGAGGCGACCTCGGTGACGGCGCCGGTGGCCGGGCTCCAGGCGTAGAGGCCGGGACCGGCGGCCCGGCCCTTCTGCCGTCCGGTCGCGTAGACCGTCCCGTCGGGCGCGACGGCCACGTCCCGGACGTCGGCGCCGGGGACGCTGCCGAGCGCGGTGAGGGTGCCGTCGTAGCGGTAGAGGTTGGCCGCGCCCGGGGCGTCGGTGACGCCGAGGTGGAGCACGCCGCCATGGGCAGCCGAGCCCTGGACGAAGTTGCCGGTGGGCAGTTCGACGGTGGCGGTGACCCGGCCGGTCGGCAGGTGGTAGCCGATCACCCGGGCGGGGGCGAGGTTGCGCGAGCCGATCCACAGGGTGTCGTCGACCAGTGTGGCGCTCATCAGGGGGAAGTCGCTGTTCCCGGGGCCGAGTCCGGTCACCTCGGGCTCGCGGGCCGCGGGCGCGGCGGGGGCCGCCACGGCGGCGGGCGGGCCGAGCACCGAGAGCGCGGCCACCGCGCCGGTGCCGAGCAGGAGTTGGCGGCGGGAGGGGTTCACGGCAGGCATGGGGCTCCAGGGTCCGGTCATGGGCGGGGCGGTTCGGGCGCGCCGGCGGCCGCCAGCAGCTCCCGGGTGTACGGGTGGGCGGGCGCGGCGAACAGCTCGGCGGCGGGCGCCCGTTCGACCACCCGGCCGTGCCGCAGCACCAGCACCTCGTCACAGAGGTGCCGGACCAGCGCGAGGTCGTGCGAGATGAACACCAGCCCCACGCCGTGCTGTTCGCGCAGGTCGGCGAAGAGGTTGAGGATCTGCGCCTGGACCGAGACGTCCAGCGCGGAGGTCGGCTCGTCGGCGACCAGCACCTGCGGGCCGACGGCCAGCGCCCGCGCGATCGCGACCCGCTGGCGCTGGCCGCCGGAGAGCCGGTGCGGCCGGGCGTCGAGCACCGCCTCCGGCAGGCCGACCAGCTCGCACAGCCCGCGCGGGTCGCGGTCCCGCAGCCCGTGGGTCGTCAGCGGCTCGGCCAGCGCCTCGCGCACCGTCATCCGGGGGCTGAGCGAGGCGTACGGGTCCTGGAAGACCAGCTGCACCCGGCGCCGCAGTTCGCGTTCCTCGGCGCGGTCGGCCCCGGCCCAGGAGCGGCCGTCCACCCGGACCGTCCCGGCCTGCGGGCGCACCAGCCCGAGCAGCGCGCGGGCCAGGGTGGACTTCCCGGAGCCGGACTCGCCGATCACCCCGACCGCCCGGCCGGGCGCGGCGCCCAGGCTGACGCCGTCCAGCGCCGGGGGCCGGCGGCGGCCGTAGCGGACGGTGAGGCCCTCGGCGACCAGGACGGGCCCGGCGGCCCGCTCCACCCGTCGCACCTCGACAATCTGACGTTCTGTCACTACCGCCTGCGCCACCGGACGATGGCAGGCGAAGCCGGAGTCTCCGGTGTCGGTCCACTCCGGCGCCGAGTCCGTGCAGCGGTCGGCGGCGGCCGCGCAGCGCGGTGCGAAGGCGCAGCCGGCGGGCGCCTCCCCCACTGCCGGCGGGCGTCCGCCGATGACGGTGAGCGGCGCGCCGGGCGGGCCGTCCAGCCGGGGCACGCCAGCCAGCAGCCCGGCGGTGTACCGGTGCCGGGGCGCGGCCAACAGGCCTGCGGTGGGCGCCCGTTCGACGATCCGTCCGGCGTACATCACCTGGACGGTGTCGCAGCTGCGGGCCACCACGCCGAGGTCGTGGGTGATCAGCAGGACGGCCGTGCCGGTCTCGTCGCGCAGCCGGACCAGCAGGTCCAGGATCTCCACCCGGGTGCTCGGGTCGAGCGCGGTGGTCGGCTCGTCGGCGATCAGCAGTTCGGGCCGGTTGGCCATCGCCATGGCGATCAGCACGCGCTGGCGCATGCCGCCGGAGAACTCGTGCGGCCGGTCGCGGTAGCGGCGCGCGGGCTCGGCGATGCCGACCAGGTCGAGGAGTTCGAGCGCCCGGGCCCGGGCTTCGCGGCGGCTCGCGCCGTGCACCAGGGCGGCCTCGGCGAGCTGGCGGCCGACCGGCATCCGGGGGTTGAGGTGGGCCAGCGGGTCCTGGAAGACCATGCCGATGCGCCGGCCGCGCACCGCGCGCACGGCGGGCTCGGGCAGGGCCAGCAGGTCGGTGCCGTCGAAGCGGACGGTGCCGCCGGTGGTGCGGCAGCCCGGAGGCAGCATCCGGTTGACGGCCAGCGCGGTGAGCGTCTTGCCGGAGCCGGACTCGCCGACCAGGCCGAGGATCTCGCCCGGCCGCACGGTGAGGTCCACCCCGCGCACCGCCTCGCCGCCGCCCGCCGTGACGCGCAGGCCGCGCACCTCCAGCAGCGGCGGGCCCGGCACGGCAACGGCGGTCTTGGCCCGGGCCGTTGTGAGGGCATCGGTCGTGGTCACCGCAGTCTCTCCCGGTTGAACGAGTCGGCGAGCAGGGTCAGGCCGAACACCAGCAGGCCGAGCAGGACGACCGGCGCCAGTGCGTAACCCGGGTGGAGGAAGAGGTACTTGGAGCCGGTGTTGATCATCGTGCCGAGCGAGGGGGCGGGCGGCTGGATGCCGAGGCCCAGCACGCTCAGGCCGCCCTCGGTCTTGACGGCGTGCGCCATCGCGACGGCCAGCAGCGCGGTGGTGGCGTCGACGACGTTCGGCAGCACGTGGCGGCGCAGGATCCGGCCGCGCGGCACACCGAGCACCCGGGCCGCCACCACGTGGTCGCGGGCCAGCTGGGCGAGCAGGGCCGCCCGCGCCTGGCGTCCGAAGGAGGGCAGCGCGCTGAGCACGATGGTGGCGACCACGGTGCCCAGCCCCGGGCGCACCAGCAGGGCGAGCGCGAGGCCGAGCAGGACGCCGTGCAGGCCGAGCAGCAGGTCGAACAGCCGTTGGACGGCCTCGCCCAGCAGCCGGTTCAGGCCGCCGAGCAGGCCCAGCGCGGTGCCGAGCACGGCGGCCGCGGGCACGGCCAGCAGGCAGACCAGCAGTTCGGTGCGGATCCCGGCCAGCGCCCGGGCGAGCAGGTCGCGGCCGACCTCGTCGGTGCCCAGCAGGTGGGCCGCCGACGGCCCGGCCAGGGCGTCCGGGCCCTGCCGGTAGGGGTCGGCGGCGAACAGCGGGCCGAGCAGCCCCAGCAGCACCACCAGGAGGACGAGGAGCGCGCCGGTGCGCCCGCGCCGGGTGCGCAGCGCGGCCGGGAGCGCGGGCAGGGCGGGCCGGCGGCGTACGGCGAGGGTGCTCGTCACCGGTCCTCCCCGGTGCCGGCGCGGGCGATCCGCGGGTCGAGCCGGCCGACCAGCAGCTCCGAGCCGAGCTGGACGAGTACGGCGACGGCGACGGCGAGCATGATCAGGGTCTGGGCGACCGGGTAGTCCCGCTGGTTGATGGCGTCCAGCAGCAGCTGGCCCAGGCCGTGCCGGGCGAAGAGCTGTTCGGCGACCACCGCGCCGCCGAGCAACTCGCCCAGGTGCAGGCCGAATTCGACACAGAACGGGGCCAGGCTGTTGGGCAGCACGTGGCGCGCCAGGACCCGCCGGGGCGAGGCCCCCTTGGCGACGGCGGTCAGCACGAACTCCTCCTGGCGGGTGCGGCGCAGCTCGGTGGCGAGCAGCCGGGCCAGCACCGCCGCCCCCGGCAGCGCGAGCGCGACGGCGGGCAGGGCGAGGTACTGGACGGCGAGGTCCGGCGCGGTGAACAGGTCCCGCTCGCCGCCGGCGGGCAGCAGGCGCAGCAGGACGGCGAAGACGAAGACGAAGAGCACGGCGGTGACGTACACCGGCAGCGCCAGCAGGGCGGTGGCCAGCGGGTCGAGCACCCGGGCGAGCCGGCCGCGGCGCTCGGCGGCCAGCGCGACGCCCAGCAGCAGGCCGAGGACCAGCATCAGCAGCCCGGCGACGAGGGCGAGTTGGACGGTGCTGCCGACGCTCTGGCCGATCAGCCGGGTGACCGGCTCCCGGTAGTGGAAGGAGCTGCCCGGGTCCCCGGTGAGCAGTCCGTGCAGCCAGCCCAGGTACTGGACGGGCATCGGCCGGTCCACGCCGAGGCTGCCGGCGAGCCGGTCGCGCTGCTCCTGGTCGGCCTCGGCGCCGAGCGCGGCGGAGACCGGGTCGCCGGGGGCGAGGCGGAGCAGCAGGAAGACGGCGACGGAGGCGAGCCAGAGCGTGGCCAGCGCGCCGGCCGCCTTTCTGGTCCAGTAGGGCACGGGGGTACTCCAAGGGGGTCGGAGGAGCCGCCCCAGGGCGGTGGGGGTCGCCCTGGGACGGCCGTCAGGCGGTGCGTCCGACGGTGCGGCGCGGCGACGGCGCCCGGCGGTACGTCCGGCGGTGTGTCAGGCGGTGCGCCGGGTGTCGTCGAGCCGCAGGTAGCCGAGCGCGCTGGTGGCCACGCCGCGCACCGAGGAGGCCAGGGCGTAGGTCTCCCAGGCGTGCGCGAGGGTGATGTGGAAGGACTCGGTGAGCAGGTACTCGGACAGGTCGTGGTTGACCTCGGCCCGGGCCTGCTCGTCGGCGGCGGCGAAGGCGCGGGACTGGAGTTCGGCGTAGGCGGGGTCGGTGACGTGCGAGGTGTTCCGGCCGACCTGGAGCGGGCCGGAGACGGTGATCCCGCTCAGCGGGGAGACGCTGACCATGCCGTGGTTGGCGATGAACAGCCCGTCCAGCGTGCCCTGTTGGATCTTCGGCTGGAGCGCGGCGTTGTCCAGCAGCTGGACGTCGACGCCGAACCCGGCCTGTTCCAGGTCGTACTTGACCAGTTCCACGAGGGAGGCGAAGACCGGCGAGTTGGCGGCGGTGAGCGGCACCCGGGTGCCCTCGGCGCCGGCCTCCCGGAGCAGTCCGCGGGCCTTCTCCGGGTCGTGCGGGTAGCGGGTGACCTGGTCGGGGGTGACGCCGGGGGTGTTGGAGGGCCAGGGCAGGCTGCTCGCCTCGGCGTGGCCGCCGTACACCTGGGCGACGATGCGGTCGCGGTCCACCGCGTACTGGAGGGCCTGGCGCACCCGGCGGTCGCCGAAGGGCCCGCTGGTGACGTTCACGCCGAGGAAGGCCTGCTGGTAGGAGGACCTGGCGGACTGCACGGTGAAGGCCGGGTTCCCGCCGAGCACCTTGAGGTCGCGCCCGGGCACCGCGCCGATCAGGTGGGACTGCCCCGACTGGAGGGCGGACAGCGCGGCCTGGCTGCTGGTCACCGACCGGACGGTGATCCGCTCGAAGTGCGGCCGACCGCTCTGCCAGTAGTGGTCGTAGCGGGCCAGGTCGAGCTGGTTGCCGCCCTTGAACGCCTGCCAGGTGAACGGCCCGGTGCCGTTGACCTTGTCGGCGGCCTTGCCGTCGACGTAACTGCGGGCGTCCACCACGGGGTTGAAGGCCAGCGCGTCGAACAGGTTGCTGGTGGGCCTGGCGAGCGTGAGGGTGACCTCGTTCGGGGCGCTCGCCCGGATGTCGGCGAGCCGTTCCAGCAGCGGCTTGACCTGGGAGGACTTGGCCGCGCCGGTGAGCGAGAAGACGACGTCGTCCGGGCTGAGCGGGCGGCCGTCGTGGAAGGTGACGTCCTCGCGCAGCTTGAGCACGAGCCTGGTGCGGTCGGCGCTCCACTCCCAGGAGGTGGCGAGCCAGGGCACGGGCTGGAGGGTCTGCGGGTCGAGGTCGACCAGCCGGTCCAGCACCAGGTTGACGAACACCGGGGTGTCCGGGCCGCGGTGGAGCAGCTGGGTGGGGTCGGGGGCGGCGCCGTAGACGATCTGGAGGTCCGGCGCGGAGGCGGTGGCGGGGGCGGCGGCCCCGCCTGCGGCGTCCTCGGTGGCGGAGCGGCAGCCCGCCGCCAGCAGGACCGCTCCGGCGCTCAGGCCGAGGAAGCCTCTTCGGGGCAGGCCGTGGTGGCGGGCCGCGTCGCTCATGGTGGTGCTACCTCTTCGGTTCTCGGGGTCTCGGTCGGCGGGTGCGGTGTCAGTACCTGGTCACGACGACGCTGTCGCTCCAGGCCACCACGTCGGGGCCGCCGGTCGGGTAGGGGATGTTCTTGGCCGGGTTCCAGTTGGCCCGGTAGATGCCGGTCTTGAAGTACGGCGACTGGTTCTGGTGGTAGTTGTTGAGGCCGCTGTACGCGCCGACCTGCGCGCCGTCCCGGTAGACGGTGACGGCGCCGGGGGTGGTGTCGGTGGACCAGGTGATGTCGAAGGCCCACTGGTTCCAGTGGCCGAACTGCACGTCGCCGAGCGGGATCACCGCCTCCTGGACGGTGCTCGGGTCGGTCAGCCAGTGCACCTTGAGCCGCCAGCTGCCGTCCTTGACGGTCAGGGCGATCGGCGGCTTGGTGTCGCTGCCGTCGGCGAGCGGGTAGCCGTGCCACTGGGCGAGGATCGTCTCGGTGGACGTCCGCACCCAGTCGGCGGGCAGGTAGTCGGCGAGGGCGAAGCGGTAGCTGCCCCAGCCGAGGGAGTTGACGGCGACCTCGGAGCGGTAGGAGGCGCCGTCGTTCGGGACGCTGAAGCGGGCGGCCTGGCCGGAGCCTCCGGCGGGTGCGGGGGCCACGGTGATGCTGCCGTTGCCGTCGACGCGCTGGCGGGTCCAGGCGGCGAGGGTGCCGGATTCGAAGTCGTCGGCGAAGACCTCGGTGGCGGCGGTCACGGCCGCGGGGGCGGGGGCGGGAGCGGGAGCGGCGGCGTGGGCGGGAGCGGCGGCGGTCACGGCCAGGGCGGCGGTGAGCACGGCGCCGGCGAGGCGGCCGGGGAGTCGGGACACGGGTTCTTCTCCATCTCGGGTTCGGGTACGGGCGACCGGTGGTCGGGGCCGGCTGACGGGATCAACCGGCCCTAGCGACAGGAGCCGGCCGGTCCCACCCAGGTCGGGCTGGACCAGGCCCACTGGTCGTTCACCTGTCGTACCCTCACGTGGTAGAAGTCCCCGTCGCCGCCGGGGCGTTCGTCGGTCAGCTCGAACTCGGCGGTGGTCTCCCGGTCGGGCACGGCCCGGTCGAAGCGGTAGGCGCCGGAGACGAACCCGCCGGTGAAGCCGGTCCGCGCGCCCGCCAGCAGCTCGCCGACGGCGTGGGCGGTCTCGACGCCGTTCACGACGGCGACCAGCCTGGTCCGCTCGTCGCCCTCGACCCGCAGCGAGAAGCCCTGGGTGCTGTCGGTGGCGGTGTTGGGGTTGCCGTCGGTGACGGTCCGCAGCCGGACCTCCCCCGGCCCGGTGCGCTCCCAGTGGGACGGCCGGTAGGTGTCCGGCTCGGCCTCGGCGGGCGCGACCGTCTCCGGGCCGCGCAGCCGGGGCTGGACGTCCAGCAGCCGCCCGCCCTCGATCCGCAACTCCACGTCCCAGTGCACCGGTTCGCCGCGCCGGCCCCAGCCGACGGCGAAGCCCAGGGTACCGGTGAAGGTGTCCTCGGCGGCGGCGCGGGCGAGCAGTTCGGGGCGGCTGACCCGGTGGACGGGGACGCCGTTGCGCAGCAGTTCGACGTGGTCGAGCGCGTCCCGGCCCTGGACGGTGACCTGGATCCGGCGCCGGTCGGCGGAGGGGGCCTCGGCGCCCATCGGGGCGCCGTTGACGGAGGTGGCGAGCAGGATGCGGTCGCCGGTGATCGCGTAGGTTCGGCGCTGCTGGACGGCGGTCCAGATCCCGTCGCGGGTCAGCTCCGGGGCCCAGACCGCGACCCGGCCGTGCCCGTGGCTGCCGGGGAAGGCGCTGTGGTGGTCGGTGGAGCCGATCAGCCCGAAGCGGTGGCCCAGCCGCAGGCCGTGGACGGCCGTCCCGGCGGCGGCGCGCGGGCCCATGGTGTGCAGGTAACTGCGCGGCGCCTCGTCGGACTCCGCGCAGCCGTGCATCGACACCATCTCCACCACCGGGGCGAACTCCTCGGTGTAGGAGGCCCAGTCGATGCCGCGGCGGGCCGGTCCGTAGCCGATGTGGTGCGGCAGGGCCCAGGTCCGTACCCCCTGGGCGGCGAGCTCCCGGAGCCGGGCGCGCAGTTGCTCCAGGTCCGCCGCCCGGATGATCTCGCCGCGCGGGCCGTCGAAGTACACGCAGTGGTCGCCGTAGGCGAGGCTGTGCCACTCGAAGGACTGGAAGGTGACGAAGCGGCCGTCCTCGTGGGCGGCGGCGGTGACGTCCTGGACGTGGTCCCAGAGCCGGGCCAGCCGGGCGAAGCCCTCGGTGTGGTAGTCGACCAGGCTCGCCAGTTCGGGGGTGCGCTCGGGCAGGTCGGGCCACCAGCCGTGGCCGGTGACGCTGGCGAAGTCGAGCTGGAGCCGGGCGTTGGCGTAGGCGTCCTCGATGCTCCCGTGGCCGTAGCTGATGCCGCAGTGGTTGTGGAGGTCGCCGACGTACAGGCCCAGACCGGCGTAGCCGGGCGCGTCGGTGGTGGGGGCGGTCATCGGGGCGGGGCTTCCTCGGGTCGGGGTCGGCGGTGTTTGATCGACTCTGAGAAGAAGCTAGCCGTGATCTCCGGGGGCCGGTCAAGGCCCAGCCGGTCGGTGTCGTGCGATCGCCATCGGGCGAAACATCGGCTTCACAGACATCCGGCAGGTGGGAGCGGGAAGATGCAGGCCAGCCGACCGGGCCCGGCCTACCGCGAGCCGCTCGGACTTTTGATCGATCTGATAGAAACTCTTCTCATCCCCTCCCGACCCCTTCGAAGGACGGTCCCGTGCCGCACCCCGCCGCCCTGCCCGCCGCGCCCGACCTGAGCGCCTCCCACCTGGTCCGCGCCCCCGAGCGCCCCGAACCCGGCTACTGGGCCGGCTGCCCGGGCGTCCGGTACGAGCCGGACCGCGACCGCTTCCTGCTCACCTACCGCGAGCGCCGCCCGCGCGGCGCGGCCGGCGGGCCCGACCGCGGCTGGCGCTGCGCCGTCGCCGAGAGCACCGACGGCATCGCCTTCCGGGACCTGTGGTCCGTCCGGAGCGACGAACTGGGCTCCCCCTCGATGGAGCGCCTCGCCCTGCTGCGCCGCGACGGCGGCTACCTGCTCCACCTCAGCCACGTCGACCCGGCCGACAACCGCTGGCGGATCGACGCCCTGAGCGCCGACACCCCCGACTCCTTCGACCCCGGCGCCCGCACCCCCGTCCTGACCGCCGCGACCACCGGCACCGAGGGCGTCAAGGACCCGTACCTGCTCGAAACCGACGCCGGCGTCCACCTGTTCGCCACCGTCTCCCGGGCCCGGCCGTTCACCCCCGAGGAGCGGGCCCGCGCCCACGCGAGTGCCGACATCCACACCACCGGCCTCACCGTCCAGCCCACCGCCCTCGCGCTCTCCCCGGACGGGCTGCGCTTCACCGCCCCGCCCGGCCGCGCCGCCGAGGCCCTGGACGTCGGCCCGGCCGGCGCCTGGGACGGCTACGAGTCCCGGATCACCACCGTCCTCCCCGACGGCCGGGGCGGCTGGCTCGCGCTCTACGACGGCTCGGCGGACGCCGCCGGCAACTACGAGGAGCGCTGCGGCCTGGCCGCCTCCGCCGACCTGCGCGCCTGGCACCGCCTCACCCCGGACGGCCCCTGGCTGGACGTCCGGTACGCCGACCTCGTCTCGGCCCGCGGCCGCTGGTACCTCTACTACGAGCAGAGCCGCGCGGACGGCGCCCACGAACTGCGGGTGGCCGTCCTGGACGAGTTCGCCGGGGTCCGCCCCGACGGCGGCCCGGTGACGGACCGATGACGCCGGACCGCGACTGAGACGCCCGGCTCACGCGCCCGCGGCGGCCGCCTCGGCGAGGGAGTCCAGCACCGGCCGGACCAGCGGGTGCCCGTCGGCACCGGCCCGGACGGCGGCGAAGACCCGGCGGGTGGCGAGCTCGCTGTCCACCGGGCGCACCGCGACCTCGCCGAGGTCGACGCCGCGCAGCGCCGAGCGCGGCACCAGCGCCACCCCGAGCCCCGCCGAGGCCAGCGCCACCACGGCCCGGAAGTCGTCCGAGGAGTGCAGCAGCCGGGGCTGGAACCCGGCGTGCTCGCAGGCCAGCAGCACCACGTCGTGGCAGGGGTTGCCCGGGTACGGCCCGATCCACGGCTCGTCGGCCAGCGAGGCGACGGCCAGCGGGCCGGACTCGGCGGCCAGCCGGTGGCCGAGCGGCAGCACGGCCTCGAAGGGCTCGGCGTACAGCGGCACCCTGGTCAGCCGGGCGTCGTCGGCGCGCGGGGCGCCCCGGTACTCGACGGCCACCGCGAGGTCGGCCCGGCCGTCCAGCACCATCGGCAGGCTGGCGTCGCCCTCGGCGTCCAGCACCTTGAGCCGCACCCCGGGCGCGCGCCCGGCGAGCAGGCCGACGGCCGGGGCGAGCACGGAGGCGATGGCGGTCGCGAAGGAGGCGACCGTCACCTCCCCGGAGACGCCCGCGCTGTACGCGGCGAGGTCGGCCTCGGCGCGCTCCAGCTGGGCGAGCACCACGTCGGCGTGGCCGAGCAGGATCTCCCCGGCGGCGGTCAGCCGCACGCCCCGGCCCTCCCGGGCGAGCAGGTGGTGGCCGGTCTCCTGCTCCAGGGCGGCCAGCTGCTGGGAGACCGCGGAGGGGGTCAGGTAGAGGGCGGCCGCCGCGGCGGTCACGGTGCGGTGGTCCGCCACGGCCCGCAGGGTCCGCAGCCGTCGTGCGTCGATCACGGACCAATTCTGCCAGCGCGGCACGGCGCACCCGACCGGAGCACGGTTCCACCGGGTCCGCCGACGGCCGCGCGGGCCGGCCCGGACGGCTCCCGCCCACCGACATCCGCCCCGTACGGCGGGACGGTTGTACCGGCGTGGGAGATTTCGGCCGGAGATACGACCGGTGAGGTATTTCCGGACGAGATCGCTCCTGTCCGTTGACCGGACACCCGCACGGCGCTTGGCTCTTCCCCAACCGGGCCACGGGGGTGTCGACGGCCCGGCACCGTCATCTGGGGAGGACGATCCATGACCACCGCACGCACCCGCCGCCGCCTGGCCCGTACCGCCGCCGTCCTGGTGGCCGTGGCCGTGGCCGGCGCCGCGATGCCCGCCGCCGAGGCCCGCCCGCCCAAGGGCGACACCGCCCGGGTCAGCGAGGGCGCCAAGGGCGAGCCGCTGAACGGCACCTCCCTCGCGCTCGGGCTGAGCGGCGACGGCCGCTACGCCCTGTTCTCCTCGGCGGCGACCAACCTGCTGCCGGGCGGCGCCGGGGTCCTCGGCGACGTCTACGTGCGGGACCTGCGCAACGGCCACACCGAGCGGGTCAGCGTCGCCGACGACGGCTCCGCCCTGGACAACGGCAGCAACGACGCGGCGATCAGCGGCAACGGCCGGTACGTGGTGTTCAGCAGCTACGCCTCCAACGCGGTGCCCGGGCAGCCGAAGCACCCCTCGGACGTCTTCGTCCGGGACCGCTGGACCGGCCGCACCGAGCTGCTCTCCGCGGGCGACGGCGTCTCCGGCGCGGGCGACGACCAGAGCATCCGCAACGCCTTCAACGCCGCCATCAGCGCCGACGGCCGCTACGTGGTCTACTCCTCCGACCGCACCGACCTCGCCCCCGGCGTGCGCCGCGGCAAGTTCAACGTCTTCCTCGCCGACCGCTGGACCCACACCACCCGGGTGGTCAGCACCGGCGCGGACGGCACCCCGGCCGACAACAACTCCTTCCGCCCGACGATCAGCGCGGACGGCACCGTCATCGGCTTCACCTCGCGGGCCGGCAACCTGCTCCCGGCCGAGCAGACCCCGCCCGCGCTCGCCGCCGCTTCCGCCGCGGACCCCGCCGACGGCCCGGACCTCGCCGAGGCCGCCCAGGCCCCGCGGACCGCCTCCGCCCGCGCCGAGCTGGCCGCCATCCGCGCCTACCCGTACTACGTCTGGGACGCCCGCACCGGGAAGATCACCGGCGCCAGCTACAACGAGGCCGGCGAGTTCGTCAACAGCGGCAACGACGGGCGGATCAGCCCCTCCGGCCGCTACGCGGCCTACACCGTCTTCGAGGAGGGCGGCCGCCCCGGCTCGCACGGCCGCCACCAGGACGTGTACGTCCGCGAGCTGGCCACCGGCACGACCACCAAGGTCAACAAGCCACTGTCCGGCACCACCCCGCGCGACTCCTCCTACGACCCGGTGATGCCGATGAACGACCGCTGGGTGTACTTCGTCTCCGACGTCGCCGACCTGGTGCCCGGCGACACCAACGAGCAGGCCGACGTCTTCCGCACCGACCTGCGCAGCGGGCACACCGAGCGGGTCTCCCTCGCCCACGACGGCTCCCAGAGCACCACCTCCGCCGCCTTCCCGCAGGTCGACGCCGACGACACGACGCTGCTGTTCAGCGCCCAGGACGGCAACCTGGCGCCCGTCGTCGACAGCGACCTCACGGACGTCTTCCGGCGCCGTCTGTGACGCCCCGACTCCCTCGGTGACGCCCTGACTCCCTTGCCGGATACGCCCGTTGGCGTATTTCCCGGCGGGACCACCCCCGGCCGTTGACCACCGGCCCTCCCGACGGTTGGCTCTGCGAAAGCCCGCCGCCGGGAGGGAGCCCGGCCGGGCGATCCCAGGGGAGGAAGACCTCATGCCCACCGCACGCACCCGCAGGTGGCCGGCCCGGACCGCCGCCGTCCTGGCCGCCACCGCCCTGGCCGCCGGCGCCGCGCTGCCCGCCGCCGAGGCCAAGCCGCCCAAGGGCGACACCGCCCGGATCAGCCAGACCGCCAAGGGCGAGCAGCTCGACGGCCCCTCCAGGGCGCTCGGACTGAGCGAGGACGGCCGCTCCGCCCTGTTCACCTCCGCCGCCACCAACCTGCTGCCCGGAACAGGCACCCCGAACTCCGACGAGGTCTACGTCCGCAACCTGCGCAACGGCCACGTCGAGAAGGTCAGCGTCGCCGACGACGGCTCCCCGCTGAACGCCCCCACCACCGACGCCTCGATCAGTGCCGACAGCCGGTACGTGGCCTTCAGCACCACCGCCACCAACGTGGTGCCCGGCCAGCCGGCCCACCCCAGCGACGTCTTCGTCCGCGACCGCTGGACCGGCCACACCGAACTGGTCACCGCCGACGCCCTGCCGGGCGCCGAGGACCAGAGCGGCTTCGGATCCACCAGCCCCAGCATCAGCCGGGACGGCCGCTACGTCGCCTACGTCTCCAACCGCTCCGACCTCGCCCCGGGCCCCGTGCGACGCGGCAGGAACAACATCTACGTCACCGACCGCTGGACCCGCACCAGCCGCCTGGTCACCGTCGGCGCGGACGGCGAGCCCGCCAGCAACTACTCCCTCGATCCGATGATCAGCGCGGACGGCTCCGCCATCGCCTTCACCTCCCGGGCCGGCAACCTGCTCCCGGAGGCTCCGGCCACCCCCGTCGGCCCCGGTTCCGACGAGACCGGCTCCGACGCCGAGTCGCCGGGAGTGACCGGCGGGCCCATGCACCACCCCTCCTACGTCTGGAAGGCCGCCACCGGCACGATCGTCGCCGGCAGCGTGGACGGCACCGGGCAGCTGAGCGGCAGCAGCGACGGCCGGATCAGCCCCGACGGCCGCTACGCCGTCTACAGCGTCGCCGTCTACGGCACCGGTCTGCCCGGCCACGGCGGCGTCCGGCTGGACGTGTACGTCCACGACCTGGCCACCGGCAAGGTCACCGAGGTCAGCGCCGGCCTGCCGGGCACCACGGCGAACGGGTCCTCCTCCGGCGCCGTCATGACGGCCGACGACCGCTGGGTCTACTTCGACTCCTCCGCCGGCAACCTGCTCCCCGACGACGTCAGGAACCAGAGCAGCGTCTACCGCCGCGACCTGTGGACCGGCCGGATCGAACGGGTCAGCCTCACCCGGGACGGCGCGCCGAGCACCTCCCCCGCCTACAGTCCGTCCGTGGACGCCACCGGAGACGCGGTGCTCTTCACCGCCGACGACGGCGACCTGGTCCCGGGGGACACCAACGCCGTCACGGACGCCTTCCTCCGCCGCCTGTGACGGCCTGACCGCCACTCATCTCCCTTATGGCGTACGACCGGTGGCGTATTTCCGCCCGAGATCGCCGCCGGTCGTTGACCGATGATCCGTACGACGCTTGGCTCTCCTCAAACCGGGCCGCGGGGGTCGTGGGCCCGGGACCGCCACCAGGGGAGGACGATCCATGACGCACACACCCGCCCGACGCCGGCTCGCCCGCGCCGCCGCCGTGCTGGCCGCCACCGCCGTGGCCGCTGGCGCGGCGCTGCCCGCCGCCGAGGCCAAGCCGCCCAAGGGCGACACCGCCCGGATCAGCGAGACCGCCAAGGGCGAGCAGCTCAACGGGGACTCCGTCGCGCTCGGGCTGAGCGAGGACGGCCGCTCCGCGCTCTTCACCTCGACCGCGACCAACCTGCTGCCGGAACCCGGCACCCCGAACTCCGACGAGGTCTACGTCCGCGACCTGCGCAACGGGCACGTCGAGAAGGTCAGCGTCGCCGACGACGGCTCCCGGCTGAACGCGCCCACCAGCGAGGCCTCGATCAGCGCCGACGGCCGGTACGTGGCCTTCAGCACCAGCGCCACCAACGTGGTGCCGGGCCAGGTGGTGCGCAGCAGCGACGTCTTCGTCCGCGACCGCTGGACCGGGCACACCGAGCCGGTCGGCCCGGGCGGCTCCCCCGACGGCGCGTTCTCCGCCGAGCCCTCGCTGAGCCGGGACGGCCGCTACATCGCCTACACCTCCAACCGCACCGACCTCGCCCCGGGCTCGAATCCGCGCTACTTCAGCGTCCTCGTCACCGACCGCTGGACCGGCACCACCCGGGTGGTCACCACCGGCGCGGACGGTGAGGCCCCCAACAACTCCTCCTACGGTGTGACGATCAGCGCGGACGGCTCCACCGTCGGCTTCAGCTCCCGGGCCGGCAACCTGCTCCCGCAGGACCCGGCCGCCACCGAACCGGGCGCCGGCACCGACGGCACCGACGCCGGTGCGCCCGGACTGGCCAAGCCCCGCTTCTACCCCTACTTCGTCTGGAAGGCCGACACCGGCAAGGTCTCCGGCGCCAGCGTGGACGACCAGGGCTACCTGCGCGGCACCAGCATCGGCCCCCGGCTCAGCCCGGACGGCCGCTACGCCCTCTTCGGCCTGCCGGTCCACATCGGCCGGCCCGGTTCCTACCGATACCGGATGGACCTGTACGCCCGGGAGCTGGCCACCGGCAAGCTGACCTGGCTCAACGCCTTCCTGCCCGGCACCACGACCACCGAGGGCGCCCACTACCCCGCCATGACCTTCGACGGCCGCTGGGTCTACTTCGACTCCAGCGCCGACAACCTCGTCCCCGGCGACACCAACGGCGTCAGCGACATCTTCCGCCGCGACCTGAGGACCGGGGCGATCGAACGGGTCAGCCTCACCCGGGACGGCGGGCAGAGCAGCACCGGCTCCACGGCCCCGTTCGTCGACTTCGCCGGCGACACGGTGCTCTTCACCGCCGGTGACGGCAACCTGGTGCCGGGCGACACCAACGGCGCCGCGGACGTCTTCCTGCGCCGCCCCTGATGGCCTGATTCCCTTGCGGCATACGTCTGTTGACGTATTTTCAGCCGAGATCACCCGAGGACGTTGACCCCCCTGCCCTCCCGACGGTTGGCTCTGCGAAAGCCCGCCGTCGGGAGGGAGCCCGGCCGGGCGATCAGAGGGGGGAAGACCTCATGTCCCGTACCACCCGGACGACCCGCAACCGGTGGCTGGCCGGTGGCGGCGGCATCCTGGCCGCGGCCGCCGTGCTCGCCGTCACCGCCGCCCCGGCCCAGGCCGCCCCACTACCGCGCGGCACCACCCAGGTCAGCGTCGGGCTGAACGGCGCGGCGCCCGACAACCTGTCGACCACCCAGGGCATCAGCGCCAATGGCCGCTACGCCCTGTTCACCTCCCGGGCCACGAACCTGCTGCCCAACCCCCCGGTGGGCTGGAGCAACGCCTATGTGAAGGACCTGCGCACCGGCCGCCTCGAACAGGTCAACCTATCCGACGCGGGCGGGGCGCTGAGCGGCTCGACCGACCAGGCCGGGATCAGCGCCGACGGCCGCTACGTCGTCTTCGACAGCGAGGACGAGAACGTGGCGCCCGGCGCGCAGGTCAAGAACCGCACCGAGGTGTACATCAGGGACCGCAGGACCGGCCGCACCGAGCTGGTCAGCGACAGCCCCACCAACACCGACGCCGACCAGTACCACGGCTCGTACAACGCGCAGGTCAGCGGCAACGGCCGGTACGTGGTCTTCGTGTCCTCCCGGAAGGACCTGGACCCGACCGTCGTGGAGGAGCCGGAGCCCGACTCCGGCACCGCCCCCTCGCTCGCCAGGCCCTACACCTGGAAGATCAACGTCTACCTCACCGACCGCTGGACCCACACCACCCGGCTGGTCACCCGCGACGTGCACGGCAAGCCGGGCGAGAGCACCTCCTTCCGGCCGACGATCAGCGCGGACGGCCGCACCATCGGCTTCGGCTCCATCTCCAACCTGCTGCCGGACGAGCAGGCGCCCGGACTCGCCGCCGCGACCACCGCCTCGGCCGCCGCTCCCGCCGACGTGGACCTCACCCCGAGCGCCGCCGAGGCCGCACGCCAGAACGTCCCGCAGAACGCGGCGCAGCCGACCCTGGCCCGTCCGAACGCCGCTCCCTACTACACCTACGACGTACGGTCCGGGAAGATCACGGCGGTGAGCGCGGGCCTCGACGGCCAGATCGGCAGCGCCAGCTTCGAGGCGACGATCAGCCCCGACGGACGGCACGCGGTCTACACCCTGGCCGAGCCCGGCGGCTCGACCGGCGGCCACCGCTCCCACACCGTGCTCTACGTCCGGGACCTCAAGAAGGGCACCGTGACGAAGGTCAGCGGCGGCCTGCCGGGCACCAGCTCGGTCGGCTCCTCCGACCACGGCTCGATCACCGCCGACAACCGCTGGATCTACTTCGAGTCCGCCGCCGACAACCTGGTGCCGGGCCCGCAGCATCCCGGCTGGGACGTCTACCGCCAGGACCTGCGCACCGGCCGCACCGAGCGGGTCTCCACCGCGCCGGACGGCTCGTTCGGCAACGGCTCGTCGCGGGACCCGGTCGTGGCCGCCTCGGGCCGGACCGTGCTGTTCGACTCGACCAGCGGCAACCTGGTCGCCGGCGCCGACGGCCCGGCGGCGGAGGAGAACACCCAGGTGTTCGCCAAGCCCGCGGGCCGCCACCAGGGCCTCGACGCCGCCCAGGACGACGACGGCCAGGGCGACGACCAGGGTGACGGTCAGGGCGAGGGCTGGGACGACTGACCGGCCGCTGCCCGAAAACCGCGACGGGGGCGGGACGTCGGCTGGGCCGGCGTCCCGCCCCCGCAGCGGGAGGGTGGGGCAGGTGGTCTCTGGTCCCTACGGCACGGGGCGGATCGATTCGCCTGCGCCGCACGGCGGTTGGTGAGCCCGTGGGCCGGTCCGATTCCGAGCGGTCCGGCCCACGGGCGGCCTGGGTGGAGGTCAGTCCTCCAGGGCGGCGCGCGCGTCCACGAAGGCCGCGACGGCGCGCTCGACGTCCTCGGTGGAGTGCGCCGCGGACAGCTGCACCCGGATCCGGGCCTGGCCGTGCGGCACCACCGGGAAGGAGAAGCCGATCACGTACACGCCGCGCTCCAGCAGCAGCTCGGCGAGCCGGCCCGCCTTGGCCGCGTCGCCGATCATCACCGGGGCGATCGGGTGGTCGCCGGGCAGGATCTCGAACCCGGCCTCGGTCATCTTCGCCCGGAACAGCGCGGTGTTGGCCGCCAGCCGCTCGCGCAGCTCGGTGGACTTCTCGACCAGGTCGAGCACCTTGAGCGAGGCGGCCGCGATCACCGGGGCCAGCGAGTTGGAGAACAGGTACGGGCGGGAGCGCTGGCGCAGCAGGGCGACGATCTCCCGGCGGGCGGCGACGTAGCCGCCGGAGGCGCCGCCGAGCGCCTTGCCGAGGGTGCCGGTGATGATGTCCACGCGGTCCGTCACGCCGTGCAGCTCGGGGGTGCCGCGGCCGTTCGGGCCGACGAAGCCGACGGCGTGCGAGTCGTCCACCATGACCATGGCGTCGTAGCGGTCGGCCAGGTCGCAGATCTCGCGCAGCGGGGCGACGTAGCCGTCCATCGAGAACACGCCGTCGGTGACGATCAGGCGGCGGCGCGCGTCCTGGGTGTCCTGGAGCTGCTTCTCCAGGTCGGCCAGGTCGCGGTTGGCGTAGCGGTGGCGGCGGGCCTTGCTGAGCCGGATGCCGTCGATGATGCTGGCGTGGTTCAGCGCGTCGGAGATGACGGCGTCCCGGTCGTCCAGCAGGGTCTCGAAGACACCGCCGTTGGCGTCGAAGCAGGAGGAGTAGAGGATCGTGTCCTCCTGGCCGAGGAACGCCGAGAGGCGGTCCTCCAGCTCCTTGTGGACGTCCTGGGTGCCGCAGATGAAGCGGACCGAGGCCATCCCGTAGCCCCAGCGGTCCAGGGCGTCCTTGGCGGCGGCGAGCACCTCGGGGTGGTCGGCCAGGCCGAGGTAGTTGTTGGCGCAGAAGTTCAGCACCTCGCCGGGCAGGCCGCCGGCGGTCACGGTGACGGCGGCGCTCTGCGGGGTGCCGATCACCCGCTCGGGCTTGAACAGCCCGGCCTCGCGGATCTCGTCCAGGGTGGCGGCGACGTCGGCACGCACGTTGTCGAACACTGCGGTCTCCTCAATCAGTTCGGCGGGGCGGTTCGGCGGGTTCGGCGGGGGAGCTTCGGCGGGGCTGAGCCGGGCTCAGGCGGTCCAGTCGAGGATGATCTTGCCGCAGTTGCCGCTCGCGGCGTCGTCGAAGGCGGCCTCGAAGTCGGTGGCGGCGTAGCGGCCGGTGATCACCGGGGCGAGGTCCAGGCCGCCCTCCAGCAGCACGGACATCGCGTACCAGGTCTCGAACATCTCCCGGCCGTAGATGCCCTTGATGGTGATCATCGAGGTGACGATCGAGGCCCAGTCCACCGGGAACTGCTCGGCGGGCAGGCCGAGCATGGCGATCTTCCCGCCGTGGGTCATGTTGGCGATCATCGACTGCATCGCCTCGGGGCGGCCGGACATCTCCAGGCCGACGTCGAAGCCCTCGCGCAGGCCGAGCTTCTGCTGGCCCTCCTCGATGGTGTGCTGCGAGACGTCCAGCGCCAGCGTCACGCCGACCTTGCGGGCCAGGTCGAGGCGGTACGGGGAGACGTCGGTGATCATCACGTTGCGGGCGCCGGCGTGCTTGGCGACGGCGGCGGCCATGATGCCGATCGGGCCGGCGCCGGTGACCAGCACGTCCTCGCCGACCAGCGGGAAGGACAGCGCGGTGTGCACGGCGTTGCCGAACGGGTCGAAGATCGCGGCCACGTCCAGGTCGACCGGCACCCGGTGCACCCAGACGTTGGAGGCGGGCAGCGCCACGTACTCGGCGAACGCGCCGTCCCGGTTCACGCCCAGGCCGACGGTGTTGCGGCACAGGTGGCGGCGGCCGGCCTGGCAGTTGCGGCACTTGCCGCAGACCAGGTGGCCCTCGCCGCTGACCAGGTCGCCGACCGCGATGTCCGTGACACCGGCACCCAGCTCGGCGACCTCGCCGACGAACTCGTGGCCGAGCACCAGCGGGGTCCTGATGGTCTGCTGCGCCCAGCCGTCCCACTTGCGGATGTGCAGGTCGGTGCCGCAGATGCCGGTCCGCAGCACCTTGATCAGCACCTCGCCGGGGCCGATCTCGGGCATGGGGACGTCCATCAGCCAGAGCCCGGGCTCGGCCTGCTGCTTGACGAGTGCCTTCACGGCGGCTCCTGACGTGCGGGTGGGACGGCCTGCGGGTACGGGGGCAGGCCGAGGAGGCCCGGTTCGGCCGCTCCTGGCGGACGCGCTCCGGGCAGGCAGAAATCTGCCTGGTCGGAGGGGGTGCGGTCCATCGAGGAATTCTTAAGGGCGGCCACAGCTGGGCTGAACGATCGTGCCCGAGCGGTGGTCGGCGGCGGGTGCGCGGGCGGGCGCGGCGTGCCGGTGCTCACCCGTCCGGCCGAGCGCGGGCCCGGCGCCGCGACCCCGCGCGGCGGCCGGCCGGCCGACCCGCCCCGGGCCCGTACTCGACCCTTGGAGTGGACGACCACCGACCGCCAGCCGGGCGGGGCACTCGGCTGACGGTGCTCCCGTTCGGTCCAGTCGGCCGCCGACCCGCGCGCGGCGGTACGAGGCGGGTGCTTACGGTGACGACGTTCCCCCACGGCCCCGTGGAGCAGCGCTCCGGCCCGGCCGAGCCGCGCTCCGGGGCCCTTCGCCACGGGGCCGTCCGCCCCAGAGAGGCGCCTGCGCCGATGACCGACACCCGACGGCCGCGACCGTCCGTTCCCCGCTCCGTTCGCGTCCCCCGCTCCGTCCGGGCGGCCTCCGCCGTACGGGTGGCCTCCGCCGCCCTCGCGCTGACCGGCCTGCTCGCCGTCTCCGCCTGCTCCGGGGAGTCGAAGCCCGCACGGCAGGCCGGTCCGGCGGTGACCGCCGAACCGGCCGCGCTCAGCCCGTCCGCCACACCGGGCGGCAGCCCCTCCGGCGGGGTGGTGCCGCTCACCACGGCCGTCACGACCCAGCTGGACGACGCGATCAAGCAGGTGATGGGCCAGGTCGCCATCCCCGGGGTGATCGTCGACTACGCCACCCCCGACGGCAGTTACCAGCGCGCCTTCGGCGTCGCCGACAAGGACGCGGGGACCCCGATGACCCCCGACCTGTACATGCGGATCGGCAGCGTCACCAAGACCTTCACCACCACCGCCGTCCTGCGGCTGGTGGACCAAGGCAAGCTCGGCCTGGACGACCCGGTCTCCAAGTACGTCCCGAACGTGCCCGGCGGCGACGGCATCACCCTGCGCCAGCTCGGCGACATGCGCAGCGGCCTGTTCAACTACACCCTGGACTCCGACTTCCAGCAGGCGTTCTTCAACGACCCGAGCCGTCCCTTCACCCCGGACCAGCTGCTCGCGTACGCGTTCAAGCACCCGGCGAACTTCCAGCCGGACGCCCAGTTCGAGTACTCCAACACCAACCTGATCGTGCTCGGCCTGGTCGTCGAGAAGGTCGGCGGGCAGCCGCTCCAGGACTTCCTGAACCAGCAGGTGTTCACCCCCGCCGGGCTCACCAAGACCAGCCTGCCGACCGACGCCGCCTTCCCCGACCCGCACGCCCACGGCTACACCAACCAGACGCTCACCGGCGCGGTCGAGGACGCCACCACCTGGAACCCGTCCTGGGGCTGGGCGGCCGGCGCCGCCATCTCCACCATCGCCGACTTCCGGACCTGGTCGAAGGTGCTGGCCACCGGCGAACCGCTGCTCAAGCCCGCCACCCAGGCGGAGCGGCTGAAGACCAAGGCCACCGGACCGACCCCCGACCTCGGCTACGGCTTCGGGGTGTTCACCACCCACGGGTGGATCGGCCACAACGGCTCGCTGCCCGGGTACGAGAGCGTGGTGCTCTACCTGCCGCAGGCGCAGGCCAGCCTCTCCATCATGCTCAACACCGACATCCTGCACGACGGTTCGGAGCCCTCGACGTTCGTGGCGCGGGCGATCACCCAGATCGTCTCGCCGAACAACGTCTACACGCTGCCCACCCCGCCCGCCTCGGGCTCGGCCTCCGCCTCCGCCTCCGCGTCTGCGTCTGCGTCTGCGTCTGCGTCTGCCACGGCCTCCCCCACCGCTTCGCCCTCGGTTTCCCCCACAGCCTCCCCGACCGCCTCCCCCACGGCCTCGCCGTCCCCGACGGCCTCGCCCACCGCGGGCGCCACCGCCACGCTGCACATCTCCTGACCCACCCGTTCCGACCGTACGGGAGGCCCGACCCGGCTCACCGGGTCGGGCCTCCGTCACGTCCTCGGCCTCCCGGTCCTCAGATCCCCAGCACCCTGCCGAGGTCGTACGAGACCGGCTCCTCCAGCTGCGCGTAGGTGCAGCTCTCCGGCGTGCGGTCCGGGCGCCAGCGGCGGAACTGCGCGGTGTGCCGGAACCGGGTGCCCTCCATGTGGTCGTACGCGACCTCGACCACCCGCTCGGGGCGCAGCGCGATCCAGGAGAGGTCCTTGCCGCCGGTCCAGCGACTGACCGCGCCGGGCAGCCGGCCCTCGGCGTGCGCGGCCTCGTCCGCCCAGCCGCCCCACGGGTGCCGGGACAGGTCGTCCATCCGCAACGGGGCCAGTTCCTCGGCGAGTTCGCGGCGGCGGGCCATCGGGAAGGCCGCGCAGACGCCGACGTGCTGCAGCCTGCCCCCGTCGTCGAAGATGCCGAGCAGCAGCGAGCCGACCACCGGGCCGCTCTTGTGCTCGCGGTAGCCGGCCACCACGCAGTCGGCGGTGCGCTCGTGCTTGATCTTGTACATGCTCCGCTCCCCCGGCCGGTACGGCTGATCCAGCGGTTTGGCGACCACCCCGTCCAGCCCGGCGCCCTCGAACTCGGCGAACCAGGTCCGGGCGAGGTCGAGGTCGGTGGCGGCGGGGGCGGTGAACACCGGGTCGGCGGCGTCGGCGAGCGCGGCCTCCAGAGCCGGGCGGCGCACCGACAGCGGCTCGTCCACCAGCGAGTCGTCCCCGAGGGCGAGCAGGTCGAAGGCGACGAAGGAGGCCGGGGTCCGCTCGGCGAGCAGCTTCACCCGGCTCGCGGCCGGGTGGATGCGCTCCAGCAGCTCCTCGAAGCGCAGCCGGCCGTCCCGGGCGATCACCACCTCGCCGTCCAGCACGCAGCGCGGCGGCAGCTCCCGCCGGAACGCCTCGACCAGCTCGGGGAAGTACCTGGTCAGCGGCTTGCCGGTACGGCTGCCGAGCTCCACCTCGTCGCCGTCGCGGAACACGATCGAACGGAAGCCGTCCCACTTGGCCTCGTACTGCATCCCGGGCGGGATCTTGGCCACCGACTTGGCGAGCATCGGCGCCACCGGTGGCATCACGGGCAGGTCCATGCGAACGATCCTCGCCCGCTTCGCCCCGGGGCGCGCGCCGGGCGCCCGGCCCTTAGCGTGAAGGGCATGGGCTCAGCCGTGGAACTGGAAGTCGCCGGGCGCACCGTCCGGCTGTCGAACCCGGACAAGGTGTACTACCCCGAACGCGGCTTCACCAAGCTGGACGTCGCGCAGTACTACCTGGCCGTCGCCGACGGGGTGCTGCGCGGACTGCGCGACCGGCCGACCACCCTGCAGCGCTTCCCCGACGGGGTGGACGGCGAGTTCTTCTACCAGAAGCGCGCGCCCAAGGGCCTGCCGGAGTGGCTGCCCACCGCCCGGATCGAGTTCCCCAGCGGCCGCTCCGCCGACGAGATCTGCCCCACCGAGCCGGCCGCCGTCCTGTGGGCCGCCAACCTGGGCTGCCTCACCTTCCACCCCTGGCCGGTGCGGCGCTCCGACACCGGCCACGTCGACGAACTGCGCATCGACCTCGACCCGCAGCCCGGCACCGACTTCCACGACGCCGTCCGCGCCGCCCACGAACTGCGCGCCCTGCTGGAGGAGTACGGGCTGCGCGGCTGGCCCAAGTCCTCCGGCGGGCGCGGCCTGCACGTGTACGTGCCGCTGGTGCCCGAGTGGACCTTCACCGACGGGCGGCACGCGGTGATCGCCCTCGGCCGGGTCCTGGAGCAGCGGATGCCCGGGAAGGTCACCACCGCCTGGTGGAAGGAGGAGCGCGGCGAACGGATCTTCGTCGACTACAACCAGATGGCCCGCGACCGCACCATCGCCTCCGCCTACTCCCTGCGCGCCCGCCCCCGCGCCACCGCCTCCGCCCCGCTGCGCTGGGAGGAACTGGACGACGCCGCCCCCGAGGACTTCGACCTGCGCACCGTCCCCGCCCGCTTCGCCGAACTCGGCGACCTCAACGCCGGGATGGACGGCCAGGCCTTCCGTCTGGAGCCCCTGCTGGAGCTGTACGACAAGCAGCTCCACGACGAGGGCCTCGGCGAACTCCCCTACCCGCCCGACCACCCCAAGGCCGCCGGCGAACCCACCCGGGTGCAACCGAGCCGGGCCAAGAAGAAGTAGGACGCTCCGTCCGCTCCGGAGCCTCAGCCCCGCGCACCCACCGGCGCCAGCTCGGCGACGACGCGGACGGCCTCGGCGATCTGCCCGTCCGTCAGGTCGCCCCGGGCGGTGAGGCGCAGGCGGGAGATGCCGTCCGGGACGGACGGCGGGCGGAAGCAGCCGACGGCGAGGCCCGCGCGGCGGCAGTCGGCGGCCCAGGCGACGGCGGCCTCCGGGCCCGGGGCGCGGACGGAGACCACCGCGGCCTGCGGCTCGCAGGCGTGCAGTCCGGCGGCGGTGAGCTGCCGGGCCAGGGTGCGGGCCACCTCGCGGGCGCGCTCGGCGCGGGCCGGCTCGGCGCGCAGCAGGCGCAGCGCGGCGAGGGCGGCCCCGGCGGCGGCCGGGGCGAGGCCAGTGTCGAAGATGAAGGTGCGGGCGGTCTCGGTGAGGTGCCGGATCACCCGGCGCGGGCCGAGGACGACGCCGCCCTGCGAGCCGAGCGACTTGGACAGGGTGGCGGTGGCCACCGTGTCCGGCTGCCCGGCCAGCCCGGCCGCGGCGAGCGCCCCGGTGCCGCCGGGGCCGAGCACGCCCAGCCCGTGCGCGTCGTCCACCAGCAGCGCGGCGCCGTGCGCGCGGACGGCCTGCGCCAGCGCGGGCAGCGGGGCCGCGTCGCCGTCCACCGAGAACACCGAGTCGGTGACCACCAGCGCCCGCCGCTGCGCCCGCCCGGCGAGCACCTCGGCCACCGCCGCCGGGTCGCTGTGCGGGGCCCGGTGGACGTCGGCGCGGGAGAGCCGGCAGCCGTCGATGAGGGAGGCGTGGTTGTAGGCGTCGGAGACGATCAGGGTGTCCGGGTCGGTGAGCGCGGTCAGCGCCGCGAGGTTGGCCGTGTACCCGGAGGAGAACACCAGCGCGGCCTCCACCCCGCAGAACTCGGCCAGCTCCTCCTCCAGTTCGCTGTGCAGCGCCGTCGTCCCGGTCACCAGCCGCGACCCCGTCGACCCCCCGCCCCACCGCAGCGCCGCGTCCGCCGCCGCCCGGGCGACCACCGGATGCCTGGTCAGCCCCAGGTAGTCGTTCCCCGCGAGGTCCAGCACCGCGTCGTCCGCCCCCCGACTGCGCAACGTCCGCGTCAGCCCGGCCTCCGCCCGCATCGCGGCCGTCTCGTCGAGCCAGTCGAAGACGTGCGCGGGGGCGGGAGCGGCGAGGACGGAGGGGCGCGGCTCGGCCGCGAGCGGATGGTTCATGCCCGGCACTCTGGCATGCCTCCGCGCGTCGGGCAATGTGCGGATCGGCACATATCGACGGGCCACTCCTGTCGTGATTCACCAGTTGTTAACCACATATCAATATCCAATTCATCGAATTCCTCGCCGCATAAATAGTAAGATCCATGCCGATCTTTACCTGGGGGGTATGGAAAAATGACCGACCTCGAATTCGAGCGCCGCATGAATCCGTGGCTCTTCGACGACAAGGGCAATCTGACCGAAGCCGCGAAGAAGCAGTTCCCGGACCTCGCCGGGGCCAACGCCGCCCCGGTCTCACTGGCCCCGGCGGGCGGCGGCAAGACCATCGCCGTGAACGCCGGCGCGCTCCAGCAGGCCGCGCAGAACGCCTTCGCCTTGCGGGACTCCGTCAAGACGGAGTGCGACCAGCCCGGCGAGCACGTCAACGCCGCCGCCGCGTCGCTCAAGGGCTGGAACCTCGGCGGCACGCTCACCGGCACCTGGGGCACCTGGAGCAACCAGTCCGCGAGCCTCCAGACCACCGTCGGCGAGGTCGGGACCAACCTGCAGACCACGGCCCGGAGTTACAGCAGGACCGACTCCGACATCCAGGCCAACTTCAACCAGACGCACGGCGCCACCAGCTAGTCACAGCACACACGGGGGAAGCAGCACCACCATGGTGACGTACAGTCAGCTCAATCAGGTCGACCTCGGCAGCCTCGCCTCCGCGGCGGGCGACTTCGAGAGCCTCGTCCGCAAGTGGGACCTCACCCAGCGGATGCAGAACGAGGTCATCGGCACCATCCAGCAGTCCGGCTGGCACGGCGACGCCGCCGGACTCGCCAACGCCAAGCTCACCTGGGCCCGCGACCAGATCCACGCCGCCTTCGAGGAGGCCTCGGCCCTGGCGAAGACACTGCGCGACGCCCACACCGAGATCACGGCCGCGAAGAACGACCTCACCACCGCGGTCCGGAACGCCACGGACGCCGGCCTCACCGTCGACGGCGAGGGCGCGGTCCACTGGCCGCCGCCCACCAACCAGGCGGACAAGAAGGACGCCGAGTACGCCAAGAGCTGGAAGGCCAAGGCCGAGACCGCCGCCAAGGCCATCGGCGACGCGATCGACCGCGCCACCGAGGCCGACCTCGACGCCTCCAGGGCCCTGGGCGACGACACCGGCAGCGACGGCACCGCGTTCAACGCCAACCCCGTCGGCGGAATCCCGGAGGAGGAGGCCAAGGCGGCCACCTACATCCTCAGCCTGGGCGACCAGGCCTCCGACGCCCAGCTCAAGCACCTCCAGGACATCCTGGACCACCACAAGAACGACCCGCGGTTCGCCACCTCCTTCTACGGCAACCAGGACCCGGCGACCTTCATGGCCAAGTACGGCGCGATGGCGCAGAGCGGCGACTACGCCAACAGCTCGGCCCGCACCGCGGCGATCAAGGGCATCCAGCAGGACCTGGGCCTCACCCTGGCCACCGCGACCGACACCAAGCAGCCGCTGCACGTCTCGGACGAGTGGGAGAAGAGGTTCCGCGCCGCCGGGGCCGCCCAGATCCCGCTCCGGCCCGGTGCCGACCCCGCGAAGAGCCCGTACGGCTACCAGATCATGGCCAACCTGCTGCGGAACGGGTCGTACGACGCGCACTTCCTGAACCCGATCGCCCAGCACGTCACCCAGCTGACCCAGGAGAACCCGACCCGCTGGGAGGTCCCGGCCTACCGCAGCGGCGGCTACCCGTTCGACGAGTTCAAGTTCATCGGCCAGCCGGACAAGGACGGCAACCTCAAGGGCTTCAACCCGCTGTCCGGCATCCTGGACGCGTTCGGCCACAGCCCCGAAGCCGCCACCAAGTTCTTCAACGACCCGGTCACCACCTACAACCCGGACGGCAGCGTCAAGAGCACCGGCGGCCAGAACACCTACTTCAAGCTGTTCACCGACTCCGGGAACAACTCCCTCCTCGTCGACATGAACTACCCGCTGCGCCCGCTCGAAGGCGGCCCGGCCGACCCGTCCAACGTCGGGCCGCTCGGACACGCCCTGGAGGCCGCCGCCACCGGCCGCGCCTGGGACGACACCCAGGGCAAGTACCCGCCGCACACGCCGGAGATGAGCGCGGTGATGCAGCAGGTCGTGCAGCGCTTCGGCAACGGCGACGGACCGAGCCTGCTGCACGGCGGGGTGTTCGCCGACCTCAACGGCAGCGTCGGCAACATGACCGCCAACTACATCGCGGACATCGAGAACTCCCTGGAGGGACCGGGCGCGAAGGAGCCGACTCCGGGCGTGGCACCCGCCCCGGGTGTCGCCACCGAGTTCGCGCAGAAGGACGTCCAGCGGCTCCTGCTGGCCGTCGGTCGGGACACGGACGCGTACGCCTCCATCGCCACCGCCCAGCAGGCCTACCAGACCGCCCAGATCCAGCAGGTCATGGCCCACCCGGAGCTCCACAAGGACCTGGGCATGTCGATCGAGAACGTGACCAAGCCGGGCGGGATCGTCACCGGCCTGATCACCAGCGCCATGTCGGACGAGATCTTCCACAACCACGCGGTCTCCGACCAGGAGGTCAACGACGCGATCGACGCGAAGAAGGACATCGCCAAGACCGTCTGGGACTACACCGGCGGCGTCGCGGCCGAGAAGATACCCAAGGTCGGCGGACTCATCAACGACCAGGTCGACGAGATCATGACCAACGTGGCGAACAGCTACCACGTCGACACGACCAACCAGGCGGCGGACGACGCCGGAACCAAGGTGGCCACCTCGGTCACCGGTTCCCAGCAGGCGGTCGTCGACGCCGTCAAGAGCGCCGGCCGCGACGCCGGGCTCGACCCGAACTACCTGAGCGAGCTGGCCCGCCAGGGCTCGGCCAGCCTCGACGCCGGCTGCAACACCGGCCATCGCCTCTTCCAACAGCAACAGGCGGCAGCAGCCGCCGCCAAGGAGTGATGACCCGTGGTCGACGTCGCACACGTCATCCCGCGTTCGCCCGACGACCCTCCGCCGCCGCCACCGTGGTGGCGGCGGCCCCGGGTGATGCGGCCCCTGGCCGGGGGCCTCGCCGTTGCCGCCGTCGTGGGGGGCGGGCTGTGGGCCTGGCAGCCGTGGCGGTCGTTGGAGATCGCGCAGAGTGCCTGCTGGTCCGCGCTGTCGAGGGACGACCTGAAGCCGCTGGCCGGGCGGTACGGGAAGGTGTACGAGACCGTGCCGCGGGCCCGGATCCAGACGCCGACCGCGCCGGACGAGCCCGGGATCCGCAGTACCGACTGCCGCGTCGTCTGGAATCCGGACGACGGCTCCGGAGGCTTCCTCCTCGAAGCCCAGGTCGCCCCCGCCTGGGACGGTGTCGACGCCGACCGCGCACGGGACACCGGGCAGCACCACGCCGTCGTCGACCTGGACTTCGGCCCCGGCGCGGTGGGGCTGGCCGGCGGCGACCCGGATCATCCCGTCCGGCTCTATGTGCGCTGCGACTTCCAGGTCCCCACGGCGGACAAGCCCGACCGCAAGGCCCCGCCGTACGTCCGCGTCGAGGTCGGTGGCGAACCGGTCGACGGAGTCTCCCCGGCCAAGGCACGCCAGGCGTACGCCGATGCCGCGTTGAAGATCGCCCGGGTCGCCGCCGCCGAGTACCAGTGCACCAACCAGGTGCAGCTGCCCGCCGCCGCCCCGGCCGTGCCGGAGCTGCCGAAGGAGAAGGCCGATGGCTGAGCGTCCGCGCCGCCGCGGAGTCCTGCCGATCGCGCTCGGCGCGGCGGTGCTCGTGGCCGGGGCCGGTGGCGGGCTCTGGTACGTCAAGCCCTGGCAGGGGGTGGACGTGCCGCAGAGCGCCTGCTGGAACGCGTTCACGCACGACGACCTCGCCACGCTGTCCGGCAAGGGCCACAAGACCCTCGCCTGGCAGGACGAGAAGGCGCTCACGGACCGGGAGTACCCCCACGACCCCGCCTGCAACGTCACGTGGAAGGGCGACAGCTCGCTGAGCCACGCGGTCGCGAGCATCGCCACCCGAATTCGCGACGAGAAGTTCCAGCGGGCGAAGACCAAGGCCGAGGCGACGGGCTGGGAACCGAACCTTCCCGTGTCACTGGACTTCGGCCCGGGAGCCCAGGGCTGGTTGTTCCACGAGGGCACCGTGCAGCTGCTGCTGCGCTGCGACTACCTGGAGCAGAACGGACAGCCGTCCAGTTGGCCGTACCGCGAGATCGCGATCACCGGCGACCGCTGGTCCTCGGACACTCCTGTCACCGAGGTCCACCGGATCCGGATCGCCGCCGCCCTGCGCACCGCGAAGGCGATCGTCCGCGCCCAGGGCTGCACGAACGCGCCGCAGCTGGCCGAGCAGCCGCCCACCGCTCCCTTCTGACCCGTCAGTCGCTGCCCCTCGGGTGATGTCGCCGGTCATCCGCTCCGGCGGCTGTTCGGGAGTGCTCCCGAACAGCCGCCGGAAGAGGCGGTCAGAGCGGCAGGCTCTGCCAGGGGTCGAAGGTGGTGGGGGTGGTGGCCGTGCGGAGGTACACCCGGCCGTCGGTGCCGATGGCGAAGAGGTGGAGGACGCCGGTGCCGTCGGTGAGGGCGGCCGGGTGGTCGAGGACGGTGCCGCCGAGGTCCTGCCAGGGGCCGTAGCCGCTGTCGGGGGCGGTCTGGGCGGTGGTGCTGACGCCGCCGGCGGCGTTGCGTTCGAACAGGACGACGCGGCCGGCGAGGGTGGCCGCGGCCGGTTCGCCGACGCCGCCGTGGCCGCCGAGGGGGGCCGGGGTCCGGCTCCACGGTCCGCCGGGCCGGGTCTGGTAGCTGACCAGCACCGCGCCGGTGCCGACCTCGCGGTAGGCGAGCTCGATGCGGCCGTCCTGGTCGAGGGCGGCCTTGGGCGGGCTGGCCGGGCGGGCGTCCGGGATCGGGTCGGGGCCGGTGAGGGCGCCGTTCGGGGTGCTCTGGTGCCAGCCGAGGACGGCGGTGCGGGTGGCGGCGAACACCTCGATCGCCCCGGCGCCGTTGCGGATCGCGGTGACCGGGTCCTGGAGGTCGGTGCCGCCGAAGTCCGTCCAGGTGCCCGTCCACACCCCGCCCGGGGTGGTCTGCCGGATGCCGCTGAGGCCGCCGCCGCCGTTCTTGACGAAGAGTTCCAGCCGCCCGTCCAGGGAGTTGGCGACGGCGGGTACGCCGACCTGGTCCTCGTTGCCGAGCCCGGTGTTGGGGTTGCCGTGGTCGGCCCAGCTGTCCCACCAGCGGCCGTTGGGCACGGCCTGCGGCAGGGAGAGGAGGTGGTGGTCGGTGAGGCGGCGGGCGAAGACCTCCAGCCGGCCGTCGGCGTTGGTGCCGACGGCGATGCCGGGGGCGATCCGCCCGCCGGGGTCGGCCATCCGGAGCGGGCCGCCCCAGCTGCCGTCGGCCTGGCGCCAGTAGGTGTGGAGGGCGCCGGCCCGGACGACGAAGACCTGCGGCCGGCCGTCCTGGTTGAGCCCGGCCCAGGAGGTGCCGCGCGACCAGCGGTAGTACATCCGGGAGAACCAGAGGGCGGAGTAGTTCCCGTCGGAGTGGTCGTGGCCGGCGTACTCGGAGAAGTACACGCCCTTGGCGCCGGCCGTCGCCGGGTCGAGGTTCACCGGGGCGTCGCCGATGTTGTAGTCCCGGTAGTTCACCTGGATCAGGTTGCCGCCGTAGAGGCCGGCGGCCTGGCCGGCGAACTTCGCGGCGGCGACGTGGTCGGAGTGGTCACCGGAGTAGCGGCGGTCCGGGAGTTCGTCCTGGGCCCGGAGCACGGTCGGCCGGTAGGTCGCCATCAGCTGGCGCAGTACTTCGACGACGTCGGCGGCCGTGTAGGTGGACGGCCCGGACAGCGGGCTGTCCTTCGGGACGACGGTGGTGTCGGTGCCGCCGTTCAGCACGCCGCCGAGCCGGGCGTCGTGCAGGTTGAGGAAGATCAGGTGCACCGGCCGGCCCTTGAGGACGTACCGTTCGACCTGCTTGCCGGCGACCGTCCAGGCCTCGGCCGTCCAGTGCCCGACCTCGTCGGTGGCCGGGTCGGTGTCGCCGACCCCGGTCATCCGGGAGTAGGCGTTGACGGCGCCCATCTGCCGGTTCCAGGTGCGCAGCGGTTCGCCGGCGGTGTCCCAGCAGACGGTGGCGCAGGGGTCGCCGGTCGCGTTCCCCGCGGTGACGAAGACGGTGACGGACGGCGTGCCGTCGGCGAGGGCGTTGGAGAGGTCCGGGTTCATGAAGAGGATGTCGTCGTCCTCGTGCGCGACGATCTGCATGAACAGCGGTCCGGAGCCGGTGGCCGCGGCTCCGGGAACGGCTGCGGCTCCGGGCACGGCTCCGGGTTCGGCCGCGGCCGCGCGGGTCGCCGTCGCCTTGGTCAGGACGGGTGCGGCGAGGGCGGTGAGCGCGACGGAGGCGAGGAGTTGTCGTCGTCCGATTGCCATGGGATCCCCCAATTCGAGATCGGGACGTGAGCATGCCAGAAGGAGGTTAACCCATCCCCGGGTCCACAATGCCGTGCGCCGCATTCCGTGAACGTGTCGTACTGGAAAGACAGTTGACGCACGCTCAAACGTCTTCGCCCACTTCCTTCCCGGTATCCTCGTTTCCGGACGAACCCGTTCCTCCGTCGGGCCGCACACCCCGGCCGACCACGGCGTTTCCCCCGTTCCCGCCGGTTTCCCTCCGCTTTCCCGCCGGTCCGCCGCACGGTTTCCCACCGGCTTCCCCCCGGTTTCCCCCTGGTCCACCGCGCGCTTTACCGCCGGTCCGCCGCGACGCCCCGGAGCGGGACGGACGCCCCGCCGCCGTCCCGTACCGCGTGATCGACGTCCGCGGAATCCCGTCCGGCCCTCCCCTCGCGGCACCGGGCTTTGCCCGGGGTGGCGGCGAGCAGGCAAGATAGCCGGGTGACCCTCCTTGATCTGATGCCGAAGCCCGCCACCCCCGACGCGCTGTACGAGACGTTCGCAGCCTGGTCGGAGGAGCGCGGGATCACGCTGTACCCGGCACAGGAGGAGGCGCTGATCGAGCTGGTGTCGGGGAACAACGTGATCCTCGCGACGCCGACCGGGTCGGGCAAGAGCCTGGTGGCGGCGGGGGCGCACTTCGCCGCGCTGGCGGAGGGGAAGCGGACCTTCTACACCGCGCCGATCAAGGCGCTGGTCTCGGAGAAGTTCTTCGACCTGGTGAAGATGTTCGGCACCGAACAGGTCGGCATGATGACCGGCGACGCGAGCGTGAACCCGACCGCGCCGATCATCTGCTGCACCGCCGAGGTACTCGCCCAGATCGCGCTGCGCGACGGCACCCGGGCGGACATCGGCCAGGTGGTCATGGACGAGTTCCACTTCTACGCGGAGCCGGACCGCGGCTGGGCCTGGCAGATCCCGCTGCTGGAGCTGCCGCAGGCGCAGTTCCTGCTGATGTCCGCGACGCTCGGCGACGTCCGCCGCTTCGAGGAGGACCTGACCCGCCGCACCGGCCGGCCGACCACGGTGGTGCGCAACGCGACCCGCCCGGTGCCGCTGTTCTACGAGTACCGCCGCACCTCGATGCACGAGACCCTGGAGGAGCTGCTGCAGACCGGCCAGGCGCCGGTCTACGTCGTGCACTTCACCCAGAAGGAGGCGGTGGACCGGGCCCAGTCGCTGATGAGCATCAACATGTGCTCGAAGGCGGAGAAGGAGGCCATCGCCGACCTGATCGGCGGCTTCCGCTTCACCACCAAGTTCGGCCGCAACCTGTCCCGTTACGTGCGCCACGGCATCGGCGTGCACCACGCGGGCATGCTGCCGAAGTACCGCCGGCTGGTCGAACGCCTCGCCCAGGCGGGCCTGTTGAAGGTCATCTGCGGCACCGACACGCTCGGCGTCGGCGTCAATGTGCCGATCCGCACGGTGCTGTTCACCGCCCTGTCCAAGTACGACGGGCAGCGCGTGCGCATCCTGCGCGCCCGCGAGTTCCACCAGATCGCCGGCCGGGCCGGCCGGGCCGGCTTCGACACCGTCGGCCAGGTGGTGGCCCAGGCGCCGGAGCACGTGATCGAGAACGACAAGGCGATCGCCAAGGCCGGGGACGACCCGAAGAAGAAGCGCAAGGTCGTCCGGAAGAAGGCCCCGGAGGGCTTCGTCGGCTGGACCGAGGAGACCTTCGACAAGCTGATCGGCGCCGACCCGGAGCCGCTGGTCTCCCGGTTCAAGGTGAGCCACGCGATGCTGCTGTCGGTGATCGGCCGCCCGGGCAACGCCTTCGAGGCGATGCGCAAGCTGCTCACCGACAACCACGAGGACCGGGCCGCGCAGCGCCGGCACATCCGCACCGCGATCGCCATCTACCGCTCGCTGCTGGAGGGCGGCGTGGTGGAGCGGCTGCCGGAGCCGGACGCCGAGGGCCGGATCGTCCGCCTCACCCTGGACCTCCAGGAGAACTTCGCGCTCAACCAGCCGCTGTCCACCTTCGCGCTGGCCTCCTTCGAACTGCTCGACCCGACCTCGCCCTCGTACGCGATGGACGTCGTCTCCATCGTCGAGGCGACCCTGGACGACCCGCGCCAGATCCTCGCCGCGCAGCAGAACAAGGCCCGCGGCGAGGCCGTCGGCGAGATGAAGCGCGACGGCATCGAGTACGAGGAGCGGATGGAGCGGCTCCAGGAGATCACCTACCCGAAGCCGCTGGAGGAGCTGCTCACCCACGCCTACGAGGTGTACCGCCGGGCGCACCCGTGGATCGGCGACCACCAGCTCCAGCCGAAGTCGGTGGTCCGCGACCTGTACGAGCGGGCGATGACCTTCTCGGACTACGTCGGCTTCTACGAGCTGGCCCGCACCGAGGGCATCGTGCTGCGCTACCTGGCCGGCGCGTACAAGGCGCTGGAGCAGACCGTCCCCGAGGACGTGAAGACCGACGACCTCAAGGACGTCATCGCCTGGCTCGGCGAGCTGGTCCGCCAGGTCGACTCCAGCCTGCTCGACGAGTGGGAGCAGCTGGCCAACCCGACCGAGCCGCAGGCCGCCGAGGTGCGGCTGGACGACAAGCCCGCGCCGGTCACCGCCAACGCCCGCGCCTTCCGCGTCCTGGTGCGCAACGAGATGTTCCGCCGGGTCGAGCTGTGCGCGCTGGAGCACTACGAGGAGCTCGCCGACCTGGACGGCGAGTACGGCTGGGACGCGGACCGCTGGGCGGACGCCATGGACGGGTACTGGGAGGAGTACGACGACCTCGGCACCGGCCCGGACGCGCGCGGCCCGAAGATGCTGCTCATCGAGGAGGAGGACTCCTCCTGGCGGGTCCGGCAGATCTTCGACGACCCGGAGGGCGACCACGACTGGGGCATCAGCGCCGAGGTCGACCTGTACGGCTCGGACGAGGAGGGCCGCGCGGTGCTGCGGGTGACCTCGGTGGACCGGCTCGGCGGCTGAGCCGGCTGTACGTCGACGCCGGATGTACGTCGACGCCCCCGGAAGCTTCGGCTTCCGGGGGCGTCGTCACGTCAGGACGGGCCGCTGTCGCAGCCGGGGAGCGCCGTCACATCCAGGCGAACGGCGAGCCCGCCGCGTAGGAGAGCGCCCGGGTGGCCTCGTCCAGGGTCTGCTCGGTGCTGGGCGCCGCGCCGGTGGCCGGCTGGCCGGGCGTGGTCGGCGCCCCGGTGCCGCTCGGGGCGGAGCCCGCCGGGCGGCCGTCGCCGGGCCGCGAGCTGGTGACCGTCACGTAGTGCCCGACCGCCTCGACCCGCGGGTCGCCGCCCTGCTTGGCGCCCGGGGCCTGGACGGGGCCGGTGGTGGTGTCGGCGAGCATGAAGGCGACCGCCCCGGGCTTGGTCCGCAGGGCGTCGGCGGCCCTGGCGGCGGAGGGCTGGTCGGGGAAGCGCAGCAGGGTGACGCTGCTGAGCACCGGGTGGTCCTGGCCGCTGAAGCTGACGGTCAGGTAGCCCTGGCAGCCGGTGTCCTTCAGCGGGTCCTGGCCGCGGTCCTGGAGCACCTCGACGCAGTTCTCGCCCTGCCGGACGCCGTTGCGCCGCGCCTTGAAGGCGCCGACCTCGACCGGCCGCTGGGCGGGGAAGAGGTTGTCGACGTTGAGGGCCTCGGGGTCGGTGCGCGGCGGCGGCGCGCCCACCACGCGCGGTGTCGCGGACGAGTCCTTGGTGGACGGGCCGAGCCCGGGTATGTAGTCGCCGGGCATCGGGCGGGTGATGAGCCATCCGCCGGCCGCGACCACTCCGACGACGACGATCCAGCCGGCCGCTCGACGGCCCGTCAGCCGGCGGCCCCGCCTGAGGTCCGTCCCCCCGTCGGTGTCGGCGCCCCCGCCGGTCCGCTGCCCTGCCCGGTCGTCCCGGCCTTCTCCCGGAGTCGGGGTGTGCTCCCCCTGCGTGGTCATGGCGCAGATTCTAAGCACCCCCGGCGTGGCGTGGATCACGGGGTCGGGGGTTGTGGATCATCGTCCGCCGGAGCCCGCCACCGGCCCGCCGCCGGTCGGCCGCCGGCCGTCCGGCACCCCGCTCGCCATCCCGATCGCTACCGGCCGGTAACCGGAGGTCCGGCCCCGCGTCAAGCTCGTGACCAGCGGCGGAGCCGTGACCTTCGACACTGTGGCAATCGGCACATCCTCACACCGATCTTCTGGCGGGTTTGCTCTGGCGCCGCTCGATCGCCACCAGGCAGGATCGCCCCATGGATCTGCTCGATACCCTCACCGCCAAGGGCCTGCGCGGCGAAGTCCCGACCCGCGAGGAGGCCCTGGCCGTCCTCGCCACCACCGACGACGAGCTGCTCGACGTGGTCGCCGCCGCCGGCAAGGTGCGCCGCCGCTGGTTCGGCCGCCGGGTCAAGCTCAACTACCTGGTGAACCTGAAGAGCGGGCTCTGCCCGGAGGACTGCTCGTACTGCTCGCAGCGGCTCGGGTCCAAGGCCGAGATCCTCAAGTACACCTGGCTCAAGCCGGACCAGGCCGCCGACGCCGCCCGCGCCGGGGTGGCCGGCGGCGCCAAGCGGGTCTGCCTGGTCGCCAGCGGCCGCGGCCCGACGGACCGCGACATCGACCGGGTCACCGACACCATGGCCGCCATCAAGGACGCCGACCCCGAGGTCGAGATCTGCGTCTGCCTCGGCCTGCTCTCCGACAACCAGGCGGAGCGGCTCAAGGCGGCCGGCGCCGACGCCTACAACCACAACCTCAACACCTCCGAGGGCACCTACGGGACCATCACCAAGACCCACACCTACGCGGACCGGGTCGACACGGTGCAGAAGGCGCACGGCGCCGGGCTGTCCGCCTGCTCCGGCCTGATCGCCGGCATGGGCGAGAGCGACGAGGACCTGGTCGACGTCGTCTTCGCGCTGCGCGAGCTGGGCTCGGACTCCGTCCCCGTCAACTTCCTGATCCCGTTCGAGGGCACCCCGCTCGCCAAGGAGTGGAACCTCACCCCGCAGCGCTGCCTGCGCATCCTGGCGATGGTCCGCTTCGTCAACCCGGACACCGAGGTGCGGATCGCGGGCGGGCGCGAGGTGCACCTGCGCTCGATGCAGCCGCTCGGCCTGCACATCGCCAACTCCATCTTCCTCGGCGACTACCTGACCAGCGAGGGCCAGGCCGGGCAGACCGACCTCGACATGATCAAGGACGCCGGCTTCGAGGTCGAGGGCGCCGGCGAGGCCACCCTGCCGCGCCACCGCGCGGACGTCGCCGAGGCCGCCCAGGCCGGCCACGCCTCCGGCGGCTGCGGCAGCGCGGCCTCCGCGTGCGGAAGCGGCGGCGGCTGCGGGCCGTGCGGCGGGCACGCCCACGCCCCGTCCGCACCGGCCGGGGAGGCGTCCGAGGCATCGGACGACGAGCTCCGCGGCGACCTGGTGAAGGTCCGCCGCCGCGGCGCCGGCACCGAACTCGCGCCCAACGCCTGACAGTTCCGACTCCTCCGGAGAACGCACCATGCTCCAGCCGCCCGTATCCGCGACCGACCTGCTCGCCCTCGACCGCGCCCACGTCTGGCACCCGTACGGGCCGATGCCCGGGACCGTCACCCCGTACGTGGTCGAGTCCGCCTCCGGGGTGCGGCTGCGCCTGGCCGAACCGGTCGCGGGCGGGCGGCGCGAGCTGGTCGACGGGATGTCGTCCTGGTGGGCGGCGATCCACGGTTACCGGCACCCGGTGCTGGACGAGGCCGTGCGCGACCAGCTGGGGCGGATGAGCCACGTGATGTTCGGCGGGCTCACCCACGAGCCCGCCGTCCGGCTGGCGGCCACGCTGGTGGAGATCACCCCGGAGCCGCTGCGGCACGTCTTCCTCGCCGACTCGGGCTCGGTGGCCGTCGAGGTCGCGATGAAGATGTGCCTCCAGTACTGGCAGTCCACCGGGCGGCCGGCCAAGCGCCGACTGCTCACCTGGCGCGGCGGCTACCACGGGGACACCTTCCACCCGATGTCGGTGTGCGACCCGGACGGCGGGATGCACCACCTGTGGGGCGGGGTACTGCCCGGCCAGCTGTTCGCCCCCGAGCCGCCGGCCGGGTTCGACGCCCCGCTCGACCCGGCGTACGCGGCGCGGTTCGAGGAGCTGATGGCCCGGCACGCCGACGAGCTGGCCGCCGTCATCGTCGAACCGGTGGTCCAGGGCGCCGGCGGGATGCGCTTCCACTCGCCGGCCTACCTGCGGATGCTGCGCGACCTGTGCGACCGGTACGGGGTGCTGCTCGTCTTCGACGAGATCGCCACCGGCTTCGGGCGCAGCGGCGCGCTGTTCGCCGCCGACCACGCGGGCGTCTCGCCGGACGTGATGTGCCTGGGCAAGGCGCTGACCGGCGGCTACCTGACGCTGGCCGCCACGCTGTGCACGAGCGAGGTCGCCGACGGGATCAGCCGCGGCGAGGTGCCGGTGCTCGCCCACGGGCCGACGTTCATGGGCAACCCGCTGGCCTGCGCCGTCGCCAACGCCTCGCTGGAGCTGCTGCTCGGGCAGGACTGGTCGGTGGAGGTCAAGCGCATCGAGTCCGGACTGGCCGAGGGCCTCGCGGCCGCGGCCGGACTGCCCGGCGTACAGGACGTACGGGTCCAGGGCGCCATCGGCGTCGTGCAGTTGGACCACCCCGTGAACGTCCCGGCGGCGACCGAGGCGGCGGCGCGCGAAGGCGTGTGGCTGCGGCCCTTCCGGGACCTGATCTACACCATGCCCCCCTATGTGACGGAGGACGAGGACGTGGCACGCATCGCCGCCGCCGTGACCGCCGCGGCGGTGTCCGGATGAACGCGCGCATCCTGTTCGTGACGGGGACCAACACCGACGTCGGCAAGACCGTCGCCACCGCGGCCGTCGCCTCGGCGGCGCTGCGGGCCGGGCGGAAGGTCGCGGTGCTCAAGCCGGGGCAGACCGGCGTCTCGCCGAATGAGCCCGGGGACGCGGCTGAAGTCCGGCGCCTGGCGGGCGAACTGACGATCCGTGAGCTCGTGCGCTACCCCGAGCCGCTGGCACCCGACACCGCCGCCCGGCGGGCCGGGATGCCGTACCTCTCCCCCGCCGAGGTGGTGACCGAGGTCGCCGAACTCGCCGCCACCCACGACCTGGTGCTGGTGGAGGGCGCGGGCGGACTGCTGGTCCGCTACGACGACGAGGGCCGCACCCTCGCCGACCAGGCCCGGGCGGTGCTCGACGCCGGGCTCCCGGCCGAGGTGCTGCTGATCGCCTCCGCCGGACTCGGCACGCTCAACATCGTCTCCCTGACGGCGGAGGCCCTGGCGGCCCGCGAACTCCCCCTCGCGGGCGTGCTCGTCGGCTCCTGGCCCGCCGAGCCCGGCCTCGCCGAACGCTGCAACCTCGCCGACCTCCCCCGCTCCGCCGGCGCCCCCCTCCTCGGCGCCCTCCCGGAACGCGCGGGCCGCGCCGAGGACTTCGCCACCCTCGCCGTCACCGCACTCGCCCCCGCACTCGGCGGCACCTGGAATGCCGAGCGGTTCGCGCACGCCCACCGGCCCGACTAGGCCGGGCCTCGTCGAGGGCGCGAAGCCGATCCCGGAACCTCCCGCGGTACGGCTGTCGGTCCAGTGCCGCTCCAGTGCGCCACCTGCCCGATCACAAACCCGTCAGTTCCGTCAACGAGGCGATCACCCGGATACCTGCGTCCACGGCACCGGGCCCTCGGGAAACCGAGCGGTCCAGCCAGATGGCCCGCAACCCTGCGTCCCGCGCTCCGACCGCGTCCTTCTCGTAGTCGTCACCCACGTAGGCCACCTCGGCGGGCGCCAATCCCAGGGCCTCGCAGCCCGCCAGGAAGATGCTCGCCGCCGGCTTGGCGGCACCGTGTTCCTGGGAGCAGACCAACGGCTCCGTGAAGTAGCCGAGCAGCCCGATCGCATCCAGCTTCGCGCGCTGGTGCGCGGTCACCGAGTTCGATACGACGCCGAGTCGGAAACGACCCGCCAACGCGCCCAGCGTCGGTTGAGCATCGTCGAACGCCCGCCGGACCGCGTCCCTCCGTACCGCGTAGCTCGCGAACCACGCCGTAGCCGCCTCGTCCGTCACCTCAAGTGCGCCGACCACCCCGGCCTGGGCGAGGAATCGCCGTATTCGTGCGGCCTTCTGGGCGGCGAACGTCAACTCGCCGCTCAGGAAGCGCGGGTACTCCTCCTCCCTGACTTCCCGCCACACACGCAGCGCCTCCGCCGGCGACTCGAACCGGTCGGAGAGCTCTTCGGCCACCAGGTGTTCGTGAAGACCGAACTCCTCGGCCTTCTCGTAGTCGTACAGGGTTCCATCGACGTCGAACAGCACTCCACGGATCGTCATGTCGATCATTCTGGCGGAACGGGCGGGCCGCGCCGAGGACTTCGCCACCCTCGCGTACGCCTCGCTGGCCCCCGGGTCGGGCGGCGGCTGGGATGCGGAGCACTTCGAGGGCGCGTACCGGCCCGAATAGGGCCCGCTTCGCTCGAAGGGGTGATCCCGGCTTCCGCCACTGTCGGAAGCCGGGATGGCTCAATACCGTTCTTCCATGACAGACGGGCTCACCGCAGACGAGGCCCTGCGGGCCTTGGCCGCCCTGGAGGCGGCGTTCAAGGACGACGACGAGGCACTGACCGCCCTGGCGGCGAGCGGCCCCGGTGAACGGCCGCTCCCGGCGCTGGTCGCCGCGTACGGCGAGCACGCCATGGACACCCTGATGGCGCTCGCGTTCGGGCTGCGCGCCACCATGAGCGACGAGGAGATCGCGGAGATCTCCGACGCCGTCAGTTCCAACATCGGTGCCCGGATGAGCGCCCTGCTCACCCAGACCCTCAAGGCCTGGGGCACCCTGGCGCCGGCGGAGGACCTCCCCGTCATCAAGATCATCGCCCACACGGTGATCGACGCGATGCGGGCCGTCACCGAGGACCCGAGCAAGACCGAAGTCCTGCCCCTGCTCGCCACGTTCCGCAGCTACGCCCTCAACGGCACGTGAGGGACGGGGAATTCGGCGCGGGCTTCGAGACGACTCGAAGCCCGCGCTGCTATGCACGTACTCTCATCCAGCCCGCCACGAGCATGAACGCGCCCGTCGAGGCGGCGAGGAAGACGAGGACGAACACCAGGGCGCTCGCCACCGGCGGTACGCGCTCGGGAATCAGCAGGAGGACCGATGCCGCGAACACGAGGCTTCCGGCGGTGATGACGCCGGCTCCGGCTACGGCCGCATACCTCTGCGGAGAACGACGACCAGCCGCTCGATGACGTCCGGCCGGGCGGCCCCGAGGTCGATCAGGATGACGCCGGTGGCCTTGGCCGAGCGCCAGTCGATGCCGAGGGACGGGAGTTTCACGTCGGCGGCGTTCAGGACGGCCTGGAGGTCGTCGAGGACGTCGGCCGCGGCGCGACGGTCCTCCGCCGTGATCTTGTCGATCATGCTGCTCATGGGGCATCTCACTGTTCGGTGTCGGTGAGCCAGCGCGCTTCGGTGTCCCACTCGACGCCGCCGCCGAGCGGCCGGAGGTAGGCGCGGCCGTGCTGCCACCCCATGAAGGCGGCCCAGCGGCCCGAGCGGACGTCGAAGACCCGCTCGCCGACGGTCGAGGGCCGGTAGGGGGTGGTCGGCGGCGCCACCCGTCGCACGGGCGGCGCCGCCGGGGTCATGGCGGAGGCGTTCATCCGCGCTTCGGGGATGGCGTCGCCGCACTGCGCGCATCGGCACGGCGGGAAGTTCCGCCGCAGGACGAGGCTTTCGCCGCATTGACTGTTCGTCATATCCACCGATTAGTTCCTCTCTGTTGCTATCCCCTCACCAAGAGTGGCCAATCACGGCTAGCATCGGAAGAGCTTCACTTTGACAGCGAGCACTGTGGAATCGGGTAATCACCATGCCCCATCGGGAAGTAGACCCCACCTCGTCGCCGGACGCGGCCATCGGCGTTCAGCTCCGGCGCTTCCGCAAGGCCAGGGGGCTCACGCAGGTCCAGCTCGGGCGGCGGACCAACTACAGCGATTCACTCATCTCCATGATCGAGAACGGCGACCGCCCCGCGCCGCTGCCTCTCGTTCGGCGGTGCGACAAGGAACTCGACACCTGCCAGGCACTTGAACTCCTGTACTGGACGGCCAAGAGCAGCGCCTTGATCGGCGGGTTCCTCGCCTACATCGAGCACGAGCGCAAGGCCACCGCCCTCAAGATCTACGAGATGAACGTCATCCCCGGGCTGCTCCAGACGCGGGCCTACGCCTCCGCGCTCATCTACGCCGCGGCCCGGCGGGGCGACATCCCCGAGGAGAAGGCCATCGAGCGCCTGAATGTCCGGATGGCGCGGCAGGCCCTGCTGTACCGGGACCCGGCCCCCTCCGTCCACATCATCATGGAGGAGAGCTGCCTGCGGCCCGTCGGCGGCCCCTTCGTCATGGCCGAGCAGCTCCGTCGACTGGAGAGCGTCGCCGGCCTTCCCCACGTCATGCTGCAGATCGCGCCGTCCAGCCTGGGCGAGAACCTCCCCTCGAGCAAGCCGTTCACGCTCCTGACCTCCCCGGACGGGGACTGGATGGCCTACCTCGAAACCATCCAACGGGGCTACGTCGAGCGAGACGACGAGGACAAGATCCGTTCCCTGTCAAGGGTTTACGATTGGCTCCAGGCCCAAGCCCTCTCATGTGCGGACTCGCTGGCGCTCATCCGCACCCGCCTCAAGGAGATCCAAGCCATGTTCCCCATCGCGACGGTCAAGCCCGCCTCCTGGTTGAAGTCCTCGTACAGCGACGGCGGCGGCCAGTGCATCGAGGTCGCCCCCGGCCTCCCGGGCGTCCTCCCCGTCCGCGACAGCAAGGACCCTGACGGCCCGCAGCTCGCCTTCGGTACGGACGCCTGGCAGTCCTTCATCGCGGGCGTCAAGTCCGGCGAGTTCGGGAGCGTCTGACTCCCTCGCCGCCCTGCCGCTTCGGCAGGGCGGCGGCACCACCGCTCAGCGGGCCCCGGCGACGAGGAAGCGGCCGGAGCGCCAGTGCAGTCGGGCCGGGCCGCCGGTGGGCCAGTCGTGGTTCAGGTGGCGGCGGTCGCGGCCGAGGGCGCCGAGGGCGTGGGGGCGCAGGGTGCCGCTCCTCAGGCCGGTGGCCTCCTCAGGGGTCACCGGCATGATCGTCACGTACTGGGCGTCGTCCCCGCCCATCCAGTCGACGACCTCGGTGAAGATCCACACGAACCGCTGCGAACACCCCAGGCAGCGCCGCAGGTTGACGGCGAAGCGCGAGCCGTCCACCACTTCCGCCTCGTGCTCGAAGCCCTCCCGCTGCCGCCCCCACACCGCCCGTTCGTCCTCGCCGTAGCACTTCGCGCAACCGAACTCCGCCATCGGCCTACCCATCGGTCGACTCCCTGTTCCGCGACGTCCCGTGTCGCGGCCCATGATGCCCGCAGGGCCCCACCGACCGGCCGCACCGTCACCCGACCGGGGAACAATTCACGGGCCGTTCCCGCGCAGTTCGCGCCCCAGGGCGGACATCCGCACGGCGGGTTGACGCACCCGGGGCCCGGCTCGGCCCGGTTCACCCCGGCCCGAGCCGGTTCGCCCCGGCTCGGGCTTCGGGCCGCACACCTCGGAGTGCACGCCGACTGCCCTCGCGCCCGAACGGGTCTTCACGGCGAAGGGTGACACGGACATGTCCCAGATTTCTGGGATTCTCCTCGCCCACCGACCTCGCACAGAATCGGCGTCAGGCACCCAGGTGAGCACGGGAGCCCGCCAAGCCACCCATCGGAGAGGGGAGTTGATCAGCGATGTCACGCTCCTTCAAGCGCGCCGATGACGAGGCCTGGCGGACCCGCTCCCGGTCGCTGACGCTCGGCTGACGAACGGCTCTGACCCCGCACCCCACCCCGCCCGGCGCGCCGCCTCCTCGGCGGCCGCCGGGGGGATCAGGGTCAGGGCAGGGGGCGGCCGGCCGGAGCCTCGGCCGGCCGCCCCCGTCAGTCGGTCTCCAGCAGGAGGGCCGGGAGCTCGGCCTCCCGCACCAGATCACGCGGCAGGGTGAGGCCGAAATGGCGGCCGAGCACCTCCAGGCAGGTGCGGTGGAGGTCGTCGCCCGCGCGGTCGTGGTCGGGCAGGCCGACGGCGGCCAGCTCGGCCGTCAGGGCGGCGGCGGTGGCCGGCTCGCCCTGGACGTCGCCGGGGCCCCAGGAGGGGTCCAGGTGGAGGTTGAGGGAGCAGACCTCCCGCCCGTCCCGGTGGGCGCTGAAGAACGGCGGCACCGGCTTGCCGTTCTCCTCCTCGAACTCCAGGTGGTAGACCTCGGCGCCGCCGCGCGAGACCTCCGGCCGGACGCTCAGCTCCCCCTGCCAGTAGCCGTACGCCACCGCGAAGGCGAGGTCGCCGCTGCGCCCGTGGTGCAGCGCGATGTCCTCGATGCCGCCGGCGAACTCCAGCTCGTACTCCTCCACCAGGTCCTCGGCGGTGAGCTCGTCGAGCGGCCGCGCCGTGCGCTCCGGGAGCCCTTCGGCGAGCCGGGCCGCCAGTTCCTCCGGCTCCAGGCCGCGGGCGAGCACGACGCTGTAACCTCCGTAGGCGATCGATTCGGGTTCGGCGAGCCAGGTGAGTGCGTCCGTCATGATGATCATCCTGCCGCACCCATCCGCTCGTTCGGTATTCCGAACGATCCGACCGTCCATCGAACCGCCCGCCGAGCCGGCCACCGAACCGCCCGCCAGGCCGTCCGATACCGGAGCCCCAGCGCCGGAGCGTCAGTGCCAGAGCCCCCACGCGGCCGGCCGGACCGGCGAGGCCTCGGCGAGGTGGCCGTGCTGCTCGGCCCGGTACTGCAGCACCAGCACCGAGCGGACCGGCTCGCCGTCCAACGCGGTGTAGGCGTGCGGGAGCGCGGCGTCGAAGCCGATGTAGTCGCCCGGTCCCAACTCGATCTCGCGGCCGTCGACCCGGACCCCCAGCCGGCCGGCCTGGACGACGGTGTGCTCGGTGCCGGTGTGCCCGCCGGACTCCTGCGCGGCGCCGGTGCGCACCACCTGGTCGTAGAGCTCGAACACGGTGTCCCCGGACTCGATCCGGCGCAGCGGCCGCAGGTCGACGCCCCGCCCGCTGAGCACCTCGGCCTCGGCCGCCCGCACCACCGTCACCTCGCCGGCCGGCCGGGCCTCGACCAGGTCGGAGATCGGCACGCCGAGCACCCGGGACAGCCCGAGCACCGTCTCCAGGGTGGGGTTGCCGGCCCCGGACTCCAGCTGGGAGAGCGTCGCCTTGCCCACCCCGGCCCGCCGGGACAGCTCGGACAGCGACAGTCCGCGCTGGGCCCGCACCCGCTTCAGGTTGGCGGCGAGGACGCCCCGGACGGATTCCTCGGCGTCGTTCACGCTGGGCCTCTTCTCTTGCGGCAGTGTTCGATATACCGTACGGGACGCACACCGACGGACGGGGCAGCGTAGCGAAACACCCCGCTGCCCTCACCCTCACCAGGAGACCGCAGTGACCGAGCCCGCCGAGACCACCGAGCCCGCCGAGACCATCAAGTACCGGAAGAACGGCCTGACCCGCGGGGTCACGGACGAGCTCGCGGAGAGCATGAAGCAGGGCTGGGCCGACACCGAGCGCACCGCCCTGGAGCCCGTCCCCCAGGCCGCGCACACCGCCCGCCGCCGCGCCGCGCTGTCCGCCGCCTTCCCCGGCGAGCTGCTGGTCGTCCCGGCCGGCAACCCCAAGGTGCGGGCCAACGACACCGACTACCCGTTCCGCCCCTCCTCCGACTACGCCTACCTGACCGGCGACCAGTCCGAGGACGGCGTCCTGGTGCTCACCCCGACCGGGGACAGCGGCCACGAGGCCGTGCTCTACCTGCGCGACCGCTCCCGCACCGACAACGGCGAGTTCTGGCTGGACGGCCACGGCGAGCTGTGGGACGGCCGCCGCAACAGCCTGACCGAGAGCGAGCGGCTGTTCGGCCTGCCCTGCCGGGACGTGCGCACCGCCCGCGCGGACCTGCGCGCCGCCACCGGCCCGGCGCGCGTGCTGCGCCGCCACGACGCGGGCGTCGAGGCGGCCCTCGCGGACCGGATCACCGCCGAGCGGGACGAGGAGTTCGAGGTCTTCCTGTCCGGGCTGCGCCTGGTCAAGGACGCGTTCGAGATCGAGGAGCTGCGCTTCGCCTGCGCCGCCACCGCCCGCGGCTTCGAGGACGTGGTCCGCGTCCTCGGCACCGACTCCGAGACCGCCGAGCGGCTGATCGAGGGCACCTTCTTCGTCCGCGCCCGGGTCGAGGGCAACAGCGTGGGCTACAGCACCATCGCGGCGGCCGGCCCGCACGCCACCACCCTGCACTGGGTGCGCAACAACGGCCACGCCCGCCCCGGCGACCTCCTGCTGCTCGACGCCGGCGTGGAGACCAACCACCTCTACACCGCCGACGTCACCCGCACCCTCCCGGTCAGCGGCCGCTTCACCGAGCTCCAGCGCAAGGTCTACGACGCCGTGTACGCGGCCCAGGAGGCCGGCATCGCGGCCGTCCGGCCGGGCGGGCGGTTCCGCGACTTCCACCACGCCGCCCAGCGCGAGCTCGCCGAACACCTCACCGCCTGGGGCCTGTTCGGCGACCTGAGCGCCGACAAGGTGTACGAGCTAGGCCTGCACCGCCGCTTCACCCTGGCGGGCACCGGCCACATGCTGGGCATCGACGTCCACGACTGCGCCCACTCCCGCACCGAGGAGCACGTCGACGGCCCGCTGGAGCCGGGCATGGTGCTCACCGTCGAGCCGGGCATCTACTTCCAGGAGAACGACCTGACGGTGCCGGAGGAGTACCGGGGCATCGGGGTGCGGATCGAGGACGACATCCTGGTCACCGAGGACGGCAACGAGAACCTCTCCGCCGACCTCCCGCGCCGCTCCGACGAGGTCGAGGCCTGGCTGGCCCGGCTGCGCGGCTGAGCAGTGGAGGAGCGGCACCGGGGCGCACCCGGTGCCGCTCGCGCCGTACGACTACCTGAGCCGCTCCGGCTACTTCAGCTGCTGCAGCGCCACGCCCACCCGCCGCACGGCGGCCTCGACGTCGTCGGGCATCCGGCTGGTGAAACAGAGCCGGAAGAAGCCCGGCTCCGCGTTGTGCATGGTCCCGCCGGGTAGCAGGGAGACCTCGGTGGGCTTGGCGGCGAGGTAGCGGAACAGCCACTCCTCGTTCGGGTCGAGCCCGTCCGGCCCGATGGCCGGCAGCCCGTTCACGTGCTCGCCGGGCGCGCGCTTGCCGAGGTACCTGGTGAGGTCGAGCCAGAAGAACATCGCGGCGTTGTCGCCGTCCTGGTGGACGTACTCGATCCCGGCGGCGTCCAGGGCGTCCTTGGTCCTGCGGAAGCTCGCGCTCAGCAGCGTGCGGTACTCGCGCATCGCGTACACCGGGTAGGGCTCCCCGTCGACGGTGGCCTTGAACAGCTCCCCGATGACGTAGGTCTTCAGCGAGTCGAACGGGGTGAACCAGGGCAGTGCGCGGGTCTGTTCGGCCGGGTCGTCGCTGCCGAGCATGGCGCGGTGCACGGCCTCGTTCTTGGAGACGACGAACCCGGTGCGGAAGCCGGACAGCCCGAAGTCCTTGGCGAAGCCCCAGACCACGTGGACCCGGTCGGTGTGCTCCTGGTACGCGTCCAGGGCCACCGCACTGGTGAACGGCGTCGTCCCGGTGTCGAGTTGGGAGTGGCAGTAGATCTCGTCGGAGATGATGTGGAGGTCGGTGTGCGCGAGCGCCCAGCCGTAGATCTCGTCGAGCAGTTCCTTCGGGTAGTTGACGCCCAGCGGGTTGTGCGGATTGGTGAGGACCAGCAGCCGCGGGTTGTGCCCGGCCTCCTTCCGCGCCTCGTAGGCGTTCACGATCAGGTTCAGGGTGAGCCGGTAGCGGTCCTCCCCGTGGGTGGGCAGGTGCACCGGGACGCACTTCAGCTTGGGCCGTTCCTGGAACGACCAGTTGAAGCCCTGCCAGTACGGCGCCGGGATCAGCACCTCGTCCCCGGGCTTGAGCGGCACACCGCCCGTCCCCTGCCGCCGCATGAGCCCGTAGGCGATGCACTCCAGCGCGGAGGAGACCCCGGCGCAGCCGAAGACGTCCTCCATCACGACCGTGCGGCCGAACGCCCGGGTGAGCAGGTCCGCCGCCTGCTGACGCAGCCACGGGATGCCGACCGGGGCCATGTACTTGATGTTCAGCTCGGGGATCAGCCGGATCTTCTCGAAGACGTCCCGCTGCATCGAGTCGTGGTAGAGCAGGACGTTCTCCGCGACGGACAGGTCGACGGCGGTGTCCGGCGCCAGGTGCTGGTGGTAGAAGGCGAGGGCCTGCTCGAAGTCGGGCAGGCCGGCGTGCAGGTCGGCGATCGCCTGGGGCGAGGCGATCCTGAGTCCGTTCTCGGTGATGGTCATGGTGGGTCCCCTGTCGGGTGGGCGGGTCCGGCAGCGCGCCAGCAAGGGTGCCGGAAGGGTGCCGAACGGCGCCGGACACGGCCGGACGATGCCGTTCGCACACGCATCGGCCCCAGCCGACCACGCCCCGGACCCGGCCGCCAGCGCTCGGCGGCCGTCCGGACGGCGGGCGCGCCCCGGCCCGCCGTCCGGACCGGGAACCCGCTTCGGCCCGTCGCCCGTGATGCTGCTGCCCTTGGCCGGTCAGCCCAGTCGCCACACCGTCGTGGTCTTGACCGCGGTGTCCTCCAGGTCCGCGACCACCGGCACCTGGTACGCCGCCACCGCGGTGAACCGGTCCCGGGGCAGGTAGGCGCGGCCCGGGTCGCCGACGACGACGGTCGCGCCGCGCGCCACGGCCCGCTCCAGGAAGGGCAGGAAGCGGGCGGCCATGGCCCGTTCGTAGAAGACGTCACCCGCGAGCACCACCTCGGCGGGCCCGCCGTCGCCGTCCACCAGGTCCACCAGGGCGCCGTCCACCCGTACCCCGTTGGCCTCGGCGTTCAGCCCGATCGCGGCCACCGCGTAGGCGTCGATCTCGGCGGCGCGCACCTCCGTCGCCCCGCGCAGCGCGGCGGCCACCCCGACCAGCCCGGAGCCGGCCGCGACGTCCAACACCGTACGGCCGTCGACCAGTTCGGGGTGGTCCAGCACGTAGCGGGCGACCGCCACCCCGCCCGCCCAGGCGAAGGCCCAGAACGGCGGCGGCAGCCCGGCCCGCCCGCGCGCCCGCTCGGTGGTCTCCCACAGGGCGATGGCGTCCTCGGCCATGTGGAGGCTGATCTCGGGCACGAAGGGGACGGGCTTCAGCTCGGTCTCCCGCCGGATGAAGGCGAGGTCCTCGGCGGTCCGAGGATCGGACTGAGGATCGGGCTGAAGGGCGGGCGGGAGAGCGGATCGGAGAGTGCGCAGCTCACTCGGCATGTCCGCAGCATAGGGCCCGCGCGGGGGTGCTCCCCGCCACCCGTCCGGCGGGACGCCCCCACCCGTGTGCCCGACGGCCGGATTCACCCCCTCTCGCTCAACCCCCGCTCGTCCACCACCCGCTTGATCTTCCCGACCGAGCGCTCCAGCGTGTACGGGTCCACCACCTCGGCCGCGACGGTGATCCCGACCCCGTCCTTCACCGCCCGGACGATCTCCGCGCGCGCCGCCTCCCGCTGCTCCGCGGGGGCCTCCGGCCGGGCCTCCACCCGGACGGTCATGGTGTCCAGCCGCCCCTGCCGGCCGAGCCGCAGCTGGAAGTGCGGCGCGACGCCCGGGGTGCGCAGCAGGATCTCCTCGATCTGGGTCGGGAAGACGTTCACCCCGCGCAGGATGATCATGTCGTCGCTGCGCCCGGTGACCTTCTCCATCCGCCGGAACGCCGGCCGCGCGGTGCCGGGCAGCAGTCGGCTGAGGTCGCGGGTGCGGTAGCGGATGATCGGCAGCGCCTCCTTGGTGAGCGAGGTGAAGACCAGTTCGCCGCCCTCCCCCTCGGGCAGCACCTCGTCGGTGAACGGGTCGACGACCTCCGGGTAGAAGTGGTCCTCCCAGATGTGCAGCCCGTCCTTGGTCTCCACGCACTCCTGCGCGATGCCCGGGCCGACCACCTCGGAGAGGCCGTAGATGTCGACGGCGTGCAGGTCGAGCCGCTCCTCGATCTCGCGCCGCATCTCCTCCGTCCACGGCTCGGCCCCGAAGATGCCGATCCGCAGCGAGGTGCTCCGCGGGTCGACGCCCTGCCGCTCGAACTCGTCGAGCAGGGTCAGCAGGTAGGACGGGGTGATCATGATGATCTCGGGCTCGAAGTCCAGGATCAGCCGCACCTGGCGGGCCGTCATGCCACCGGAGGCCGGGATGACGGTGCAGCCGGCCCGCTCGGCGCCGTAGTGCGCGCCCAGGCCGCCGGTGAACAGGCCGTAGCCGTACGCGATGTGCGCCTTGTGGCCGGGTCGGCCGCCGGCCGCGCGGATCGAGCGGGCGACCACGTCGGCCCACATGGAGAGGTCGTCGTCGGTGTAGCCGACCACGGTCGGCAGTCCGGTGGTGCCGCTGGAGGCGTGGATCCGGCGGACCCGCTCCATCGGGACGGCGAACATGCCGAAGGGGTAGCCCTCGCGCAGGTCGGCCTTGGTGGTGAAGGGGAAACGGGCGAGGTCGTCCAGGATGCGGCAGTCCTCGGGGCGGACGCGGGCCGCGTCGAACTTGCGACGGTAGAGCTCGACGTTGTCGTACGCGTGCCGCAGGGTGGCCCGCAGCCGGGTGAGCTGGTGGGCGCGCAGCTCGTCCGGACCCATCCGCTCGCCGGCGTCCAGGAGCTCGGGCGGTAGCGGCTCCCCGAGGTGACGGCGCGGGACGGGTGCGGTGCCGGTCATCGTCGCTCCTTCGCTGCTGTGCCGGTTTTGCTGCTCTGCCGATTTCGCTGCTCTGCCGAGGTTCGCCCGCATCGAGGACACCCAGGCCGAGATCACCAACCGATCGTTCGGTCAGCTCCCCTGCGCTCCATTGATCCAGTACCCGAACCACCTGTCAAGGGATCGCGCGGACCTTCCGGAATGTGAAGTTCCGACCGCTTCGCGGCGACTTCGTGTCGAGAGCTTGGCTAGCCGATATGAAAATCATTACAGAAGTTTGACTTGCTTCCGCCCTTCACCGCCCCGCCCCCATGGTTCAGTAGTGCGGTTTCTGTCCCGCACCCCGGAGTGATCACCGTGCCCACGACTCCCGCCCTGGTCAGCGCGCTGCGCGAACTCGGCGACCGACCCGCCGTCGTCGCCGACGGGCGCGCGATCAGCGGCATCGGCCTGCTGCTCGGCGTCTCCCCGCCCGGCGGACTCCCCCAGGCCCTCGCCCGCCGCATAGCCGAGCACGCCGCCCTGCCGCCCTCCGCCGCCCGGGCCGCCGAACAGCGGCTGCGCTACTGGGCCGGCGTCCTCGGCGCACCCCCGATCCGGCACACCGTGCTGCACCCCGTCACCGACCTCGCCGTCGACCTCGCCCTCGCCACCCTGCTCGCCGGCGGCACCGTCCACTGCGGCGACCCCGACCAGCGGCCCGAACAGCAGCTCGAAGCCGTCGCCACCGCCCGGGCCACCCACCTCAGCCTGCCCTCCGCCCTGCTCTGGCGGCTCAGCGGACAGCCCGGCCTCGCCGCCCACGACCTCGCCGCGCTGCGCCTGGTCCTGCACGTCGGCCCCGAACCCCGGCAGGAGGACGTGTACGCCGCCGTCGACGCGCTCGGCGCCGTCCTCGCCCACGTCCGCGCCCCGGACAGCAACGCCGAGGCCGCCGACCGCCGACTGCGCGCCGACGCCGCCAACGCCGCGGCCGCCGCCTGGAAGTACGGCATCGGCGTCACCGCCGAGCAGGTCCACGACTTCGGGGCCCAGCTCGACCGGGCCGTACTCGCCGCCCTCCTGCACACCCTCCAGCAGAACGGCGTGCTCACCGACCCCGCCCGCGGCTACCCCGAGGCCGAGGTCCTCGCCGCCGCCATGGTCACCCCCGCCCAACGCCCCCGGGTCGTCCGCTGGCTGGACGCACTCGCCCGGCACGGCCTGCTCACCCGGCAGGACGGCGGAGCCCAGGGCCCGGTCTTCCGCGGCGGGCCCGGGCCGGACGCCGCCGAGGTCCGGGAGGCCTGGCGCCCCGCCGCCGAGACCTGGGCCGACGGGCTCGGCCCGGCCGCCGCCCTGGACCGGGTCCGGCGCGGCGCCCTGCGGCTGCCCCGGCTGATCACCGGCCAGGAGGCCCCCCGGCCGGACGCCTCCCCCGTCCGCTGGGCCGCCTCCCGCGGCTTCCTCGGCGCCGCCCTCGGCGCGCTGGTGCGCGGCACCGCCGAGGCCCACCAGGGGCCCGGGCCGCTGCGCGTCCTCGAACTGGACGCGGAGGGCGGCGAGCCCGCCGTCGCCCGCGCCCTCGCCACCCGGCCCCGGCCGCACACCGAGCACCACTCGGCCCCCGACGGCGGCCGCTACGACGTCGTCATCGCGAGCGCGGGCGGGGTGGCGGGCGGGGTGGCGAGCGCGGGCGGGCTGGCGGTGGAACCGGTGCAGGACGTCCCGGCGCTGGTCCGGCTGCTCGCCCCCGGCGGCCGGCTCCTGCTGCTCGCCCCCACCACCGAACAGCTCGACCTGCTGATCACCGGCGACGCCCACGGCCTCACCGCCCGCCCGGCCGAGCAGTGGCGGGCGGCGCTCACCGCCGCGGGCTGCCCGACGGTGCTGACCCTGCCGGAGGACGGACACCCGATGGGGCTGCTGGGGCAGCGGCTGTTCGCGGCCCGGGTGGACTGACGGGCGGGCGGGGGTGTGGCTGGCTACGCTCAAAAGTCATGACCACTTCCGCGCGTCCGGCCCGGCCCGCCCGCGGGTCTGTCGGCTCCATCGGTTCCCTCCGCTCGATCCGCTCGATCGTGTCCGTCCGGTCGATCGACTCGATCGGGTCGGTGCTGTCGACCGGCTCGATCGGATCCGCCCTCTCCCTCGGCTCGATCGGCTCGGTGCTGTCCATCGGCTCGATCGGGTCGGTGCTGTCCATTGGCTCGATCGGCTCCGTCCTCTCCCTCGGCTCGATCGGCTCGGCCTGCTCGACCCTCGGCGTCCTGTCGGCCGGCTCCCGGCGCGGCCTCGGCCCGCTGCTGTCGGAACGTTCCCTCCGGTCGGTGCTGTCCCGGCGGCTCCCCTACCGGCCCGCCGTGGCCAGGCGGTGAAGTCCGGATCACGCACCGCCACCCGATCCGTACCATTTCGATACCGAAGCCTGGATGAGCTGCGGAGATCCTCGCCGCCCGGGCCCGTCCCCGGGTAGGCTCCGCTTGTCCTCCGGCCCTCGCGCAGGCGGCCCCCTGCCGCCCTGCCGCGTTCTCCGGGGGCGCACCCCCGCGGGCCATTCGGTGGGCACCGCGCACTCGACACCGCGCGCCAGGGCAGTCGCGCGAACGGCGAAGGGCATCGCATTGGCGGATCGGCTCACCGGAGGAGACTCCTCGCTGCTGCGGCGGATCAACGCGGCGGTCACGCTTCGGGCGCTGCGGAACGGCCACTCCGTGACCCTCACTCAGCTCGTCGGCGAGACCGGGCTCTCCCGCCCGACGGTCGAGGGCGTGATCGAGGGCCTGGTCGAGACCGGACTGGTCGCCGAGGTCGAGCAGCCGAGGGAGGACGGCCAGCCGGGCACCGGCCGCCGCGGCCGCCCCGCCCGCTGGTTCCGCTTCCGCGCCGAGGCCGGGCACATCCTCGGCATCGAGATCGGCGTGCACGACATCCGGGTCATCCTCGCCGACCTCACCGGCGAGGTGGTGGGCAGTCACTTCAAGCCGGTGGACGAGACCCTCGACGCCGAGGACCGGCTCGCCGCCGTCCGCACCGCCGTCGCCGAGGTGCTGCGCAAGGCCGGCATCTCCCGCGACAACCTGTGGGCGGTCGGCATCGGCACCCCCGGCATCGTCGACCGCGAGGGCACCGTCCAACTGGGCACCGCGATGCCCGGCTGGACCGGCCTCGACCTCGGCGCCAAGCTGCGGCGCTCGTTCCGCTGCCCGGTCCTGATCGAGAACGACGCCAACCTGGCCGCCATCGCCGAGCACTGGCAGGGATCGGCGGTCGGCGCCGACGACGTCGTCTTCGTGATGGCCGGCCTCAGCCCGGGCGCCGGCTCCCTCATCGGCGGCCGGCTGCACCGCGGCTTCGGCGGCGCGGCCGGCGAGATCGGCGCCCTGCACCTGCTCGGCCAGGAGGTCACCCCCGAGCGTCTGCTGTCCACCACCGGAAAGCCCCTCAACCCGCTGGACGAGGCCGCCGTGGCCCGCGTGCTGCGGCTGGCCCGGGAGGGCGACGAGGTCGCCAAGGTCGCCATGGACCGCTTCCTCACCCGCCTCGTCCAGGGCGTCGCCGCGCTCGTCCTGGCCATCGACCCCCAGCTGGTGGTCATCGGCGGCTGGGCGGCCGGCCTCGACGGCGTCCTCGACCCGCTGCGCGAACGCCTGGCCCAGTTCACCCTGCGCGCCCCCGAGGTCGCCCTGGCGGCCCTCGGCTCGGAGGTCGTGGCGATGGGCGCCCTGCGCGTCGCCCTCGACCACGTCGAGGAGCAGCTCTTCGCCGTCGACCCGCCCCGGGCCTGACGCCGCGCTCAAGGAGCGGGGGTCACCTCAGGGCGCGAAGTCCGGGTCGGTCAGGTCGAGGGTGAGCGTGCTGCCCCAGTCGTTGACGAAGTGCGCCAACGGCCAGTCGACGGACGCCCCGACGAACGGGTTGCCGGTCGACGTGGTCAGGAGCCACCGCAGTCCGCGGTCCGGTCCGAGCCGACCGATGAAGCCAAGGTGCCCGAGGCCGCTGTCACCGTGGACCACGTAGCCCAGCCCGTCCGGCAGTTCGACCTCGTCGATGACCTCGACGCTGCCCGCGTCCCACGGCGGATCGGCCACCAGAGCCGCCACGTCCACCGGCCCGCCCAGCTCCAGCCGGAGGTGCTCCGGCCCGTCGATCTCCGCCTCCCGGGCCGTGCCGTCCGCCCGGAAGAGGCAGTCGAAGGCCAGCACCTCCGACCTCGCCCACGATGCGAGGACCGCGTTCACCGGTCGCCCCCGTCCTCACCCATTGCGTGGCTGTGCCACTGCCACGCGGACGCTACCAGGCGACCCGGCCCGGTTTACGGCAGGGCCCCAACGGCAAAGGCCCGGACGCCAGTTGGCGCCCAGGCCTCGACCTGAGGGTTTCCGGAAAATGGTTCAGGGGTTCAGGGGTTCAGGGATTCACGGGTGGTGCGTCAGGAGGCGGTACGGACCTCGGCCGTCGCACCGACCGGGGTGACCTCGACGAGTCCGGCCTCGCCGAAGGTCAGCTTGCAGGTGTCCGCCCGATAGGTGGCCACCGCCAGCGCCACCAGCCGGCCGGCCGAGGCGTACTGGGTGGTCATGACCAGGACGGGCGCGCCCGGCGGGCGCTCCAGCAGGGCGGCCTGCTCGGCCTCGGCGACACCCAGCTCGACCGAGCGGGACTCGCCGTCCACCTCCAGGCGCTCCAGCTGGCGCAGCACCGAACGGGCGCGGTCGCTCTCGGCGCGGAAGCCCGGCAGGTGCGGCAGGGCCGCGGCCGGGACGTGCAGCGACTCACTGGCCACCGCGCGGCCCTCCACCAGGCGGACCCGGCGCACGGTGTGCACGGTGGCGCCCTCGGCGATGCCGAGGCCCTTCGCCAGCTGCGCGGAGGCGGGGGCGGTGGTGCAGTCGACCGTCCGCCAGGACTGGTTGCGCGCGGTGCCGGGCCAGCCCTCCTCCTGCCGGTTGACCGGGACGCCGACCCGCGGGGCGGCGATCAGGGTGCCGATCCCCCGGCGGCGCACCAGGCGGCCCTCCAGCTCCAGCTGGTCGAGCGCCTGACGCAGCGTGGCCCGGGCGACGCCGAAGCGGGCCGAGAGCTCGCGCTCGTTGGGCAGCACCTGACCGGTGGAGAACTCCGAGTCGATGGCCCGCAGCAGCACCGTGCGCAGGTGCCAGTACTTCGGCTCCGGCACCGCCGAAAGCTGTCCTGTCGTCCCCACCGCGTCCTCCACCCGTGAGTTTGTCCGCCCTGCGACAAGGAGGGCGGATCCCGAGCCCACTGTCCGCAGTCGCGGCAGGTGGGAGAGCGGGCCTTTATCCGTCCTTCTTTATTAAAGGTCCTTGCAGTAAGTGACCCTAGGTGCTCCGTCCGGAGATGGTCAAGACCAATGGCGGGGCTCGATGGGACTGCCGCACATCTTCATGCCGCGTTCACGACAGCTCCTGTCAGCCGCTGTCACCACCATCGACACCCTCCGACGGGACCCGCCCGACCCCGCGCGTCACGGTTCGGGCCGGGAACGCCCAGTCGGTAGGCTGCTCGGGTGATCGTGGTGACGAGTGTGAACGTGAACGGAATCCGGGCGGCGGCCAGGAAGGGCTTCGTCGAATGGCTGGCCGGCACCGAGGCGGACGTGGTCTGTCTCCAGGAGGTGCGCTCCGAACCCGAGCAGCTACCCGTCGAACTGCGCGACCTGGACGGCTGGCACGCCGTCTGGGCCCCCGCCGCCACCAAGGGCCGGGCCGGCGTCGCCGTCCTCTCCCGCGTGGAGCCGCAGCGCACGGCGATCGGATTCGGCTCGGACGAATTCGACAATTCGGGCAGGTACGTCGAAATCGACCTGCCCGGCCTGACCATTGCCAGCCTCTACCTCCCCTCCGGCGAAGTCGGCACCGAGCGCCAGGAGGAGAAGGAACGCTTCATGGCGGAATTCCTCCTCCACCTCACCGCCCTGCGCGCCCGCGCCGCCGCCGACGGCCGCGAGGTCGTCGTCTGCGGCGACTGGAACATCGCCCACCGCCCCGAGGACCTCAAGAACTGGAAGGCCAACCAGAAGTCCGCCGGCTTCCTCCCCGAAGAACGCGCCTGGCTCTCCCGCGTCTACGACGAGGCCGGCTACGTCGACGTCGTCCGCGCCCTCCACCCCGACCGCACCGGCCCCTACTCCTGGTGGTCCTACCGCGGCCGCGCCTTCGACAACGACTCCGGCTGGAGGATTGACCTTCTGACGGCTAGTCAGAAGCTTGCGGACACCTGCGTCAAGGCCTACGTCGAGCGCCCCGCCTCCCATGCCGAGCGATGGAGTGACCACGCCCCCGTCACCGCCGAGTTCGACTTCGACGTTAACTGACCTGCATATTCCTATAGTTGACGAACAAGCAAAAATCGAGCCCTGGGCTGACCGCATGACATCAGTCCAGGGCCCGCTGGCACCGACTCACGTGGTCTGTGCTCGCGCCTGATCGGCTCCACGGTCAACGGGTCAATGAACGAATCGACCTGCTTTGTAGAATTTTCGGCACCGCCACCAGGCTGGCAGGCATACGCCGGGCGGCCGTCCTTCCACCCCAAGCGGTGGGTTTACCACGCTCTATGAACGTCGCCTACCCTCCCGACAGCATCGTGCATGCGGTTCAGCCGCTTCTTGGCACCGCCTTCCCAAGGGGCACAACTGACTGGCGCATTCTTACCAGGAAGGATCTCGGCCCAGATCGTCAAGCAGGTTGTCTGCGACGGCTTCTTCGTAGAGGGTCTGGTTGGTGCGTTGCATGGCCTCGGCGAGCTGCGGATCCCATGGGGTCGGTTGGGGCTTGCCGCTGAGCGAAATGCGGTCGTCCTCGCCGGTGGCGGAGGTGCCGGCCAGGTAGTCGCTGGCGGTCATGCGCCAAGGGCTGGCCTGGTAGCGGCTGATGAGCTGGTTGGTCATGTCGATGCCGGGCCAGTCGAAGTCACCGTGGTAGCAGAGCGTTCCCCCACCTCGGCTGATTGCACGGGCGAGGCGGTGGAAGGCGGTTGAGGGTCGGCCTTCGGTGCAGACGAGTGGTGGGCTCTTCGGGCCGAGTTCTCCGGCGGCCCGTCGTAGGACGGCGGGGTTCTCGCAGGCGTAGACGGTTGGATGGTTGAGGGAGATCGGCAGGGTGACGAGCTGGTGGAGGGAGATGTGGAAGGGCGTGCCGTGGCGGGCGGCGCCGGTGAGCCATTCGCCCAGGCCCTGGCCGTCAGCGGGCAGGTTGAGAACCAGGACGCGGCTGGCGAGGTCGTCGACGATCACGTCGAACGCGTCCCAGAGGTCGCGGCGGGCTTCGGCGCCGCTCGCGAGGGTGGTGTCCTTCGCGATAGCCAGGGCGCGGAGCACCAGGGTCGGGAGGGCGCCGCTGCTGTGGTTGAGGGATTTGGTGTCTCCGGTGGTCGCTTCGGCAAGGACTGGGAGCATGAGCGGCGGCGCGTCGCCCGGGCGGGTGTGCAGGTGCTCGAGGACGCGGATGGCGCGTGTCAGTGCGGCTCCGTCGTTCTTGTTGATGAGGCTGGTGAGGGTGCCGTCTGTCGTGATGGCGGAGAGCCAACTTCGGTACCACGAGTGCTGTGCGTGGAGAGGGCTGGCTTCGGCCTCGGTGGTCAGTTGTGCTCGCGCCCGTGCCTGTGCTTGCTTCTGTCCCGGGCGGTCGACGAGCGGTCCTCCAAAGCGCGTGAGGAGAGCTGTCAGTGGAGCGCCGGTGGCGGCCTGGACGGCCGCTTCGAGGTTGGCGAGCTTCACCGTGATCTTGGCGACGCCCGGTGGCCGGTAGCTGCCCGTGATGCCGATCAGTGCCTCGCGCTCGGCATCGGTGGGGGCTGTGATGCTCACCGAGCCGTCGAGCCGGCCGCCGGTGCGTTCGAGAGAGCGGCGCGCTGCCGCCAGCAGCCGCTGGTACTCGGGGCCGCCGTAGAGGTTTTGCGGGTCTGCCGGTGTCATTCCTCGTCGTCCTGTCCTTCTGTGAGGTCGTCGAGGTCGGTGTCGGGGTTGATGTCGGTGAGGAGGCCGTCACTGACGGGCGCGTGGCGCCGGGGTGTGAAGCCGAGGATGTCTGCGGCCAGTTCGTCGGAGCCTGGGTAGCCGAGGTCGTCATGGATCTGTTCGCCGTCCCAGAGCATGAGCATGGCGGAGACGGTGTGGGTGGCTTCGTCGTGGAGCATGTCGTAGTGCGAGATGCGCGGGACCGATGGGTAGGTGATCCACAGGTCGTGGCCGGTCATGAAGAGGTCGAGGTCGAACTTGACGGTCAGGGCGAGGAGGTCGGGGCGGTAGCGCTCGTCGATTCCGGCGAATGCCTCGTCCAGCGCGATCAGGCGCGGGCATGTGGGGTGGGCTGACCCGTACTGGGCGTTGGCGGCGGCGAAGAGCGGCAGGTGGATGGAGGCGGACTTCTCACCGCCGGACATTTGGCTGTGCTTGGAGCGCGTGAGCTTCTCTTCCTTTCCTCCGGGGCGGGACAGGAGTAGCTCGAACCGGCGCCAGGATCGGTAGTCGAGGACCTGGGAGATGATCTGTTGGTAGGTCTTGCGGCGGTCGCGGGCTTGTGCGGCCCGGATTTGGCTGCGCAGGTGGGAGCGGAGTTCGGCGAGCCCTGCGGGCCCCAGTGCCCTGGCGTCCTTCTCGAGGAGCTTGTTGACGGCGCGCTGGGAGTCGGTCAGGTTGTCCGACTGGACCCAGCGGATTCCGACCCTGGTTCCGGAGGACATGGGTTTGGCCCGGGTGTCGGCGTCCATGTCCCTGACGAGGTCGCGTGCTTCGATGGTCCGGGAATGGACTCGTTGGGCGAGGCCGGTGAGGAGGGTGTCCTCCAGCACGGTTCGCTCACGTTCTTCCAGGAGTACCTTCTGGTCGGCGACTTGTTCGGCCAGGCGGACGGCGAACTCGACGATGGGCGCGGGGCCGTCGTTGTCACGGACACGGGCGAGGATGATGTCGCCGTCGGGTTCCCATTCGAAGTGGTATCCCTGATCGGATGATGTCAGGGCGCTCTCGAGTGTGCTCAGGGCGCCGGACAGCTTGGTCGTGGTGGTCTTGATGGTGCTGTCGGTGGCTGCCCGGCCGCGGGTGGCCTCGTCGAGGGAGTCGTAGAGGGCACACGTGCTATCGGGAAGGGCGCCACGGGCTCCGGCTTCGGCGGTGAGGTCGGCGCTCGGGGCGGTGAGCCGCGCCATCAGATCCTCTGCGGCTTGACCGGCTGTCGGCCACAACTCGGTGGGAGTCCAGTTGCTGTCGGTGTTCGCGCCCACGACGCGGAGCAGGTCGGGCCTGCTGTACGGCTGGAGGGCAGCTGCCGTGCGCAGTTGTTCGGCCAGTGCCGTGGCAAGGGCTTCGTGGAGGTACTGGAGGGCCTTGTCGGCGCCGGCGAGTGCCAGCTGCTGGGCCGAGTGGTCCTTGTCGGCCAGCCGGTAGGCGTTCCGAGCGTCCTCGAGCTGCCGCTCCAAGGTGCTGATCTCATCGCGGATCCGGCGCAGCGGTGCGCCGAGGGTCTCTTCCTGTTTCTGGAGGCGTTCGGCGAGCGCCGTGTGGTCGATGCGTCGCTCTTCGAGAGCGTCGGCCTGTTCCTGGCAGGCGGTGGCCTGATCGTCGACGGTGTTGCGTCGGTCGGTGAGGTCTTTGCGCAGGTCGGTGATGCTGCTTCTGGTTGTCTCCAGGTCGGCTGCGGCGGTGGTGAAGTCGCGAAGGGCGAGATCGACGGCCTTGATGCCTTCGGTGTCGGTGGGAAGGGTGAGGGATGCTGCGCTCTTGTGGAGTTGGCGTTTGCGCTCGTGGGCTTCCGCGATGGCGTTGTCGAGCGCCTTGCTGGCGGTGGTGAGCCGGCTTCGGGCATCGGCTGCCTTGTTGGCGGCGATGACCACCTGCTGGGCTGCGGTGACGATGCCGGTGGTGCTCGGCAGTTGACCGCGGGCGGTTTCGAAAGCCGCGAGGTTTCCGGCGGCATGCCGGAGGTCGATGGTCAGTGTCTCCATCGTGCTTTCGAGGCCGGCGATGGCGGCGTCGTAGGCGTTGAGCCGCTCACGGCGGCGGGCGGCGCGGGCTGTCGCTCCGATGTACTCGGGCTGGTGCTTGGGGTGGGCGCCGCGATGGACCCCGAGCGAAAACTGGCCTCGCGTGGTGACGGTCGCGGCCGAGTCGTGGTGGGTGCCCGGGCTCGGCATGGCGAGGTCGTCGGCGAGGGCGATCGAGGCGAGGACGGCGCTGATGGCCTGCGCCTCGACATGTTCCTGCTCCTCGGGGACGAGGACGTCGGCGAGGGTGCGGCCGGAAGGGCGCTGTTCGAGGGGAAGCGGGTGCAGGAAGCCGTCTGCCTCCTGGTCCGCGACCGCCTGACGTGTGGCGCTGGGGTGCGGGTGCACCCATGCCGTGAGCAGGCCCGCTCCGTACAGGGCTCCTTCGAGTGCGGCCGTGCTCTCGGAGCTCAGGTGATCGGCGAAGCGGACGAGCTGCCACAGCGGCGCGCCCGGGCGGTCGGTGCGGTCAGCGGGGCGCAGGTCGCTGGGAGGCGGGGCGTCGTCGCGCTGCGCGGCCACAACCGCCCGCTCGGCACGTGTGCTCTTCAGCGTGGTGTCGGCCTCGTCGTATTGGAGTTGGAGTGCGTCCTGGTGTCGGCGGGCCTGGGTGCGACGCTCGTCGGTGGCGTTGTGGAATACCTCCTGCAGAGAGGTTGCGCCGGGTTCGCCGGCCGTTGCCAGGGCCTGGGACAGCAGGGCGGTGTCATCCGGTCCGAGTACGGCGTGCGGGTCAGTGCCGGTCCAACGATTGGTGAATGCTGCCAGCTCGGCGGCGGCCTGCGTTCGCGTGCTGGCCAGCGCTCGGGCTGCCTGGTCGCTTTCGAGTTCACGCTCGGAGACCTCGGCCTCGGCCTTGTCGAGGGCGTCTTGGGCAGTCTTCTGCGCGCCGGACGCGTCCTGGTAGCGGCTCAGGTGGCCCTGGACGACTTGGATGTCGTGGCGCCGGGTGGTGGCTCGGGCGGCGGCTTGGGTCTTGACGTCCTCGGCCAGATCGAGCGGGTCGTCGTCAATCGGGATGCCTGCGTGGCGGGCGTGTTCGAGCAGTGCGGTGGCGTGCCGGCCGGCGGTCTTCTCCGCTGTGGTCAGCCTTTCGGCGAACCGTTCGGCTTCCTCTTCGAGCTTGGCTACATGCTTCTGGGCCCGTGCCAGGTTGGTCGCGGTCTCCCGGATGGCGCCGCCTTCCGCGCTGACGCGGGCGCGCAGCTCGTCGAGGTCCCGCTCGCCCTTGATCGCTTCGTGGTTCTTGAGGCCGTCCAGTTGGGCCTGGGTCGTTTTCTGCTTCTCCGCTGCCATGTTTCGTGCGCCCTGGGCCTTGGCCAGGGCCGCGGTGGCGTCTCGTCGTTGCTGGGCGGCGTCGGTGATCTTCTGGCAGTGCCCGGCCGTGGCCCGGAGCCGCTCGGCGACCTGGTCGATTCGGTGACGCGCGTGAACACGCATGTAGGCGGTGTACTCGCGCAGGAAGTCCTGGACGGCTGTGTCTGCGCCGATCAGTGCGTCGAGGACGTTCTGGATCTCGGCGAGGTTCTCGAAGTCACCGGCAGCCTGCTTGATCAGGTGTTCATCGAGCGGGCGCAGGCCGGCGGTGAGGGTGGCGGAGAGCTTGTCGGGGTCGAGATCCTTGGCGAGCAGCGGGCGGCGCAGCTGCAGGAGGAGGTTGATGAGCTGGGCGTAGCGTTCGCGGCCGAGCCCGAACAGGCGCCCGTCGACGGCGTCTCGGTAGGCGGTGCTGGTGGCGTGGATTGCCTCCTTCCCGATGAGCTTCTCCAGCTCTGTCTTGCGGAGTGGGCGCGAGTCGGCGGTGAGGAGGCCGAAGTCGACGCCGACGCGGCCGTCGGTGACGAAGAAGACGCGGCCGGGGCGTTCCTTCGCCTTGTGGGCGAGCAGGCCGATGCCGATGGTGACAGCCTCGAGGAGTCGGCCTTCGGGGGTGGAGCGGGTGAATTCCATCCATACGTACCCGAAGTTGGACTCTTGGCCGCGGTAGAGCAGGTTGGACTTCATGGTGCGTTCTTCGCCGCTGAACGGGTCGAGGCGGCGGGCGTCGATGCTGCCGTCCAGGACGAGCGGGAAGAGGACTTCGAGGGCTTTGGTCTTGCCGGATCCGTTGTGGCCGCGAAGCACCAGTCGGCCGTCTGCGAAGACGAACTCCTCGTCATCGTAGTCCCACAGGCCGATGATGCCGGCGCGGGACGGCTTGAAGCGGATGGTGGTGTCGCCGGCGGTGGGAGTGGTCATCGGGTGACGTCCTCGGGTGCGCTGAAGTCGAAGGCGAACTGGCCGTCGACGCTCGGGCTGGGGAGGGCTGCGGTGATGTTGCGGTAGCGGCCGGCGGCTGGGCGGATGAGGATTCCGCCGGGGACGCGGTGGACCAGGCGCAGGTCCGCGAGAAGAGTGATCGCTTCGCCGAGGAGGCCGGCGGGGTCGGCCTGCCATTTACTGGTGAAGGAGGACGGCCCGAACTCCTCGTAGAGTTCGGTGATCATTTCCTCCAGCCGGGCCTGTTCGACGAGAGTCGCGGTCGCCAGCGGGTGTGGCGGCTGCGGGTCGTCGACGTACACGGCCACGGGTGGGTGCTGTCCGGGGGCGGGGGATTCGTCGGCCAGGGCGGTCAGGGTAGCTATGTGGGGCAGGGCGACGTCGATGTGGGCGATGAGCATGTGGTGTTCGTCGACGGGGTCGGGCGCGGGAAGCCGGCTCAACCTGCCCGCTTGGGTGGGGTCTTCTTGCAAGTCGGCGACTTTGGCGAGGAGCAGGCCGGCGGTGCGGTTGATAGCTCCGCCTCGTCCGGGGAACCGCTTGTCGGTGAAGTGTCCGGTGGTGTCGACCAGCATGACGCCTTCGGCGCGGCGTTCGATCTTCAGGCCGGTGAACCGTGTGAGGTCTTCCTCCAGTGCGGGCTGGCGCAGTGCGCCGGCCATCTCGGGGTCGGAGTCGGCGTAGTAGACCACCGGGTGCTCGATGACGGCACGGCGGGCGCGCTGGGCGGTGTAGCGTCGGCGGGCGTCGCGGCCGGTACCGGTCGGCGCGGATTCGAGGAGGCCGGCCGCGCTGGTGAGGTGCTGAAGGGGCTTGCCGGGCTTGAACAGCGCCGCGCACAGGCTTTGGTCGATGTCGTAGAGCGCGTCGCCGCGTTCGTGGTCCCGGGCCCAGTGCTGGGTGGAGCCATCGGACAGGCGAAGGGCTCCGCGGTGGACGAGCCAGTCGATGACGTCGACGACGGCGTCCTTGTGTCCCGGGACGGTGGGGTCGAAGCCCAGGTGCTCGATGGTGTTGGCGTACGGGGTGAGTTCCCGCACGAGGTCTGCGAGGTTGATCTCGATGCGTGAGTGGTTCAGGCAGGCGAGGACCAGGCAGAGGTATGCGAGGCGGCGCCGGTCGAAGGGCCGCTTGCTGCTGCCGGCCGCGGTGAAGTCCTGGCTGCTGTCGAGGCTGTCGAGGCGGCGGGTCAGCCGGGCATGGTAGGAGGTGGTGTGCAGGGTGTAGCCCAGAAGGGAGCGAAAGTCCTTCGCCAGCTCGTCGGCCCAGGGAAGTACGGAGGCCAGTGCGCCCTTCCGTGGATAGCTGTCGGTGACGAAGCTGTACCGCAGCATCAGGCGCGCTGCCTGCTGGTAGGAGCCGAGCTGGGCCGTCTCGACGGTCGCGGCGACGCGGTGTGTTGTCATCAGCTGGGCTCCCGGGTACGCGCGCTTCGGCGGGCCGAGATGATCTCCAGGTGGAACCCGGGAAGGTGCAGGGTTCCGTTGACGGTCCGCAGTTGGCTGCCCCTTTGGTCGGGGATCAGGCGCAGCGTCATGACATCGCTGGCTCCGGTCGACGGGTGCAGGCGGCCGGCCACCACGGTGCGGCTCTCCAGGGCGCGGGTGAGCAGCTTCAGTACCGCCCGTGTCTCTGCTTCGTCCAGGATCCTGTCGTGGGCGCCGTGCTCGAGCAGTCCGCTCGCGGCGGCTCTCTCCGCGGCTCGGCTCTGCAGATGCTTCTGCCGCAGCGGTGCGCGGATTCCTCGGCTGGTGCGCACCGGTTGCGGCCCGCCGGGGGCGGGGCGTTTGCCGTGCTTGAACAGGCTGACACTGATCTCGACGCCGGGAGCGTCCCACCAGGTCGAGCGGCTGGAGATCTGCTCGTCATCGTCGTGGGCGCCGGCCAGGTGACGCACGGAGCGCAGGTCGAACGCTGCGGCCATCAGTGCGTTCGCCGCCTGCTGGTCCGGGGCTCCGGCGACCCAGGCCGCCAGGTGGCGGAGCTGGGTGGTGCGGCTGACGCCAGTGCGCCGGGATTCGGTGACCTGCCGCAGGAGAGCAATGACGCCCGAGATCGCGTCGCGGGTGGCGCTCTGCAGCTGGACGGCCTTCGGTTCAGCGGGATACTCGGCGACGAACCACTGGCGAAGCCCCATCCAGCGTCGTCGCCAGTCTTCCCTGCGGGCAGCCACGCTCATCATGGGCCGCCCGTCGACATCGGCAACGCGGTCGAGCATCGTTTCGATGCCGCTGTCCTCGACTTCGCGGACCGCGTCGAGCAGGCGGGGGGTGTAGCGCTCTAGCTCCGCCGAGAAGTCGCTCATGTGAGCGAGAAGGGTGTGCTTGTGGCGCAGGAACGTCTCGGGCGAGATGTCCGTGGTGCGGGCGACGTCGTTCAGCGTGAGGTAGAACCGGGCGGAGCGCTGGGTCATGTCCTCCAGGACCGCGTCCAGTCGGGAGAGCTTCCGGTAGATCTCCTCGCGGTCCGCGCTGCGGTTCGCCGTCGCCAGGGCCGTCAGGTCCGCGAGGATGTCGGCGAAGACGAGCCGCGAAAGGTTCGCGTCCTCCACTCGGGCCCCGATCACGGCCTCCACCGCCGTGTAGGCCCGGTACCCAATCTCCGTGAACTGGTAGACCGACTGCCGGTTGCGGTACGCAGCAAGCGTTCCGGCGCGGGATGCGTCCTCGACCCGGTGAAGAACCTTGCCGCCTTCCCGTCCCCGGTCCTGCTCACCCGAGAGAACATCCAGCATGTTCCGCAGGTTCAGATCATCGGGGGCCGGCGCATCGGCGTGCGTCTCGCCGAGTTCGGTCAGCGCTCGGGCCACATCAGCAGTGTGAACCTGTACCTGGTGAACCGCACGCAGGACGTTCATTGCCCTCAAGACCCACAAGTAGGCCGTCGAATCGTCGCGTTGGGTGAAGTTGAAGAGTCTGAGCCGGTCTCCCACCGCGAGCGAGTCAAGGTCGAATGATGTCGGCGCCGTGTCGCTCGGGCCCTCGTGTTCTGCCATCCAGGCCACTTCCCCTTCCCTCGTCGGCATCCCGCTCAACGGTGGCATGCCCCAGTGACATTCACGGCCCGGTCAGGCCATCAGCAACCGGAAGAATCCGGGTGGCGCTCGATGCGAGCGCTGGCTCCGCCCGCCGCTCGATGCCCATGACCACCGCGTGCTCGACAGAGACTCACACCCTCCGCTCGCATCTCCCCGTCCCGAGCCAGCGCATGATCCGTACCGTAACCGCTGGCACCGGCAGTGCGCCGGGAGTTCACCCAACCGGCAGGCTGGCCAGCCAACTTCACGCACGGGCCGCAGGCCACAACGGGGGCGGCTGCGCGAAGAAGGGAAGATCGCCTGGGGACGACACGAAGAAGGGTGCCGATGACGGGCTGACGGGTGCCCTTTCCCCGCGGAGCGTCGGCGACCTACGGCCCGGCACTCAGGCTACGGCTGTCGTCACGCGGCACCCGGCAGCTGCTCCGACGACATCACCGGTTCGCTCACTAGCTGGAACCCGCAGTCTCCCGGACGCCGACCCAGCCTCTGCAGCGTCAGGGCTGCGAGCAGTCCGGCCCCGGGCCCGATCACGGGAGAGCGCTGAGTCCCGACGAAGAAGATGCCGTCCACGTTCGGCTCGGCGCCACCCAGGTCGCCTCCAGAGGCGAGCGCGACACAGAAGCCCCACAGATCGGCACGCAGCCCGCTCGGCAAGCTGGGGTCGACGTAGACGAGCGGACGGCTCTCGCCGTCCTTGTCGTAGCCGAAGGCGACCGCGGCGCCGATGCCCTCGGGCAATGCGGGCGCATCCGAGGGCAGCTCGTCGGCCAGACCATGGTGGCGATCAACGACGATCGCCTTCAACTCGTCGATCACCTCCTCGTCGGTGCGCCAGCCACGCAGCGGGGCCCAGCGGCTCTCCTCGTAGAGCGCCTCGATGTCCGCTGCAGTGTGCCGGTCAGCGTCGGCAACCGCGTCAGCCACTGTGCCTTCGCGCTTTCTGGGGACGCTGAGGATTTCGAACTCGCCGTCGGACTCGAACGCCGGCGCGGCACACATGCCGGTGCCGGGCTTCCCGAGGTAGTACCCGATGAGCCTGCGGATGAGTCGCGAGAGGTCCTGGTCCGTCTGACCGGGTCGCACGTAGATGCGCAGGCCTCTCGACGGATCGCCGAGCATCGCGCCGAGCGCGTTGTACGGCATCTCCGCTTCGCGAGCTGTGGCGTTGAGAAGGTCAAGGAGGACCTCGAGCGGCAGGGCCCAGGCGTCGTGTGCGCGCAGCACATCGGCCCGCTCGCAGACCTGCGGCTCCTTCGAGCTCGTACGGCCCTCGGAGGCTCGCGGCTCGAAGCTGGTGACATTCTCGGCCATGTCGTGTCCCTTCATCGCAGTGGCAATCGATGAATCCAGTTTCTGCACGACCGACGTGCTGCACGGCCTAATCTGGAGAAGCGTGTCCAGCTGCGCTCTGGCCCCGCCAAGCTCCGGGAGCATTCCTCGGTTGCCGTCAGAGGATTAAGATCGTGTGGAAACCGGCTGTTCGATCTACCAGCTACCGAGTTCGCCACCGGGCAGGCCGAGGTTCTCACCCTGCTCTGAGCGTGAACCTGACCGGCTCGGACAATACGCTCGTCGCCGGATCGAGGTTCGCGAGCCTGGTAGCGAGTGTGGCCATGGCCAGGCGCTCGGGGAGTGCCTCGTGGAACTTCAGACCGCACATGGCCTGCCTTCACGTCGACATCGGGCAGGGCACAGCCGTGCGGCCGCGTCGGCCGTGCCTTGCCTTCCACATCTGCGGAATGAGGTCGGCGCGTAGGCACAGGTATGAGCCGACGAGGGTAGCTTTGAGTGGCCGGGAGTCGCAGACTGGCCTGACTATCCACCAGGCCAAGCGTCCGTAAATGGACCCGTCACGGCCAGCCTCGACCACAGCGACGCTCAGGCCCTCCAGAACGGCCCGAACCGCGGCAGCGAAGACTACTGCAAGGTGTACATCGCACTCCCATACGCCATCGAACCCTCGCGGTGTGATCGGAGATATCGCCTATCGAGCTCGTGGTGGTTCGATCAACTGGTGGGCTCTGCTGGTCGCTAAGGTGTCTGCGGGTGACGCCGGATAATCAACGGGGCGTCCGCGACCCATTGCCGGGTGTCACAGGACAGCGTCGCGTCTGCCGCCATGTTGGTCAGCGTGGCGACGGTGATGCCGCCGCAGGCTGTGTCGATCATCAGCATGAGCCTGGCTGCTTCAGAACGATGGGCGTCCGGCAGCGTGTGGTCCAACGCCAGCCCCGAAAGGCGGGTGAGTGCCTGCGCATGCTCACCTGCCAGGGCCAGCTCCATGCATAGCTGGATCGCTAGGAGCGCGGGCAGCTCCTGCCTAGTTGTCAGCATGCCCAGGACATGTCGGGCAGTCAGTCGACACTGGTCGTCATAGGCCGTGAGCTTTCGGGCGGCAAGCGCACGAATAGCCGGGGTCTCGACGTTGGACTCGGCGAGAGCAGTCAGGATGTCTGAAGCACGAACGCCGGCGCCTCGCCACTCCAGGGTGCCGATTCGCCTGACCGCGGCGATACGGTCGCTGTCACCAGGCGACAACGCATGGTCGACGAGCGCGGATTGCGCGGCTTCATGCAGATCCGGCCCCCAGAGCGCCACGCCTTCGAGTGTGCTAAACCACTCAGGCCATCTCAGTACCGCCTGGCCGGACAGGGCACCAATGTCATCGGCCAGGCCGGCGCGAGCACGCGGTCCGAGGTCCGCCAACTCCTGCAAGACCCTCTCTCGCGCAATCAGATCGAGATCACCACTAGCCAACTGCGCCCGGAGGATCGTTTCCGACACGTCGCGCACGGTCGGGTCCATATGCGCGAGATCTGCGGCCAGCGCGGCGAGCTCCAGTGGTTGCACTGCCCCGCGCACAGCATCTAGGACGTGCAGTGCCACCTGAGCATCCGAGCCCTCCAATGTACTCAGGAGCCGTGCGGCATTCATCTTGTCGATCCCCGCGGTGCCAGGGCCTTGCGCGATTTCGCTGGCATGTGCAATAGCTGACTTAGGGTCATGACTGGCAAGAGCGGTCGCCATCGTCAGCCTCTCCGCGGGGTTTCGGGAGCGACTAGCGGCTCTCTTGAGCAGACGGAGTGCTTCATCACGGTCAGCGGCAACAGTCGTGCGGATCAACTCGTCGACCGCCTGGCACCAGCTACTCGCAATATTGGTGAGGCCTATTGCGGCTCGGCTGTCCAGGTAGCTGACGGCATCAGCCCGGAATTCCGCGCCCAGCCCCAGAAGGGTGGAGACCACGATATAAGGGTCGGCGGTGCGGCGTCGAGTGAGGAAGTGGACGGCAGCATCGAGATCAAGGAGGCGGAGCGCCTGGACGATCGCGGCACGGGCGGTATTGGGCAGTTTGAGGTCCAACGCGATAAGGCAGACCCGCTCCGTAACTTGGCCGCGCATCTCGGTGGACCTTAATGCGAGCGTACCTAGCACGGCGGTGACAGCCACGAAGTTCCAGGCGGTCATGTCGGGCGTCAACAACGCGAGGCTTGCCCGCTGGTGCACGGCGTCTCCGTGGGCCAGAAGCGCCGCCAGTAGAAGCCGCTTCGTCCTGCCGAGCTGCGCTGTGTTATGGGTGACCGACGAGGTGAGGGCCGGCGTTCTTTCCAGCAGTTGCTGAATGTGATCTGCGAGTCGAGATCCAGCGGCTGGTCGGTGATTGGAAAGCCAGGCCGCGACCAGCGGCCAGTACTGAACGCCTCGGCCTCCCGTGGCTCGGGATTCGCCGTGGCCTCGCAGCCCGCTCGCAATCGCGTTGACCAGTACCTCAGCCACCGCATCAATCACGTCCTCGGCCCGTGCTCGACTATCCAAAGAGAGGAAACTTCCGATGCCCCCTGGCACCTCTGAATCCTGTTGCCTGTCCGCAACCGGCTCCAGCCCCGGCGACGGGCAACGGTGCGTGATCGGGTTGGGCCATCCGGCCGGATGCTCTTCGGGGTGATTGTCCAGGTTGAGTGGATCTACCACCATCGAAAACGAATGACCCTGCGTATCGCCAGGCTGGACGGGCCACAGTTCCAGCGGCATAGCCTGAGCAACTTCGCCGGCCAGCATGTCCCCCGCCCACTGGCGGTGGAAGGGATGGACAGATGCACCACCTCCGGCAAGGCCCATCAGGCCGTCTTGCGCCATCTCCGGTTGCCCTGAATCCAGCAACAGTCGGGCGGCCTCTAGCCGACGCCTACCGGAGACACCGGTGTCAGCAAGGAGACGTTGCAGCGCCTTCAAAGCGTGTGCCCGGTGCGGCTCGCCGCACCGTAGCAGGGTTCGTGAGGCGGCGATGCGAAGTGGCTCCGGTGCTGCAACGTCGTCGATGACGGCGTGCAAGACTCGCTCGACGGGGCGGGATACCGCACGGAGCAGATCGAGCGCGGCAATGGCGTGATCATGAAACTGCCGGTCATGTCTAGCGCGCCAGAGCCAGTAGTCGAGGGTTCGAGCGAGCGCGGCGTGCTGCCCTCGGGCTGCTGGCACACCGTTCGACAGCAACTTGACAGCCAGGATTCGGGCGAGGTCGTTGCCAGCCAGGAGCCAGTCGAGGAGTTCCTCGGCCTCTTTGTTGAGCAAGGCACGGTGAAGAATGGTTCGTTGATGCGCTGCGCCACCGGGAGCGCAGGCGAGCCGCAGGACTCGCCACCACGCCGCCTCGTCGGGATCGAAGCGAGACGGAAGGCGCCGGGCATCCAAGAGATCACAGATGTGCTCGGCGAAGGTGTGGTGGCTGAAGCGCAATCCATCGCCGTCGTGCGCGAGCAGCCCGGTGGAGGTCAGTACGGAAGCGACGACAGCCGACCAGTCGGGCGGCAGTGGCTGAGGCGCGATGCCTTCGCGGCGAAGCCAGTCCAGAGCAGTGGCCAGCAGGGACCGGGTATGCAATGCATGAGGCGCGAGATACTCGATGAGATTCACACGTGCTTCGATGAGGGCCTGCGCAATACTCTCCGCCTGCGGCCAGCCTGCCAGGCGCGCACGGATATCATCCATCAGTTGCCGGGCCCGCGAGTCGTATAAGTAGGAGAAGTAACGCTCGTACAGGTCGAACCGGCTTGCGGGCAGTGGGTGTTCGGGGTCTTCTTCGAAGACGATGGCAGCAACGGTGATCAGCAGTGGAATAGAGGCGACTTCCGCGAATCGCGCCTCCCCCAGTTCAGCAAGGAACCGGTGGGCGAGACCCTCATCCTGGGCGAACCACGCCTTAGCAAATTCGGCACGCTGGTCATGGCGAAAGGGCTCAATCGTGTATTGGGTGAGGTCCTTGTCCCTCTCCCACGCCCGGCGTTCAGCCATTGGCAGGGGACGTGTCGTCACCAGTAGGTGGTAGTCGCGAGACTGCTCCATGAACACCATCAGCCGCTGGGTGAGCTCATTGCGCTCCAACGGGTCTGTGGCCTCGTCGAGCCCGTCGATAATGATGAGCCATCGACTTCCGGGTACCTGTGACTCCAACAGGCCTGGATCCAAGCTGTGGGGCAAGAAGCGGGCCAGGCTCACGCGAACCGCGTCTGCGACGGCGGCCATCAGCCGGGTGTGCGGGCGAGCCGCCAAATCCCGGGCCAGAACACGGACGGGCAGGAGCGTGATGTCGCTCCGCCCGCCGGTTAGAAGCAGCTGCCGGGTCGCGAGCTGCAGGGTGAGGCTGGACTTCCCGGAGCCGGCCTCCCCGATGAGCAGGACGTGGCGGTGTGCGGCCAGTGCCGCCTCTACGGTCTTGGGCTTCAGGGCTTCTAGGTCTGGTGCTGCGACATTGGTGTCTGGGTGAGAGGCCATGGCACCTCCGGCGACGAGCGATGTCGAGACCTGCTGACGCACATAGACCGTGGCAGGATCCTGGCGGTGAAGTCCCACCGCCCGATAGGGGAACGCCCGGGCGGCGCTGCGCTGGGCCTGTAGCAGTGCCTGTACGTCAGACGACTGGGCTTCAGACTGACCTCGAGACGATCCGAGACAGTGCTCCGCGATCGTATCTGCCCGAATCGCATAGCTCTGCCGGGCCGGATCGGCGCTATTCAGCTTGGTGTAGGGCAGGACGTGATGCGCACTGACGAGCATGCCGATGACGACCTGGCGCTCGCGGTCCCACAACGGACTTCCGCTGTAGCCGGGCTGCACAGCATGACCGGTCGCCGACCCGCCCAGCACCAGCCACTCATCGGCCACTCCGGCAACCCGTGTGGACACGATCGTTGTAGGTTCGCCGCTCCCGAACCATGTCCAGGCCTCCTTCCCAAGTTGCGGGGCAGCGAGCGGGATAGGTCGACCCGGAAGCGAAAGCACATCAGCTACGCGCAGCAGGGCAATATCTCCGCGCCACCGCTGGTCAGCGCTACGGAGCATGCTCCCGGCGCCGTCCAGCGAGCGTGCCGGCCACCAGCCGCTGACGCGTGCTCGTGCCCGGACGCCAGGGCCCGCGGGGAAGGCCACCGTCACCGTGTCTGCCTCGTTGGGCTCGTCGGCAGCGAACTGGTCACGCCCCAATGCAAGGTTGACCACGTGTGCGCACGTAAGAATCTCCACCTGCCCCGGCTCAGCAGACGCCACCAGGACTCCGCCGCCGACTACCCGTCCATCGGGCTGCAGCACCGAGGCAAACGCGGAACGAATCGGTTCATCCGCTGTCGGTGGATACACCGTTCCAGCGCTCCGGCTCACTCAGATACTGCCTCGGGACCACCGACTTCGCTCACACTTGTGCTGTTCAATCGCCAGGTTGCCGAGACGTTGAAGCTAGCCTCGCCACCACTGATGATCGCGAGCTTCAGCCCGGCCGTGAGCTTGATCCCGAACTCGACGGTCAGCTCTTCAGGTGCCTGCGGAAGCCGCGTGACCTGGTCGTGCAAGCTCCTGAGGACTGGAACCAGTGGGGCAAAGGCGTCATTCAGGCTCTGGCCTGCATGTTGCACGACACGCGCACCGATCCCCACCGGCTCGATTGCCGAGCTGCCAGGCATCTGGTGGAGCGCATCGGCAGCAGCAGTCGCATGCTCGGTAGGCCACACCTCGACCAAGACGTCGGTACCGTCCGGGAAGTTGAACTCCACGAAATCAGACACGGTCCCCCCGCATTTGCCATGGGTATGAGCAGCTGTGTGCGACTGCCCCAGGAGCCTCAAGCTGAGCTGAGGGTACCGCCTCAGCTCGCCCAGCCCCGTCGAATCACCCAACTACGGCAAACGGCTACCTCGCGGGATCGCCAGCTCGGCGGCGTTCATCAAACCCCTCGCCTACTACAGAGGCAGTTCTGCAGCCTCGTACCAGGACCCTCTTCTGCCGTTGCCGCGCCAGGGCCGCGGTGGAGCCCGACCTCCTCAGTGGGCTCAGCCAGCCTCGACACTCGTCCTTCCCCTCCTTGGACCGTGTGCCTATGACCATCGCCCATGACCGAGGCCGCTTGAGGGGCTCCCGAACACGGAGGTCTTGGCAATCCGGGGCTGGGCGTCACTGTGACGCCGTACGAACTGACCCTCCTCGATCAGCTTCCGCTTCCTCGCCTCATGGTCCGGCCGCATGTCGGGCCCACGCACGCGGAGGTGCCCTGGGGAACAGGATGGCGACCTCGTCGACGGTGTCGTCAGCTCTGCCCATGCGGAGGCGCCCCGCCTCGCCCGTCCGCAGCCGCCTGCCACCGTCACCACTCTGCGTGCTGTCCCGGCTGCCACTACGTCGACCACCAATATCGCTCCTGACACGCAACCGGTACGACCGACAACCCGGCAGAAGGAACAGCGCGGCCCCGGCCCTCACCCAGAAGCCGGGGCCGCAGTCGGCGATCAGGCGCGCAGGCGGCTACGGTTCTCCGCCTGGGTCAGGAGACCGAGGACCGCCCGATCCTGCCAATGCGCGCGCCACCGGTCGGCCTGGTCGCGATCGACGAACAGCCCGAGGCCGTAGTCGGTCGAAGGGGTCAGCTCAATGGCCTCCCACCCGCCCTCGGCGGCGGCAAACCCATCGGCGATCTGGGCGAACGCCGGGCCCCGGAAGTGGCTCACGGCGGTGTCGCTCGTGTCCAACGGCACTCCGGACAGGTCAGAGGTGAACGTCCCGGCGGCGCGCCGCGACTCGAAGTAGGCGGCCTTCTTGTCCTCGATCTCCACCTGCATCACGTTGTGTACCTGGGATCGAAGGCTCGGGGTAGTGAGGCAAGTCTTGTAAGAGAAGTCGATCGTACTGCCGTCCGTCCGCACCACCTCGAACCCGGGGTACTTGCCCTTCTGCGGAGGGGCGATCCGGATGCCAGCCACGCCTACGCCAATCTTCTCCTCGGCCTCGTGGTGCATGTCGAGAAGGTCCCGCACAAGGTCGAACTCTTCGCCAGCCAACTCGGTGCCGATCGGGTTCCCATGCAGAATCTTGCGCACCGCGTCGCCGGCCGCCGTCTTCGTCGTGTACCGACGTCGCCCGATCCAAGTCACTGCCACCAGATCAACCTCCTGATCATCCGCCCGCCACATCCGGGCGCCCCCACAACGATGGACCCGCCAAGCGGCACGAGGGAAGCGAATACCGCGGCTGTGGTAAGGGAGTTCGCGTCTCCAACACCAACCCGTCCGGGCATACCCGGGCCAATTCGTCTGCTCCGCCTTCACGGGGGTTCGGATCCAACAGCGATCCCGGGTCACTCGACCTACGCCGAGCTGCCAGCGCGCTCCAGCTTCGGTGCTCGTGCTTCGAGTTCGGCAGGTAGACACCAGTTTCCGATCGTGGGTGTCATGTAGAGCTGCGCCCGCGTCGAGCACGGCTTCGCCCGTTCACGAATTCTCCACCCCGGCCGGTGAACCGGCCGGGACCGGGCACCGGCGCAGCGCCGTCACTCTTCCTGTGGCAGGACGAAGCGCAGTCGCATCGCGGTGCTGACGATCTGATAGCTAGTCAGGCCGGACTCGCTGAACGGGTTGGGCAGCGGGGTGATCCTCCGGCGCTCGTGGTCGTTGACGTGGGAGACGTAGACGATCCGGTACTCAACGTCGGGCTCCAGCTGGCTCGCCCGTGCGGCCCGCGTCTCGGTGTCCCCGAGGTGGATGTCGCCGTCCGCGCCGGTGGACGACTTGACCTCGAAAAGCAGCGTGCGCTCGCCGTCCCGGATCAGGAAGTCGTAGCCGAGGCTGTCGTTGCCCAGCCCGTCGGCGAGGACGTGGCGGCGCATCTCCGACTTCCACGACTCCTCGGGCGGCACCCCGAAGTGCCGTTCCAGCCAGGCGCCGACCACCACCTCGCCGGCGAGGCCGACCGCGACGGGCTTCTCGCCATTGCCGGACTCCCGCAGGCCGCCCGTGCCGTTCCCTGAGCCGCCGGATCCGCGCTGGCGCGGGATGGCGGCAGCGGGGCCGGGGGCCTCGGGGGGCACCACGTCGACCGGCGTCGCCAGCTGCGCCTCGGTAAGGTCGGCTACCACTGTGCGCGCGAGTTCGCGCAGGTCGTCGCTCCCTATGGGCAGGAGCTCACCGTTGAACTCCAGCGTCGGCGTCTGGGACCGCCCCGACGGTGCCGCTGCCCGGCCGTCGCGCGGCGACGACGGCTGACGGCCCGCCATGTCGCCCTCCAGCCCGAGATCGGCGAGGTTCGTCGTGGCCGGCATCCCGTCCGGCCAGTAACCACGCGAGCGCAGCCAGGCGATCAGTGCCTTGCGGGTCAGCGGAGCGAAGTCGAGGAGCCCCTCCGCCTCCATCTCCTGGGCGACCCGCGCCGCCCCGGGGCAGGTGAACTCCATGGCACCCCCCTGCCGGGTGACCCAGCGCTCGATCAGGCTGCGCAGTTCCGGCAGTCGGGCGTGCACGAAGCCCACATACGCGCCCCGGACCTCGCTCACCGGCGGCAGCGCCCCCGAGTCCTTGCCCGCCGGGGGCAGGTGCTCGGCCAGCCACCGGTCCGCGTGGTCGGCCATCAGCTGGGCGGGGAGCTCCCAGAGCGTCCGGTGCCAAGCCGGGTCGGGGCCGAGCTCCGGCAGTTCGCGAAGCCGCACGTACTCCCCCAGCTCCCGCCCGGCGCGGTGGGAGGCCGCGAACGCGTCGCGCACCCGGTCCGCCAGCCGCGCGCGGTTGCCCTGCAGCCATGCCTCGAATTGGCGGGTATGCAGGGCAGAGTTGTCGATCGTGGCAAGCCCAAGGACCTCCCACGCGCGGTTGGCCCGCTCCAGCGGCACGCCGAGCCGTAGCAGCAGCCGCTGCCAGTCGTCCTCCGAGAGTGAGAGCAGCAGCTCGGCGCGATCGGCGCCGAGGTTCTCGGCCAGCCAGCCGCGCAGCTCCTCACGGCTGTTGAACGTCTCCTGGAGCTGCTGTAGCTGCTCCGCCAACTCGACGTCCTCGCAGGCGAGCACGGGGACCATCCGGGCGCTGCCTGAGCGGGCGGAGGCACGGTCGGAGAGCACCGCCTCCAGCCGGTGGAGCGGCAGGCGAAGTGCTGCGGCCAGGTCGGCCTCCGTCACCTCGGCGGTTCCCCGATTCCGCATTCGCTGCCCCAGCCTCACCAGGGCAATCTCCAGTGCGTCGGCTCGGTACGGCGCGCCAACCAGCTCGGCGATGCCCGGCGCGGCCGCCTCCAGGACCGGCCAGTCCGCTCGCGGCGGTGCCTGGACGACGACCAGGCAGGGGCGCTCGGGGTCGTCGTGCAACACCGAGCGGTCGGTGGCGGTCAGCACGTGTCCGGCAACATGGGTGACGGCCTCGGCAGCGAGCACCAGGGAGCAGGAGCGCAGACGCCGGGTGAGCCGGGCGACCGTGACCGTCCCCGGACGCAGGGCGCGGTCCTCGTCGTACTCCACCACTGCGGCCACCAGGGTGCGCAGCCAGGGGCCGGCAAACTCCAGCAGGGGCGTGCTCGGCGCCTGCGGTGCGGGCAGCTGGTCCGCGACCACCTGGACCGCCGCCTCGCTGCACGGACGGGGCTCAAAGCCGTCGTGGTCCGCGAGGTACTCGTGCACCCGGCCGCCCAGGGCTCGGTCGTCCAGCGGGAGCACCGGGACGGGGACCTGGTCGAGCAACTTGCGCTGCTGGCCGGCGTCCGGGTCCGGCAGGTAGACCGGTTCGGCCGCCTCATCGTCGGGGGCGGCGGGGAGGACCTCCAGGGCGCCGGCCCGGGAGACCAAGAGGGCTTCCAGGTCGGTGGACCGGCCGCCGGTCGGCAGTCCGTCCTGCCAGTGGGGTGGTAGTAGCTCCGACCAGGCCCGCTCGTAGGCGCGGCGGATCGCGTTGGCATGCACCCCGTGGCGCAACTGAGGCGCCTCGAGCAACAGTTGGGGCAGGTGGCGGAGCCGGTCGAGGGCGGTGCGGGGGTCGGCCCAGCGGCGCACGCCCAGCAGGTCGAGCCGTTCCAGCGCCCTGCCGGTCGCCAGCTGCCGCAGCCCCGCGGGCACGACCGAGAGGTAAGCGGGCGGCTGCTCGCTCTCGCTCCACCACCACGCGGTCGAGACCGAGGCGAAGGCGCTCCGGCCCCGGTGGTCAAGGGTCTGCGGTATCCACGGCGCCTGGCAGAGGAAGGCTGCGAGCGGGGTCGGCCAGACGGTGCCGGAGTGGTCGCTGCCTCCGGTGAAGCGGGCCTCCAGGGCGCTGGGCAGCCACGTGTCCAGGCCGTGGACGATCAGCTCGGCGTAGAGCCGACGGCTCTCGTCGGAGAACCCGGCATAGACGTCCTGGCCGGGGAGCTTCGCCAGCCGGCCGTTGTGGGGCCGGTAGGAAACGGTCGAGTAGAGGCCCTCGCGTCTGTTTCGCCATTTCTGGGCCGTCGCCGTCCAGTCCCGGTGCGCCTGGGCGGTCGGGCAGATCGACCAGTAGGCGTCGAAGGACCACGGGTGGTTGAGCTGGCTCCCCTTCACCGGCCCCCAGACAGGGTGGTACGTCGGGCGCAGGCCGTGGCTCACCTCATGGCGTTCCAAGAAGCGCTGGAGCACGACCGGATCGGTGCCGCTGCCCTCGCACACCTCGGCGGCCGGCCGCAGGAGTGCGTCGTGGGCCTGCCGGAGGGAGTCGTCCAGGGTCCAGGTCAGGTCCAGGAAGCGGACGAGCATGTCGTCGACGGCCGAGGCCGCTCCCGCCCATCCCGGACCGAACATCGCGTCCGAGGAGGGCAACCAACCTCCCCGGGTGGGCACGAGCAAGCCTTCGACGCGGCCCGCGCGCGGACCCTGCGCACTCCACAGGCAGCAGGCCAGGTGGAGGCACTCCCGCCGGGTCCCGTCGTCCTGCCCGTCCTGCCGCATCACCGAGGTCAGGACAGGCAGCAGCGCCGCCGGGGTGTACGTCCGCACGAGCCCCTCCTGTTCGAGCCACCGGCGCCCGGCGGCACGCCGGCTCCGGACCCTGCCCCGGCCTGCCGACCACGGGATCGCGTCATGGACGAAGGCGAGGTGCTCCCGCACGCGCACGGGCAGCGCGTCGGGCCGGAGCAGAACGTCTCCGGTGTCAGGGAAGAAGACGTGCCCGGCACCGGCCGGGACGAGCCGGCCGCTCGTGTCGAGGACGATCCGCTTGCCCCGCAGCTCCGTGGTATCGGGGAACGACACCGCCAGGTCGTGGTAGAAGTCCGCCCAGCGCTCGTGGTCCGCCCCCTGCGTGCCGGTGGCTGCGGCCAGCCCCTCGGCCACGGCCTCCGCCCACCCGGCGAGCCGGTCGGCCGGCGGCTCCAGGGACAGGCTGAGTAAACGGCCCATCGTCCGGAGCCGCTCGGCGCGCAGCGGGTCCAGGGCCGGGTTGATGATCGCGGCCCTGCCGGTCGCGCCGACGGCCTGCGGGGTGAAGACCTCGACGCCCTCGGGCCGCCGCATGAGGTAGCCGTGGTCGAACGAGGTGCGGGAGCCCTCCGGGTGGACCCTCGGCATGAAGGCCACCTCGTCGATCTTGCGGCCCAGCCTCCGGAACGCCTCCTCCAGCCGACCCAGTTCGGCCTTCCGCCGGAAAACCAGGTCGATCACGGCCTCGCCCGGCAGCCGCACCCGCCCCTCGTCGACCAGCACGGCCGCCTGGGCGCAGGCCGTGGCCACCTCGTCCAGCAGCAGCTGGTTCCACGGCGTCTCGAGGACGAGCGCGCGGCGGTTGACGTGGGCGAAGAACGGCGCGTTGACGTACCCGTCGACCGGGCAGTCCGTGGTGCTCATCGGCAGGAAGGTGTAGAGCCGGCCGCCCCTCAGCGGTTCGCCCACCGGGACCGCCACCACCACCTCGGCGGACCCGCGCCACCGGTCCCAGGCCTTGCCCATGTCGCCGCTGGCCGCGATGGCGGGAAGGACGCGCTCCTCCGGCACCTTGCTGCGCACCAAGACCAGCTTCAGGCGCCCGCGGCGCAGCGTCACCTCCTCGATCCTGAGGTCGCGGGCCTTGTACAGCGTGGTCACCCGCCGCCCGAAGACGGTGCGCTTCGGGGTGGCGCCGGCCTCGGCGTGGGTCACCACTACCGTGGCCAGACGGTCGAGGAAGAGCTCGAACGGTGCTCTGTCGTCAATGAGTTCGCACAGCTGTCGCGCGGCCGAGGCGCGGGCGTCGGCGTCCTTGAGGGGAAGGCGGACGACGGTGACGATCCCGCGACGGCGGAACCGCCGTACCGGCTCCGGGATCTCGTCCACGGGAACCGGGAGGGTCAGCGCGGACAGGTTGGCGCGCAGCTTGTCGGCCGCGCCGGGGTCGTCCGGGGCCGCCTCCGCCGCCAGCCGGTCGAAGTCCGACGGCCGGGCGAAACGGAAGCAGTATCCGTCGAAGGCCTTCGCGGCCGGGCCCGAGACGCTGTACAGCTCGGGGGCCTCGGCCAGCTGGCGGACACTCTTGAAGCCCACCCCCTTGTGCCCGATGCCCTCGTCCGGCCGCTTGCTGGACGACGCGACCCGGCGCAGCGCGTCGAAGCGCTTCGGCGTCAGCTCACGGCCGCCGTTGGCCACGTAGAGGACCCCGTGCTCGCCCTCGGTCTCGTCGAGCAGGATCTCCACCCGCCCGTCGCCCGGTTTGGCCAGGTGCGCGTCGTGGGCGTTCTGCAGGAGCTCGACGAGCACCCGCCCCTTGTACTCGGGGGCCAGTATTTCCTCGATCACGTCCTTCAGCTCGCGCGAGGTCGTGTCTCCCTCCGCCAGGTTCCTCAGGCACGTCCGCGCCTTCCTCACGGACTGCGCCCACACCTGCCGCCGACGGGAACCCGCCGCCTCGGAGCCCTTCAACCGCCGCCTCCACGTGCCGTACGAAATCATCCGCGGCCACGTTACGAGGCACGCATTTCGGTCATGATCAATGGGTCCGAGGCCTTTATCCACCAGCTGCGTCGATCGTCCACATACTCTGAGCCGGGGGCGACGACTTGTCCGTCGTAATGCCCACGCGATGGAGCCAGGCCCGATGCTCTTACGCCAACCAGGCTCAGCGGTCCTCGACGATGAAACACGCCCGCTGGTAGAGCTCGTCGAACGTGATGATCTCGACGTCCTGGATGGACGTCCGGTACAGCTCGAAGGAGCTGATCTTCTCCGGGTTCACGGCACCGTTCTGGATGAACTCCTGCAGGCTCCCGATCACCACGACCTGTCGGGGGCGGGTGGTGGACAGCCCGACTTCGATCGGGGTGCCGTCGTCCTCGTAGATGCGATCGAGGAACTGACGGGAGATGAGCTGCTGGGCCTTGTTGGCGGTCTTCTGCACCTGGGCCACGCCCCCGCCCAGCTCCTTCGATGCCTGGTAGACGCCCGATCGGTACGGGGTTCTGGCGAGTAGCTCCGTCTTGTGGGTCTTGATCTCGCAGAACAGCATGCTGCTGATCAGGCCCTTGGAACGCATGATGGCGTCGATGCGCTTCCCGGCCCCGCCGAAGATACTGGCGCCTGTGGTGATGCGTTCCAGCTTGCCGTCGTCGATGGACTCACAGGCGATGAGGTTGAGGCCGTAACCGAAGATCCACTGATTCTCCTCGAAGAAGGCCTGCCAGACCGCCTCCGGCCCGCGTGTCGTGGCCAGGCTCTCCGCCTGCTGGAAGTAGTCCGGATCGGTAAGCAGCCGCTCAAACCTCTGGAGCTGTTCCTTGCGGTTGCTGATCAGCCGGATGTCCTCTTCCGTGAGTCCGCCGCCGATCGCGGTCCTGACCGCACCGAGAACCATCGTCCGGTCCTGACCGGTCAGCAGCTGGGCCAGCTGCGCTTCGTCCCCGGTCACCAGCTGGTGGAGGTCGCCGGGGGTGCTCAGGCCCGCGCAGCCCTGGAGGAAGTTGATGACCTTCCAAAAGTTCTCGTGAACGTCGCCGGTATCGACGAGCGCCTTGACAACCCGGGTGGCGCCGGTATCAGGCACCATCAGGAAGATAGGGGTGTCCCCCGCCTTCTTCTTGTCCTTCTTCCAGAGTTTGACCCTCGGCGTGTAGCTGTCGCCCTTCTTGATGATGGTGACGCTGAGCAGGGTCGCTACCTGAGGCCGATCATCGAGGACGAAGTCGGTGATCATTCGGCGGGCGCGGGTGTCGTAGAGGTGCTGGAGCCCATCGCCGTCTCGGGAACCGCGGATCTCCAGGCTGGCGAAGTCCCCTCGGGTGACGTCGAACTCGGTGGTGAGATTGAGGAGGCGGAAGCCGCGAACGATGGGGGTGGCAGGTGCAACGGCCTGGGTCCGCCAGTCCGGCGGGATGTTGGGCATGGGCCGGGGATCGCCTTCGACCACGAGGCGCTGGACGTCAATGCGCCCGAGCTGGCCGAGCACTCTCTCCAGAGTCCGCCAGATCAATCCCTTCGTCATTTCGGTGAAGGCGGGCACGAGCTCGCGCTCCACCGTCAGGACCGCCTCGTAAGTATCCGCTGTCCAGCCGTCACCCGGCATGGGATGGAAGAAGCCGCCGTCACGGCGCAGGGTCAGAACCGCGGTGCGCAGCAGGTCGCGTGCGCTCTCCTCGCCGGCGCAGTCCAGGAGGCTGAAGGTCTGGCCCAGGACCAGGTCGAGCTTGCCTGTGTCCTCATCGCCCAGCGGCAACGGGACCAACGGGCCCGTCGGCGCGACACGGACCGGGGTGTACAGCGGACGACCGGAAACGAACTCATAGGGACGCAGGCCCCATCCGTCCGGTGCCAGAAGCCTGTTCAGCTCCTCGACGTGCCCAGTCGCCTCCTCTACATCGGCCGCCACCTCGGGATGGACCACCCGGGCCAGAAAGGCGAGCAACACCTCATCCGGCCCCTGAGCAAGCTCCAACCTGGGGTCCTCGAAAATCCAGTCGTCGGCCAGGTCGTCGTTGTTGAACCGGTGCTGCTGGATCTCGGCGCGGACAGTCGGGAGCTGGCTGTTCTCTGACGGCGGCCGGTCGAGGTCGTAGAGGCCTTCCAGGAACGTGACCTCGTCCAGCTTTCCCCACCAGGGGCTCGACATCCCGCGCAGGTACTTGAAGATGTCTTGCCGCGTCACCGCCGTGACCTCGGGTCGCGCGTGTACTGGGGCGGGGTCACTGGACGTCATGCCTCCATGATGGACGGCCGGTATGCCACGAGGCGGGCTATCGGGAGATTCCGTTCTCGCGCGGGCATCAAGGAGTCTGGCTGGCTGCGAGAACGTCGCAGCATTTCCAGGCGAGGCCGAGGTGTCGGCAACGATCTTGCTCATCCTCAACGTCGCGCCAGGCGGCCGGCGTTGTGGGAGTGGGCGCCTCTCCCAACGATGTACCGTGCGCCCACGGACTGAGGTCATCCGGCTCTTGCGAAGGCGACCACGTGCAAGGCGCTACCCATCGCACGACCGGCCCGGCGCTTTCGCCCGCCCGGCACAGCCGTTGCCTGGGCGGATGACATTTCGTCGCCCCGCAGCTGCCGCCAGACACGCCGCTGACCCACGCCGATCCCGCAGGCGGTGATCGTCAACGGTCATGGCTGCCGAGCCGGTCCTCAAGACCGAGGCTTCGCTCCAGGACCATGGTGTCGATTAGATCGAGTGCTCGGTGCCCGAGGTCGCCCTCCGGGTGTCGGGCGTAGATGCTGGTGACGACCTCCGTCAGCATGTGCGCGTGCGCAGCGGCAGCCGAACTTAGGTCTGATGTCTTCTTGCCGTGAAGTTCGTAGAAGCACTCGGCCAGGTCGAGGACGAGGCCGGGGTACACCTCCTGACAGCGCATGGCCGCCTTGACAGCGGGTCCGGGGTCCAGCTCGAAAGCGCGGGTGTAGGCGACGTTGGTGAGCAGGTCCTGGACGTGTGGATGATCGGTGGCTGGGAGTTCGCGGACGGTTGTCAGAGCTGTTCGGGCGACCGCATCGTTGGGGTCGTCGCACAGCTTCAGCAGCGCGTCGACCAGTCGGCGGGGAAAGGCGGTGACTGGTTGTAGATCGGCGAGGGCGGTGGCTACCCCGAGGCGCTCTGGCACCCGGCCCTCGGCCACGGCGTCGAAGGCACGTTCCGCGGCCGGGGCCCGGTCGGTCGCGTAGGCGTAGGTGGTCAGGAAGGCGGCGTTGTGGGCGGCTCGTTCGGCGACGGATGCCAGGATCCGGTTGGTGGAGTCTTCGGTGTTGGCGGCGGTGCGCAGGTCCAGCATGCGCGCGGCGAAGGTCTCGATGGCGGCGTAGTCTCCCCAGCCGATCGTGTTCAGGAGTGTGTGGAGGGGCAGGGTGGCGAGCAGGATCCGGGAGTCAGCCGGGTAGTCCGAGCCGGGGGGCATCGTGAGGCCTGGGGCGTCGAGCGCGGTGGTGAGGAGCTCTGCGAGCGTGGCCTTGTTGGTGCTCTGGGTCCGGCCGGCGATTTGAAGGGCGGTTACGCGCGCCACAAGGTCGGGGCTCGACGCGAAGCGCTGGAGCTCCTCCTGTAGGGCCGTGGCAGCCTCCGGGTGGCTCTCGGCGAGGCCGCGGAGGGCGTCGAGGGCTGTCCCTTCGGCGTGTTGCCAGACGGTGCTGACAAGTTGGCCTGCGATGTCACCGCCGTACTCCATCAGGTGAAGCTGGCCCTGGTCGGGGTTGTCCTCCGCTTTCGGTGCCGGCTCCTTCGGGAGTCGGGGAGCAGGCCCGGACGCTGTGCTCGCGGGTGTCGCGGTGGCGCCCGTGGTCGTCCAGATATTGCGGAGAATGGCGACGAGGTCCTGGGGAGTACAGTTCGCGGTGGTGAGGTCGTCGGGGGTGATGTACCCGGTGGTGTTGCCGATGAGAATGGCGAGGCTCTGTCGGCCGTACGTCTCCACGCGGGGGGCGGCGGCCATCACTGCACGCAGTACCTGAACGCTGGTAGCTCTCTTTCCGGCACGGGCCTTGTCCAGGCCGGCCAGGATGGCGGCGACGTAGGTTTCGGGAAGCAGGCCGCTGCGTTCCAGGAGCGTGGTGAAGCGCTCGGGGTTGTGGTCGGTCGCGGTGGTGACGACCTCGGCCAGGCTGATCGCCCCGCCGATGAGCTGACCGTCCTCCTGCCATGCGTGTCCGTCGGCAGCGTGATCGTTCAGCTGCTGGATGAGCTGGTCGTCCTCCATGGCCTCGACGTCTTGGAGGCTGATCGGCGGCCGTAGCGGTGCGAACCGGACAAAGCCACCGAGGGGCTGGATCGTATTCGCGGGAGTATCGACGCGCCCAAGCTCGGTGTCGAGCCTGTTCCGGTGCTGCAGGGTCTCCTTGGTGAGCTGTGAGGCTGGGATGTTCGCCAGGAGGATCTGCGAGATGCTGCCCTTGGGCAGTCTGCCGTCCTCCTCAGCCGGGCTGGTTACGGAGGCGGCCCGTTGCTGAGCGGGAGCGGACTGCTCGGGAGCACGATGTTGGCAGACCTGGGTGAGCGCCTCGGCCGAGAACCCGTACGGGGCAAAGACCCAGCCTTGGACGAGAGCGAAGGAGTTCCCGCTCAGCCATGCGAGCGCGTTGTCGATGAGGTCGGGGTGTCCGGCCGCGAACCCGGCGGCCGCGAGGACCTGTTCAGTGGCAAGTCCAGACTTGGCCATGTCCCGCACGGCGGCGTGGGCTTCGCTGTCGCCGGCGCCCGACGCAGCCAGGATGGCCTGTGCCAGGTGGCCGAGGACAGTGTTGTTGTCACCTCCAGCCATCGGCGGCTGGGGCGGCCGCTGCGGGAAGGTGGCGTCCTGCTCCCCACGGTCCGTGACATGGCCGGTGCGGGTGGCGGCGCTAGCAGCGCGTACAACGGGCAGGACGTGGCGCACGAATGCGGCCGGGTCCTGTCCCGCGAGCTTGCCGATGACGTCCAAGGCGCTGTGGTAGCCGATCCCGAGAAGCTCCACGGGGCGAGGGTCCCGGGGGGCGGCCAGGGCCAGGCTGGATTCCGGCTCCCGAACGACGGACTTCTCCCCGGCTTCGTGCTCCGCCTCGGTGTCGGCCGAGGAGAGCGCGGCGACGTGGAGAACGAGCCGGCGGCTCATATAGGCGCCGACGATCCTGGCGCCCGCCGCCGCAGCCGTGTCCGTGGTGGCGTAGAGGAGGGTGAAAACGTCGTGCCTTGGGTCATCAGTGGCGCCGGCCTTGATCGAGTTCTCGAACAACTCGACGGCCGCGTCGCTCCTCGCCAGCGGCGCCAGGTTGATCACGTCGATGATGCGCGGAGGCCAGGCCGGATCGTCGACATGGGGCTGCATGAGTGCGGCGACTTGGTCCGGGTTGTTGCGGACCATGATCCTGCAGAGCCACACACCGAACCCGGCCGTGGCCGGGTCGGCAAGGTAGTCCCTGACGATGCCGTGGGTCAGCAGCAGTTCACCGAAGGCGGGAGAGCGGGCGGCGAGGGCATGGGCTCGGTCCGACAGAGGCTCGGTGCGGCCGTCGCCCAGGACGGTCAGGGCCTGCCATTCCTGCAGCGTCGGGTCGGGGACGCTGGTGACCAGGGCGATGACCAGTTCCTTGATGTGCGGGCGTACGTCCGCAGCCGCGAGTACGTCACGGACGTCGCGCAAGTACTGGCTTCGGTCCTGCTCCCGTTCGAGTGTCAGGATCTGGCGGACCTGGGAGCGGCGGAACAGGTGCTGCTCCGCGCTGCGCAGGAGCTCCAGCAAGGATAGCTCACCATGGACGTGGTGGCGGGCGTAGGCGTGGTCGAAGTAGGCCTCGTGGGCGAAGCCGATGCGGCCGTCGCTCTTGCGCAGCCAACCGGCGCTGATGAGGTGGTCCACCGTGACCAGGTACTGACTCAGTCGTGCTTCGGGAGCGGTCAGCTCTTGGTGGGTACTCAGCCGCACGGCGAGGATGCTGGTGACCTCCTCGGCCGGCGCGCCGGGCTCGATCCGGTGGACCTCGCGGATGACGCTCTTGAAAAACCGGTCGAAGAGGTGGAGACGCGTGGTGATTCCGGTGGTGTCCTCGCCTCGATCGCCCAGCATCACCAGCATGCGCAGGTGCAGCGGAGTACGAATGAGGTCCTGCAATGTGGGCGGCAGCGCGGCGAGCGTCAGGCCGACTGCGGTCAGTGCCCGCTCCACGTCATGCACCGGGAGCGGGCCCAGGTCGATCTGGAATCCCTCCACAGCGGGCACGGTCAGGCCTTGCAAGCGGTCGTCCTCATGGAAGTCGAACGTCCGACAGGCCAGTAGGACACGCACTCCCATGGCGCGGGCCTGACTAAGCGTCTCGGTGACAGCATGAAACCGCTCCGGGTGACGCCCGGATACGCTGCTGAACGCGTCGACCTGATCCAGCACCAGCACGGCCGGTCCCCCTGCGGCCAGCCGTGCCAGGACGACAGCGGGTGATTCTGGCAGGCCAAGTGCCGCGCCCAGTCCAGCGGCATCGTAGAACTCCCCGGCAAGGCGGTCCAGCCGCGCAGCGAGTACTAGAGGCTGCGATGCGGCCGCATCGACGGGCGGTGCAGTGAGCTGCTCGACGACCTGCCCCAGCAGCTCCGACTTCCCCATGCCCGCGACACCGGTGACCGTCACGACGGGTGGACCGTCAGCGGAAGTGAGCGGCCCGTAGATGGTGTCGGCCTCCGTCCGCCGGATGGCGGCCAGCTGGCCGCGGTCTATCGCCACGCCGAGAGCGTAGGACTGGTTGACCGCGTTGATCCTGACGCGTGTGCCGGGGTCCCTTCCCCAGTCGTTAGGGGTCAGCTGCTTGGTGGCCAGGTGGTTCCAGACGTCCTGCGCGGTGATCTCCTGGCTGAGATGGTCTTCCAAGTAGGTGCCAAGGAGACTCACCACGGTCGCCGGGTCACCGCTCACCAGACAGCGAGCCTTTGCCTCCAGGAGGGTTTCCAGAATCGGCTCGCTGATCACCCCGACGGTGACCTTCCGGAGCGCCTGCCAACTCTCTTCCGGACCCCACCAATCCCACTCATCGCAGATCTTGGTCCAGGACTGCTTCTTCTCCTTGGCGGCCGCGAAAACCCCCTCGAAGTCTTGCAGGTCGCCGGCCATGCGCGCGCTCTCGGTCAGGTCCTGCAGGTGGGAGGCAGACAGAGTCGAGTAGAACTCACACTTGGCGGTGGACGCGATCTTCAGCTGCCTGCCGAAGTCCTTGATGATGCCCCTGCCCACCAGCTTCGCCAGCGTCCACTGTTCATCACCGTCCAGCTGACGCTTGACCTGAGCGTAGGTCCGGGAGCCGTCACCATGCTCAACCCACCACTCGAAGTCGTCCTCGCCCGGCTGCTCGAGCCGAAACCGAACCGAGTCATGCGCCTCATCCAAGAGCTCGAGCAGGCGCAACAGTGCGAGCCGGCGCTCGTAGCGGTTTCCGATCTTGTCGGCGAGGCCTCCCTTTGGCGGCATGGGCGGGCCGTGCTCCTCTCAGCAAGTAAGTCTTCGGTCGTTCTACAGCCATCCTTCCGCAGCGAAGACCCTGGCGGTGACGATTTCGGGTTCGAGAAACACGGAAGGAGAGACATACGGCGCTCCTTCCACACCAGGGTGATGCTGGAGAGGTACCGAAGAAGTCACCGCCAGTGGTGCAGGACCGGGGCGCTCCCGCTGATGCATCCCGATCGTCAGCCGCCCTGCGCCGTGCTTCCGGCGTGCACCGACTGCTTGACGCGTGCTTCGAGTTCGGCGGGCAGGTACCAGCCTTCGATGGTGGGTGTCATGTAGAGGCGGGCTTTGAGGCCGAGGAGGAGTTGGCGGCGGTGTTCCTGGTCGGCCTTTGTCCAGGCGTCGGCGAAGGTCTGGCCGGTCTCAACTTCCACCCAGGCGGCGGGGCGTTGTGGGAGGGCGGCGAGGCGGCGGCGTTCGTCGACGAGGACTTCGAGGGCTTCGGAGTACTCGTCGTCGCCGCCGGGGTAGTCGAACAGGCCTCGTCGTTTCTCCTCGCGCAGGTCGCGCATGGCCTGGGTGACGTGGTTGAGCTGCTCGGTGTGGTCCTCACCGGGAATGAACCGACGCACTGTCATCGCCAGCCCGGCCAACCGCTCCACCAGGGCGGTGATCGCCGCTGTGACGCGCTCGCCCTTCACCGATTGCCCCTTGCAGACCGGCTTGCTGGCCGTCTTCGCGCAGCGGTAGTACTCGTAGATCTTGCCGTTCTTGGCGAGGTTCACCTGGCGGTAGAACCGGTCGCCGCAGCGGTCGCAGTGAGGCACGCCCAGCCAGGGCGAGGCGCCGTTCGAGCGTTCCTTCGTGATCGTGCGCTCGTTCATCGCCGCCTGGATCGCGGCCCACTCCTCCTCCGTGAACAGAGGCTTGGCCATCCGGATCGGCAGGCCCTTGGCGTCGCGGGCGACCTTGCGCGCCTTCACGGAGCGGCCGGTCAGCTTCAGGCCCATCGTCGCCGGCGAACGAAGGATCTTCCCCACGCTGGTCGGGTTCCAGTGGTTCGACGGCGGCGTCTTGCGCTTGCTTGAGTACGACTCGCCCTGGTTCTTGAACGCGTGCATCGACGGGGTGTCGAAACCAGCGGCTTCCAGAGCCGTGGCGATCATCCACTGGCTCTGCCCCTCCAGCAGCAGCTTGCCCATGTACCGGACGGCTTCGGAGGTGACCGGGTCCGGTTCGAGGGTGCGGCCACCGCCAGGTCGGTCGACGATCCGATACCCGTACGGCGGCTGCCCGCCCGCCCAGCGGTCCGTCTTGCGCAAGTGCCTGTGCGCGGCACTGACCCGGGCCTTGATCCGCTTGAGCTCCATCTCCGCGAAGATCGACGCCAGCATCAGAAAAACCTTGGCCAGATCGTTCCCGAACGACCGTTCCTGACCGTTGCGGTAGTCCAGGGTGATGCCGTCATCCGTGAAGACCAGAACCTTGTGGTTCTCCTCCGCCCAGTGCGCCACGTCCGCACAATCCTTCGCGGATCGGAACGCCCGGTCGACCTTGGCCCACACCAACGCGTCCCACTCGCCCTGCCGCTCGGTCAGCCACGGACCCAGGTCCGGGCGCTTCCACGGCGTGACCTCCGCGGAGACATCCAGATCCTCGAAGGACCCGACGATCTCCCACTCCTTCGAGACCGCATGCCGGGTCGCCGACTCCGCCTGGACCAGGTGCGACACCTTGCCCTCGTTGCCGTGCGTGTCCGAGACCCGCAAACCCACCACTGCCCGAACCGGCGCCGAAGCCGTCATAATGCCCATGGGCGTCCCCCTACCGCCCAGGCCAGCAGGCACCCTCGAACAGGCTGCACTCGAACGGATGGACCTTTTTCGAAAAGGTGTCGTTCCGCTGGCGCATCGACTATCTGATGGCCAGTCAGAAACTTGCGGACACCGCCATCGAGGCCTACGTCGAACGCCCCGCCTCCCATGCCGAACGCTGGAGCGACCACGCACCAGTGACAGCCGTCTTCGACATCGACCAACTCCTCAAGCACTGAACCAAATTCGGGAAGCTGGCTTGAACTGCTGCGGTTCGTCGCACGCCCTACCGGAGGAACGATTGGGGCTGCCACTGGCACTGCAACTGCACTCTGCGGCGACCCGCTTCCCTGACTGACAGTTGGCTGATGTTCTGGAAACGCCTCGGTTTGTAAAAACCAAGGCAGTCTGGCGGGAGTCGCCTCGCGGCACAGGTGACGACTCGGGGAAGTCGATTGACGCCCTATTTGAGGCCCAGCCGGCCACTCACCAGTGTGGGGTGTGTCAGTCCGCGACCCGGCGCTGTGGCCCGACCCGGAGCGCTTCGACCCCGCCCGCTTCCCCCTGGCGCGGACCGACCCGGGCAGCTCGGCGCCTACTTTCCGTTCGGCCTCGGCGCCCGCGCCTGCCTGGGCATCAGGTTCGCTCTCCGCGAGACCACGGCGCCGCTGGAACTCCTGCTGCCGCTCGGGCGGTTGGAGTTCCACTCCCGCCCGAGCGGGGCGGCGTACAGCATCGTCGTCCGCCCCAACGGCCCGACTCCGGCGGTGCTGCGCTAAGTCCCCCTGGCCGCCCTTCTGTCCTCCAACCAGGCTGCGATCGCGCGCGACTGTGCGAGATCCGCCTCGTGCACCTCGGGGTTCGTCAGGTTGAGTTTCAACCGGATCTTGGTGCTCTCGGCCAGGGCTGTTTCGGCGACGTTCCATCGGTTCAGGTTGCCCAGGCGAACGGCGAGGTTGCTGAGGCATGAGGCGACGTCATCGAGACTGGCATCGATCGCGGCACCGTGCAGATCCACCGCCTCCTCGATCGCGGCCAGCGCCTCCTCGTCCCGGCCCGCCTGGCCCAACCGGTTCGACAGGTTGTTCAACGCTTGCGCGAGACCGGGCCCGAAGGCCCCGGCATCGTAGTCGGCCAACTCCCGGTACAGGTGCACGGCCTCCTCGATTGCGGCCAGCGCCTCCTCGTCCTGGCCCGCCCCAGCCCATCGGTTCGACAGGTTGTTCAGCGTCAGTGCGAGACCGGCCTGGACCGGCACCGAGGCGCCTTCGCGGTACAGCGCTCGGTACAGGTCGGCGGCTTCCTCCACCAGCGTGAGCGCCTCCGCCGGCCGGTCCAACTCACCCAGCCAGACGGACAGGTTGTTCTTGGTCTTGGCGAACTTGGCGCCGAAGACGTCCGGCTGCTGGTCCGCCAGAGCCCGGTACAGCTGTGCGGCCTCAGCTGCATTGGCCCACGCCTCCTCGCGCTGCCCCGCCCTGCCCAAGAGGTTGGAGAGGCCGGTCAAGGCGCTGGCGAGCCCGGGGCTGAAGGCCTCCGGTGCCCGGTCCCACAGCGACCGGTAGTGACTGACCGCCTCACGTGCGGCCGCGACATCCGCGCCGGCTTCCTCCTGCAGTGACTCACCAGTATCGACCAGCTTCTGTTCGAAGAAGTCCGCCAAGCCGGCAGCAGTCGGCCGCTTGGCCGGATCCCGGTCCAGACAAGCCCAGAGGACACCGGTGATCCAGGATTCGAGGCCCACGGCCTCCAGACTTGCCCGCACGTCGGGCACTTGCCCGACGTAGTTCCACCGACCGGTGGCAGCGGCGATGAGAATGGCGCCGACCGCGAACATGTCTTCCGCTGTCGTCGGACCCTGGGGTTCGTCCTCCGCCGTCAGTCCGGAGAGTTCGAACTCCACTTGTCGGTAGGCATAATCCCTGGGGTAATCCTCTCGGTGACGACTGTGGACCCCATCAAGCGTTGCCGTCATCCACCCGACCAGCTGCACATCGCGGTCGGTGACCAGGACGGTCTCCGGCGTCAAGGATCCGTGGATCAGCCCCCGTCCGTGCGCATGGCGGACCGCGCAGGCCAGGTCGTATCCGATCCGGTAGAAGAGGCCGATGTCCACCGGCCTCCAAGCCTTCCCTGCGATGGCCCGGATGTTCGGCGCAAGACCGGACCGTGAGTGGCCATTTCGCCAGACACAGGAGGCCGCCACCCACGGGGGCTCCTGCTCCTGGTCGTACCGTGCGTCGAGCAGCTTCGGGGCGAAGACCCCTTGCATGCGATCGAGGCATTCGGCCTCCGTCCGGATCAGATCGCGCGCCTGCTCCGGATCGAGGTCACCCAGTGAGGTCGGTGTCCGTAGCGACACCGTTTCGCCGTTCTCGTCGAGTGCCAGGTACATGGGCATGTCGATCCAGCCATGGTCGTATCGGGCGTACAGCGTGTACGGTCCGAGGCTCTGCGGGTCGAAGAGGGACAACGGCGACCAACCCCGCGGAATCTGCGGAGGCTCCGCGCCCGGGCCATCAGCCGATCGACCAAGTTCGGCTTCCCGCACGCCCGTCGCCCCGGTCTCCCCTCGCACGGCCTCGCCCGTTCCCCCCGGCGACACGCCGAGCCGCGCCAGCAGCCGACCCGTCAGCCACCCGAAGGGCCGGTGCTCATCCCCGAGCGCAGCCGTCCCGTCGGGGTGGCCCACCCAGGCCGCGAAGCCCGGGGAGCGACCGACGCCGGCCTCCAGCAGCTCGGCGACGGCGCTCGTGGTGCGCAGCAGCTCCTTCGGGGCGAGTGCGCCCAGCAGGATGCGGCTGGTCTCCGGTGCGAAGTCGTAGAGCCGGTGTTGGGGCAGCAACCCGGGCTGGCCGTCCGGGACTTGCCGCATCAGGCCGCCGAGGAAAACCTCCACGACGTGGCCGCTGTCCGTCGGCGGGCCCAAGGCACCCTGGACCAGCCGCATCACCGGCACCTTGACGGGAGCCACCGCCGCAAGGTGTGCCGCCAGCCGGTAGGCCTCGGGCGAGGCGGCGGAGCGGAACCGGAGCACCGCTTCCGCCTCGTCCTCCTGTCGGGTGTCGGCGAAGTCCCCTCCCGGGCCCGGCCGGTGACCGTTCCAGAGCGGTAGCAGCGCGCTCGCGCCGGGCGACGCGATCAGTCGTGCCCAGTCCGCCACGGCAGCGGGCGAGGGTTCGAGCACCGGCACCGGCAGGGCGTCGAACCTGACCAGGCCCGGGGGCAGCACCGGGTCGGCCACCTGCCAGGCGGCGTTCGGACCCCCTCGGCGGATCGTCGACACCCGCCATCTCCGCACGGGGATACCCGAATTCACCCACAGGCGGGTGGGCAGCGCGTGCACGATCGCGGTGGGGCCGCGCCGCGCCCAGAGGTCGATCGCGTCGCGCATCCGGCCGTCCCACCACGCCTCCCCGACGCCGTCGCTGATGATCAGGACGAGGGTGTCACCGCTGGGGTCGACCAGGCTGGCGGGCGACCGGAACGGTCCTTCGGTACAGTACGGGCGGGCGCTGATCAGGGGAGCCTCGGCGCTGCGGGCGTCGAGGCCGTACACCCGGACGTCGCGGAAGGCGCCGGCCCGCTCCATCAGCCGGCGCACCTTGGCGGCCAGACCCTGCCACAGCACCATCGACACGCCGTCGTCGACGACCAGGGCCAAGGACAGCCACCTCGTCCTGGCCGGCCGGGTGATCGTTTCCGGCAGCCCCGAGTCGGCCATCGCCGCGACCGTCCGCGCCAGGTCGAACTCCTGGATCCGACGGTCGACGAAGCGCTGCCGCAGGGGGCGGAGCGCCTTTCCCAACCGTAGTGCGCTTGCCGGAAGTTGAGGGTTGTCCGGGACCCGGACGCCATGGGCGCGGGCGCCGTCCGCCCCCGCCTTCGGCAGCTGCTCGTCGTCGGTCCGGGAGCCCGCCTGCAGCGGCCGTTCGAACGATCCGTGCTCGGCCGTCTCCTGCTCCTCAGGTCGGCCGACGGGCTCCGCAGCGTCCTGCGGGACGGCCGCCGGGTACTCGGGACGGTGGTCGGACCGCGGCCGGGGTTCGCCGGGAACGCCCCTGCGGGCTAGCGGCCCGACGCCCTGCGGGAGCATGCCGGCCAGCCACAGAGCATCGAGGAGCTCCTCCTCGGAGAGCTCCACGCCGCTTCTGGCCAGGACCTCCGTCAGCCTCCCGAGCATGCCGTCACACCGCTCCGCCGAGCTGGTGCAGGACGGCCTCCAGCAGCCGGCCGGCCTCCAGGTCGACCCCGCTCTTCCGCAGGAAGACCGCGTTCAGGAGCTGGTCGGTCGCCAGCTCGCCAGGGGCCCGGCGGCGGAGGAACTGCGCCAGCAGGTCCTCGACACCGGCCAGCGCGTCCGGGCCCAGGTGGGCGGCCACGATGTCCCGCAGCCGCTGCTCGTCGGGCTCGGGCAGGTCGAGGCGGACACAGCGCCGCAGGAAGGCGGGAGGGAACTCGCGTTCACCATTGCTGGTGATCACGACGACGGGGAACTCCTGGCACCGGATCCGGCCGCGCTCGACGGCCACCGGCTGGTCCGGCTCGTCCGTCTGGACCAGGACCGCGGAGTGGCTCTCGGCCAGTCGGGCGAGCTCCGGGATCGCGAACTCGCCTTCCTCGAAGACCGTGAGGAGGTCGTTGGGCAGGTCGACGTCACCCTTGTCGAGCTCGTCGATCAGCAGCACCCGCGGACGGTCCCGGCGGGCCATGGCGTTGCCCATCGGGCCCAGCCGGATGAACTCACCGATCTCCGGGTCCTTCTCACCGGCGTCCCGGCGCAGGTTGGCCTCGCGCAGCCGGCCGACCGCGTCGTACTGGTACAGCGCGTCCTGAAGGGTGGAGCGGGAGTTCACCGGCCAGTGCAGGACGCGGCCGAGCGAGAGCTCGTGTGCGATGGCGTACGCCAGGGAGGATTTGCCGGTCCCGGGGTGGCCAGTCACCAGCAGCGGCCGGCGCAGGTGCAGGGCGGCGTTGACGACATCGGCCTCGTCCTCCCCGATCAGGTACGGCCGCGAGGCGGCGGTGTCCTCTCCCGGCCGTGCACCAGTCGGCAGTTCGGCGGAGAACCGACGCCAGGGCGGGGCCGGGGGGAAGTCCACGACCCGCTCGGTCCCGTCGCCGCGGAACAACCTCCAGTCCCCCTCGACTCCTTGGGGTCCGCTGTCGACTCCACGGCCTGTGGTGGTCATGAGAAGTTGGCTCCCTTCCGAGGGTCCATCAGTTTGAGTGAGGAGGATTCCGGGCCCGTGCCTCCGTCCTCCCACACCAGGGCGGGGCGGGCGGAGTTGGCCTGGGGATCGGTGGATGCCCGACCCCGGAAGATCCGCACGCGCTCCGGAAGATCGGCCAGCTTGCCGACCGGATCGAGCGGCCGCAGTTTCTCGGCGTCCTCGAAGTCACTGGCTTCCCGGTCCCACAGCACGACGGGGACGCCGAGTGCGAGACAGACGGCGAGCAGGCCCGGCCGTTCGTCCCGGGGCCCATGCAGGACGACGCGGCTGGTGTCCCGGTAACTGGTCTCCAGGAGGTCTTGGAGCTTCTCCCTGGTCGCGGTGGACTTGTCCACGACCAGGGACTCCGCCGAGCCCCGCTCCCATCGACGCCGCTGGGCGGCGTCGCGCTCGGGGACCCATTTGCTCATCTCCGGACAGCTCAGGGTGAGCCGGTACTGCGCGCCGACCGGTCGGCCCGGGACGAAGATGTTCGGCGCGCCCGGATTCCACTCGTCGACGGCGATGTCGAGCCCCTCCGGGTCCACCAGGACCTGCACCCACGGCACGTCGTGATCCGACTCGTCCGCGGCGAACTTGACCGCCTCGCGCAGGTACCGGGCGACTTCCTCCTGCGTCTCGAACGCCGTCGTCGACTCCTGGAGCGGGGTGTGGGTACCGTCCTGCCGAGCCAGGAAGGTCCGGCAGACGTACCGCCGGTCCGTGGTTCCACGGTCAGTGTTCAGTGTCAGGACCACCCGCGTCGTCGGCAAGGCCTGCTGGGCTCCCCACTGCCTGGCGTCCTCGCGTCGCTCGAAGAGCGCCCTCGGGTGGATGCCCGTCCGGTCGGCGACACCGCTGGACCAGCTCCGGAGCTCCGCAGCACATTCCGGCCCGACGGCCGCGGCCAGGTACTCGACCACCCGCAGCAGGGCCGGAACCGGCGGCGTCCCCGACGGGACGCGTTCGCTGTCGGAGACCTCCTCCAGCGCCTCGACCACGTCCTCCAGGTCGTCGACCGCCAGACCGGGGCGGGAGAGCGGCTCCGGGAGCACGGCGTACCGCAAGGCCTCGCGCGCGGCCCGGGGAAGCAAAGCAGAGTGTTCCGAGTAGATGTCACGCAGGAGCGCCAGCAGCCGCCCGTGCTCCTCCAGGGCGAGCAGAGAACCGACACCGAGAGCACGCGCTCTGGTCAACAGCCTGGTCAGCTCGTCACGCTCGGCCTGGCCGTTGAGGGTCACCGCGAGCAGGCTGCTGAGGGACGCGAGCGCACGTCGATCCACTGCCACCAGGTCGACCAGACCGCGGATGGTCGACTTGTAGCCCACCGGCACCGAGTAGTCCAACTGCTCGGCCAGCTCCCGCACATGCTCGGAGCAGTCGTCTCCGCCGATCAGCTGCCATAGCGACTGCTTCAGTTCCACGTCGAACGGGGTCCATGCGGTGGACGGCCGCTCCGCCGGTACGGACACGCCGATGCTAGCCAGCTCGGGCGTGCCGTCGGCGTACTTTCCGAGGACCTCGTCGAAGACGCCGTTCTGCAGGAAGGCGTGCGCCGGGCAGGCCCGCAGACGGCGATTGCCGTAACCCTGATCGTCCCGGATGACCACGCCGACGAGCCGGCCCTCGCAGAAGACCGCACTCCCGGACGCCCCCGACCAGGCCTTCTTGCCGTCCGACCGCGGATCGGGCGCAATCTGCTGGTCGAGCACGTAGAGACCACTGGCCCCAGAGGACAACGGGGACAGTTCCCCCCGGAGATACTCGACCTCGCGCCCCTCCTGCGTACTGGCCTTCGGGAAACCGAGCCCCTCATAACCCAACACGGCCCTGCCGACCGGCCGGCCCCACCGCACCGTCTGCCCTGGCACGACCACGTCACTGCTGAGGAGCAGCAGCGCCACGTCCAGGCCGTCCGGGTGCGGCCAGACCTCATCGACCTCGGCAGACCGTACGGCGTCCTCGCCCTCACCGGGATGCCCCACCCGCACCTGGATCTCCGGCCAGGGCGTTTCGGCGTCCTCCTGCATCACCACATGGCGAGCGGTCAGCACGAGTCTCGGGCCGATCAGATAACCCGACCCGGTGCTCTTTCGATCCTTCGTGGTCCCACTGCGGATCAGCGCCAGTCTGCGCGGATCCATCTCACTCCTCGTCCCACGACCCGGTTTCGTCGTCGCTGATCTCGGCCGTGGTCGCGCCGGCCGCGCGATCACGGACCGACAGCTTCAGCGTCAGCTTGTGGGTCCGGACGGTGGTGTGCTCGCCTCCCGCGCCGACGGTGGCCACGCCGAAGTTCAGCTTGCCGTCGCCCTTGCCGCTGTCGCGCAGTTCGAGGAGCAGTTCGATCTGGGCCTCCTCGACACCGAACGCGAACTGCTGGCCCGCGCCCAGGTCCTGAGCCTGGTAGAGCTCCTGCCTCAGTTCCTCGATGGCTGCTGCCAGCCCGATGCTCTCCATCTCCACTCCCCCTGCGCCCCCACCCTGTACGGACCACCGGTCATACTGGGCACACGCTACAGCCTCACGCGGACACACCGCCAAGCAGGACCACGGAGACCACTAGCCCATGCCACCGCGTCAGAGGGACTCGGACGGAACGCCGCAGGAGTCCGAAGCGAAGTCCACTGCGGAGCTCACAGATTCGATCTGGCGCGCGATGGACAAGCTCCGCGGCTCCTTCGACACCATTCGGTACCAGGACATCGTCCTCAGCCTGGTCTTCCTGCGGCACTTGTCCGTAGCGTTCGACGAACGCCGCGCGGAGCTGACACAGGAGGTGCTTGGCCTGGGTATCGACGAGGACCGCCTCGACGAGTTCTTGGATGACAAGGACGAGTACACCAGCGCCCATACGTTCTGGCTTCCGCCCATCGCCCGCTGGTCGTCGATCACTGCCCCTTCGCCGGAGCGCAGTCTCCGTCGGCGCTTGGACGACGCAGTGAACGCGATCCGTCGCAGACACTCGTCATTGACAGACGTTCTGTCGGGCCTCCCCCTCCAAAGCGGCATCGACGAAGTCCGCCTGACCGAGCTCGTCGGGATCATCGACGAGATTCGGATCGACAGCGCCGACGGCGAGCCCGTGCGCAGTCCGCTTCCCTACCTGTACGAGGCACTACTCCTGCGCTTCGCACGTGCGATGGGGCCAGGAGGCGGCGAATTCCACACGCCTCCGTCTGTTGCTCTGTTGATCACGCGGCTCCTGCAGCCACTGGGAGGTCGGGTGTACGACCCGACGTGCGGAACCGGAAGCCTGCTCGTGGAGGCGGCCAAGTACAGCGCGAGGCACCGGAGGACGGCCGGCCCCATGGCTCACGTCGCCCTCTTCGGCCAAGAGGTGAACGATCAGTCATGGCGCCTGGCCAAGATGAACCTCGCCATCCACGGTCTCGACGGAAGTCTCGCCGACCGCCCCGAGGACACTCTGACTAACGATCAGCACCCAGACATCAAAGCCGACTTCGTCATGGCACATCCGCCCTTCGACATGAGCCTCCGGAGCGTGGACCCGACTGACAACCGCTGGAGGTACGGCGTCGCGTCGACAGGCAACGCCAACTACGCCTGGCTCCAGCACGTGATCTCCAAGCTGGACGATCACGGTACGGCCTGTGTTTTCCTGCCGAGCAGCTCGATGTCCTCCCGAACCCCTCGCGACCGCCAGATCCGAGGTGCATTGATCGAAGCCGACCTGGTGGCGGCCATGGTGGCCCTTCCCGAGCAGCTCTTCCCCCACGCCAAGATCCCAACCTGCCTCTGGGTGCTGGCGAAGGACAAAGCCCCGTACCCGAGGACGGGAAGGAACGACCGGAGAGACCAGATCCTCTTCATCGACGCGCGGACCATGGGCTCCACGGCCGACGGCGCTCTCCGCGTGCTGAGGCCCCAAGAGAATGCCACGATCGTCGACACGTACCGGTCGTGGCGGGGGACGTCCTCCGCCCGCAGGCGCGACGGACCGTACCGGAACGAACGGGGCTTCTGCTTCTCTGGTCGCCTCGACGCGGTCCGCGACAACGGATACACGCTCACGCCCGAGGAATACGTGCGCGCCTATCCCACCATCCGCGAGCGCACCGGTCCTCCGCCGACCAAACTCACGAAGGACCTGTACGGCCTGTTCGAATGATCACTGGCCTGAACGTCCTTCCACCTTCCCGCCGAGGGGAGTGCGCCGCGCCGACACCTTGCGGTGGCCGATCCGCCAGCCGTCAGCCGTGCGGACGACCGTGTCGTCGTAGGCCAGCAGTCCTGAGGCGCAAGCGGCCTGGCGCGCTCGGGCTCGATGCGTCCCGCAAGCGCTGTGTGGTGGGCCTGTTCCGGATACCCGACAGTGTCGGTGGCCGGGCCGCGTGGTCAGTCGGTCCCGCCGGGTTCCACCAGCCTGACAGCAAGCCTGCCGTCCTGGCATTCCATGACGACAGGAAAGGCCGTCATTCCCTGCGCTCGGTCGTCCGGGTCCTCGGGAAGACCTTCGAGGGCCGAGATGTCCACTCCGACGTCTTTCAGTTGCCCAAGGCGGACCGTCACGACAGGCTCCTGGTCGTCGTCACCGGTCCTGTAGGCGAACCCACTCATGGTGTTCACGGCCGGGGAGGCGGCGGCGAACGGCGGGGTCTGACTTCCGTCGTCCACGTGGCCGAAGAGGGCCGCGGCCTCGGCCACCATGGCCCTCGTGCCCGCCAGAGGTTTGAAGTCCCACAGGACCTGGTCGATGAACCGGTCCGAGAGTTCGACGGACCGGCCGTTCACCAGGGTCTCGAAGCACAGTGCTTCTCCACGCCGGTGGACCTCGATACGCACGCTCACGCCGCGCGGGTCGCCCGCGTAGTCAAGCGCGCCGGCGTCCACGATCCTCATGACCGTCATGTCTCCCTCTGCCAGGTCCGTACGCTGAGCGGCGGAGAGGGGCAGCGTGTAGGGATTGCCGCGGAACGGCGAAGGATGCCAGATCGCGCCGGAGAAGCCCTGGAGGACCGGGAGCCTCCAGCCGTCCGGCCTGACGGTCTCCATGAGCGGTTCCATCAGTTCGCCGACCGTCTTGGAACCGTGCCGGAGGACGAGGATGAAGTCCCTCTCGCCGATGACCCCGACGGAGCTTCCGCCGTCGGGGCCCGCATAGGCCCGATCGACGCAGTCACGCAGGACGCCGTACGCGCTCGGGGGCTCGTCCAGGTCGACGGAGACGGTTGTTCGCCCGTCAGAACCGGTGACGTGGCCTCTGCTGAGGTAGTCCGACGCCCGGCGGGCGCGGGCCTCCTGGCGCGCGTGCCTCCCGCTCGGCTCACGGAGCGGGAACTTCTTGTTCTTGCATTCGAGGACGGAGACGGACGCATGGCCGACGGAGACGATGTCGCCTACCGCGAGCAGGTGGGTGAGGTCGCAGATGACGGGAATCCCGCCGTCCAGGCCCCTGCGAGCCACTGACATGACGAAGTCGAAGTCCTCCCCTTGCGAGGAGATGGACGGGGGATCCCGGCGGCTTCGTGCCATCTCCCGGATCGTGTGGCGGTCCACTAGCTTCCACGCGAGGGCGTCACCCATGAGCCGCAGGAGATGCCTGTGCTGGTGGGCTTCGTCGGTCTTCTGCGGCTCCGCGGCCCTGATCCCGTCGGCGATCCGTACCTGGAATTCGAAGATTTCTTCCGGACTGCCTGCGGCGTCCAGTGCGTCGAGCAAGGATGCGCGCGAATCCTCGAACGTCATGCGGGCGATTGTAGCCCCGGCGCGCCCTCGGTCCCTTTGTGATCCGGTGTCCCGGGGAGGCTGGAGGGCCCGGCCCGCGGGTCGTGGGGATAGAGTGCGACCGATATGGCAATCCGTCACCCCGCACACGAGACCGATAAACGCCCGCTCTGGCCCGCCTGCGGCCACGGAGCCGGCGGGGACGATCCCATCGGCTGCCGCGGCCGCGAAGTGGCGAGGTCCGGCGCTTGCCTGGCCCACATGCCGGACGGCCCCAGAGCCGGATACTTCGCGGGCCTGACCGCCGGAGACCCTGTCGACCACCGCGGCACCACCTTCACGCGGGAGTTGCTCGACGGCCTCCTCACCGCCCTGACCCATCCGTCTGAAAGCGCGCCGAGGTTCGGACCGGCAAGGTTGAGCGAAGCGGTGTTCGAGGCGCCGGTAGACCTCACCAACGCTTCCTTCCGCGCAGCGTGGTTCGACAAGGCACGGTTCCGGGCGGCAGTACGTTTCAACAATGTGGTTTTCGGCGACGCGGCCCACTTCTCCGAGGCACGTTTCGAGGACGGTGTCGCCGACTTCCGGGCAGCGGTCTTCGGCAGGGACGCGGACTTCACCAGGGCGGCGTTCACGTCGGGGGCGTGGTTCGACCTCGCGGGCTTCGGGCCGGGAGCGCGCTTCACCCGGGCCTCGTTCGGCGGCGCGTCCCGCTTCCGGACTGTCCGCTTCGGGGACCGCGCCGACTTCCGCGAAGCCGGGTTCTCGGCATCCGTCGACTTCACCAAATCGGCGTTCGGAGCCGAAGCCCGTTTCACTGAGGCCGAGTTCGCTGGCGAGGCCCGCTTCGGCACCGCGGCCTTCTCCGGCCACGCCCGGTTCAACCGGGCGACGTTCCGGACGGGTTCGATACTCGGCCCGCTCCTGTGCGCCGGCACCCTGGACCTCGGCGGCACGGTCTTCTGCGACACGGTCACCCTCTCGGCGGCGGCCTCGGCTGTCAGGTGCAGGGGCACACGGTGGGACGCCAAAGCCTCCCTCCGCCTTCGCTACGCGAGCGTCGATCTGGCCGACGCGGCCCCCGCGAGCCTGCTCGGTGTCTCCTTCCACCCTGCGCCCTTCCACGAGACACCCGACGAGAGCGTGTTCGCCGGCCGGGACCCGCGGCCCGCGATCACATCCCTCAGCGGCGCGGACGCGTCCAACCTGGCACTGGCCGACACCGACCTCACCGCCTGTGTCCTCACCGGGACCGCCAACCTCGACAAGCTAAGACTCGACGGCGAGACCCCGATGGCCCGCCCTCCCCGCGGCCTGCAACGCTCCGGATGGCGCCCGGTGCTCTGGAGCTCCCGCAAAACCCTTGCGGAGGAGCAGCACTGGCGCGCGTCACGGGGCGCCACCGGCTGGGCGGCGGGCCCGCCCGGCGCACCTGTCCCCCGGCCCGCGACCCTGGCGGTGCTGTACCGCCGGCTGAGGAAGTCACTCGAGGACGGCAAAAACGAGCCGGAGGCGGCGGACTTCTACTACGGCGAGATGGAGATGCGCCGCCACGACCAGACCCGGCCCTTGGCCGAACGAGCCCTGATGCTGCTCTACTGGGCCGTGTCCGGCTACTCCCTGCGGGCCCTGCGCGCCGTGGGATGGCTGGCTGCCGCGATGCTGGTGTCCACGGTCCTGCTCGCGTTGTGGGGCCTGCCCCAGCGTCCTGCTCAGCAGGTCACGACCGGCACGATCAGCGGCACGACGCTGGCGGCGACGACCGTCACTCCGTTGTCCGAACACCCCACCGGGCCTTGGAGCGAGCGGCTGAGCGCCCGCCGGCTGGACAGAGCGCTGAGAGTGACGATCGGTTCCGGCCTGTTCCGGTCCTCCGGCCAGAACCTCACCCCGGCCGGCACCTACATCGACTCCCTGACCCGGTGCGTCGAGCCCGTCCTGCTCGCCTTCGCCGTGCTGGCCGTCCGTAACCGCGTCAAACGGTAGCGGACGGGCCGTACCCGCGCCGTCGCCGGGTGTGCCCCACCGGCCCAGTGCGCTCACCAGCCGGGCGTGCCAGCGTCGTTCGACGGATGACAGTGGCTCCGTCTAGCCTGGGCGTCGTGGGATCGAAGTCCGCGCGGCGCTCCCGCCGCTCGAAGGCCAGCCGCCGGAGCGCACAGACTCCCGTAGGCCTCCTAGGCATGGACCCGGCGACACGCCCCGCCCGCCTGATCGAGGAAGCGATCACGAGGCTGGGGACATACGCGGGGCACGAGGACATGGCCCAGGCCGAGGCTGCTGCCCTGGACAGACTCGACCATGCCGTCGGCGAGTTGACACGGCTGATCGCACCGCATCACGGCTGGGACCTCGTCGAGCTCCTGCGGCTGCGGAACTCCTACCTGCCCGAGTCCGGTGTCCCTGCCTCCGAGCACGACGGCAGCGCCGCGGTGATCGAACTCGTGGCACTCCTGGTGGCTGCCCGCGACGCGTCCGCTGCCCCGTCGTCCTGCACGGGTGCGAGGATCCCGGCGGGCTTCGATGTCGAACCGGTGCAGAAGGCGGCACTGGACTGCTTCCACGCGGCATCGCTGCTCCTTCTCTTCCGCAACGCCGCGCAAGCCCACTCGCTGTCGTTCATCAGCATGACCTCTGTCCTGCGCGAGGTCATGCTGCGCAATTCGATCTATCCGCACATGCTGCGGGACACCCTGCAGGAGCTGTTCGGCGGCACGCTGATGGAAAAGGACTGCCGTGACGTCCTCGGGTTCACCGCGGCCGACGCCGTCGCGGTCCTCGAAGCGTGCAACACCGTGCGCAACGAGGCGTGGCAGCGGCGGTTCGACGTGTTGCGGGGCGTCTTCTCCGCCGCGATGACGCTGGAGGAGGAAGGCAGCCTGGGGACGGATCCGGACACGGCCGCACAGGACCGTGATCGCTCCCGCGATGCGGCCCGACGGGCGTGGGAGCACGTCTGGGCGCGACCGGCCGAGTCGGCGGCCTTCACGTGCGCCGAGATCGCCGGACACTGCGGGCTGCGTCCGGAAGTCGTGCAGGCCGTGGTGTCCGCCTTCACCCTGCCAGCGCGGCCGCGGGCCGCCCGTGAGGTGGCGCTGGAGTTCTTCACGGGCCGGTCGACCCTGCGGGTGACCCCGCTCCTCCAAGACGACAGGGGGCGTGCCCTGCTCGTCCATGACGCGCTGCTGCTTCCGGCGGTTCGCGAGCTGATCGAGCAACGGCTCAAGGATGCGGGACGGTGGGACGCCTACAGCAAGCACCGCGGCGCCTACGTCGAGCGGACCGCGATCGATCTGTTGCTGCGGCATCTTCCCGGCGCGGTGGCGCACATCGGTTTCGAGTACCGCGTTCCCGACCCTTCCGACCCCTCGCCCCGGAGCGGCCCGGCCGGCTACACCAAGACGGTGGAAGCCGACGGGCTGATCGTCGTCGACGACGTCGCGATCGTGGTGGAGACCAAGGCCGGGGCCCTCACCCCACTGGCCCGGACCGGGGAGAGCCGCCGCCTGCGCAGCAACCTGGGCCGCATCGTCACGGAGGCGGCCGAGCAGGCCCACCGCTTGCGGGAGCGCATCGAGGTCGACCACGGCCTCAGACTGCGCGACGGCACCTGGCTCGACCTCGCTCACGTCCAGGAGGTGCACACCGTCGCCGTGAGTCTGGAGGACCTCTCCGGTATCTCGACGACGACCGCGGACCTCGCCGCGGCCGGCCTGCTGCCCGGCACCGCGTACCCCTGGACCGTTTCCCTTCACGACCTGCGGGTGATCTGCGAACTCGTCGACCGACCTGCCGAGTTGCTGCTGTACCTGCAGCGCAGGACGGCTCCCGAGACCACGATGAAGTTCCGCGCGGTCGATGAGCTGGACCTGTTCCTGCACTTCTTCCGCAAGGGTCTGTACGTCGAGCCGGATCCCGAGATCGTGCGTCAGGAGCTGCCCCAGTTCGGACAGGCCACGATCGCCGCGCAGCGCCGGCGTTCCGACGAGGCCGTCCACGTGCTCTCCAGTGAGACCGACAGGCTCGACACCTGGTACGACCACCGGCTCGGGCATTCCTCCGTTCCGGCCGACAAGCCCACGATGAACGGCGATCCCGCGCTTTTGGCCCTCGTGGACGCCGTCGCGGCAACCAGGGCCCCGGGGTGGCTGGCCACGGGCGCGACCCTGCTCGCCGGATCCGCCAAGACCCAGCGCCAGTTCGGCCGTGTCGCAGAACAGTTGGCCAGGAGGAGCCGGAAGGACCGCGCACCGCACACCATGGCGATAATCAGCGGCGCCACGCGGCAGGACAGCTACCTCCTGATCTGGATGAGCCACCTCGACGGGCAGGGGCAGGCAGACCCCCGACGGTTCCTGCGAGACTACCTCGAAGCCAAGAAGCACCAGATGCGGATGACACGGGCCGCCGGATTCCTGGTCGACGCCCGTACCGCGGTCCTGACCGATGTCCTCTTCGACAACCGGGTCCCGGGCGCCGACCCCGGCCTCGACGCCCTCGTGGAGAGACTGGCTCTTCGCCCTCCCGCACGGACGCCCCGCAGCCTTCCCCCGCCGTCGGCTCAGCGGGGCCGGTAGCGACGGCCGTACCACGGTCCGGTCGTTCGAGGCACGCGCAGCACGTCGCCTCCGCGTTGCCGTTCACACTCGAAACCATGTCGGAGGTCTCGGCCAGCCTTGGCTCCCGCACTGTCCAGCCAGTCCCGCACGCGCATCGGTTGGCGGAAAGTCGCCGGGCGAGGCGTATGGATCCGTGACGACCACCTTGCCGGCCGTCTGGGACTGGGGCCGATCAGCTGCTCCCCTGGCTGCAGAGCGCCCGGCCGCCGAGGCGGCCCTGGACGAGCGCGGGGATGCCCCCGGTCCAGCTCGGCCTCACCGACCACGAGGGGGCGGAGTTCCAGGAGTCCGCCAGGCCCGGCGCCCCGGCCCCGCCAGCCGTGGCGCTGCTGGCCCCCGTCGTCCCGCACCGCCGACGAGCCGGCCGCTGCCCAGGAGGACAACCCCGAACACCGCCACGTACGCGCCCGCCGAGTTCCTCCTTTACCTCCGCCGGCGGCGCAATCCAGATGTCACCGTCATGTTCAGCGCACCGGACGAGTTGGACCTATTCCTCTGTTTCTTCGAAGTTGATGTGTGAGGGCTCAGGAGATCCTTGACGTCGGTCACTCGTTGGGGGCGGGATGGAGCCGCAGGAGTTGGTGGAGCACAGCCGGGCCGTGTTGGAGGTTCTCGACGGGGCACCGCTGGTCGAGGTCGCCCTGAGGTACGGGGTGTTTCGGTAGCCTTGGCTGCCGCCTGTTCGATGTGTGGAGGGTCCGTGTCGGAAAGCACCGCAACGGTTGGGGCGGGTGTGCCGCCGATCAACTTCGTCATGCATCAGGCGCGTACCGGCAGCATGGGCGGGGCTCGCGAGGATTTCGAGACGATGATCGGCCTACTGGCCGCTGCGACCACGCCGAACGTGCGGATCATTGCGGCGAACCCTGGCGACTGGGGAATCGACGCATTCGCCGGTGACCTCGGCGATGCCATTACCGTCTGGCAGTCCAAGTACTTCTGGCCGATCACCGAAGGGGGAACTCACCAGCGGGCGATCCGGGAGTCCTTCGAATCCGCCGTGAGAGCCGCCGCGGTGCACGGCTACGCGGTGGCGAACTGGATCCTGTGCATCCCCTCCAGCATGGATGGTGCCACTGCCAAATGGTGGGACGCATGGAAGAAGCGCAAGGAGAAGGAACATGGCGTCGTGATCGAGCTGTGGGACGAGACCGCACTGCGTCAGAGGCTCCACACTCCCGAGGCGGACGACGTACGGCGGGCCTACTACGAGCCCTTGCACGGAAAGCCGCCCACCGACGGCGGAACCGATCGACTCCGGGACCTGTCCCGATGGCCGTTGGTGAAGCACTGGGACGTCCTCCAGGCGGGCGTGCACCGGGTGCGCCGAGGGGGCGATGGCGACCGCGTCACGCCGTACGTGGCACGGGACATCGACGAGGGCCTGAAGCGGCGGATTTCCGAGGCTGCCGTCCAGGGCGGACTGGTGCTGGTGGTCGGCGACTCCACTGCCGGAAAGACGCGTGCGGCCTTCGAAGCGGTGCGCGCTGTGCTCCCTGAGTACCGAGTCCTGAGCCCGGAGAGCGGCAGCGACCTTCAGTCGATGGCCGAGGTCCTGGAGGGAACCAGCGAGCCGTGCGTGGTGTGGCTCGACGACCTGGAGCTGTACCTCGGCCCAGAGGCGTTGACCCCAGCGCTGCTCGCGAGGTTCACGCGGTCGCGAACTCCTGTCGTGGCGACGATGCGGTCCTCCCGACATCTCCTCCTCAACAGCTTTGCGGACGCCGACGGCGCCATGGCCGCCAGAGCCTCCAACCAAGCTGTCGCCGCAGCGGCAGCCAGGGTCCTCAATCTCGCGGAATCCATTGACTTGAACCGGCTGTGGAGCGAGGTGGAGCTCGCCCATGCGGCGCAGAGCAGCGACAGCCGTGTTCTCGAGGCCGTGGAGCACCACAGCCCCTACGGCGTGGCGGAGTACCTGGCGGCCGGGCCCGCTCTCCTTCAGGAATGGCGGCGCTCCTGGCGCGCGGGGGCTCACCCCAGAAGTGCCTCCATCGTCGCCGCGGCGGTGGACCTCTCTCGTACCGGAATGCGCGGCCCCTTCACGGAAGGGCAGTTGAAGGAACTGCACGACATCTACCTCGCGAGGGAGGGCGGCCCCGTACTCCGTCCCGAGTCGTGGTCGGACGCGATGGCCTGGGCGACCAAGGTGCACTACGGGGTGACGAGTCTGCTCATTCCATCGACCGATGGCGCATGGCGGGTCTTCGACTACCTGGCCGATCACACGACCAGTGAAATCCCTGCTCAGTCCTGGGACTTTGCCTTAGAGAACTCCCACTCGCCCGCCGATCGGTACACGATCGGCGTCAATGCCTACCGGCCGGCGCCCGCGGTTGCCGAGCGCATCTGGCGTGAACTGGCCGACCGCGGCGTGGTGGAAGCCATGCACTCCCTCGGCGTTCTGCGCCTGAACGCCGGGGACGACGGAGACGAGGCGGAGCAGTGGTTCCGTCGTGCGGTGGACGCCGGTCACCTCATGGCGGCGAACAATCTCGGGATCGTGCTCGTCCGGTCGGGTCGATCGGAGGAAGCAGAGGCGATGTTCCGGTTGGCCATGGCCGTCGATCGAGGGCTCGCTTCGCAAAGTCTCGCGACGCTCCTCGTGGAAACCGGCCGCCGGGACGAGGCGGAGGGGTACTACCAACAAGCCATCGAGTCCGGGCACAGCGCCGCAGCCATCGACTACGGGAAGATGCTGGCGGAGGACGGCCACCTCGCCGAAGCCGAGGTTCTGTTTCGCTTCGCCATCGAGGACCATCCCGGGCCGGCCATGATGAACCTGGGGTGCGTGCTGGCGGCCGTGGGACGCTTGGAAGATGCCGAGCACACGCTGACGCAGGCACTGGAGTCCGGACACCCGCAGGCCGCAGCGCCCCTTTACCAGCTCTACAGCGCCGCGGGGCGTTGGGCGGAAGCGGAGGAGCTCGCCGAGCAGGCTGCCGAGGCCGGAAATCCCGAAGCGGCACTTGGACTCGGACTGGCGCTCATCGAGGAAGGTGAGCCCGACCGCGCCGAGCGTATCCTTCGACGGGCTGCCGAGAGCGGTCTGATCACAGCGGCCGTGAGTCTCGGACTTCTGCTGCGACGCCAGGGCAGGGCACCGGAAGCGGCGGAGATGCTGGCCAGTTCGCTCAGTCAGCTGACCTCCGGTAAGGCACGTCAGTACGCTGACTTCCTCGCGGAGTGGGGCCGCCAGGATCTGGCCGAGGTCGTTATCGGGCATGTCGACGGCCGGGATCGATGACTGCCGGCTGGCGGATCGGTCGCCTGAGCGGTTCGGGTTTCACAGTCACGGAGCCGTGACACGGTCCTCTACAGCGCGCCCGACAGAGCGTCGGGCGCCAGCACGCCGGCCGTCGCCGTCGCGCCAACGGCAATCATGGTCGGCCAGCCGCCATAGGCCCAGGCGAGGGGGCCGAGGGTGGATCCGACGACGATTTCGGTGAACCGCAGGGTCAAGCAGCAGGTGACGAGTCGGCTGTGCGCGTCCGTCTCCAGAGTGACAGGGCACCCCGGCAGGCCACCTGGTTCGACCAGGTGGCCACGGCCGGCCGCGACGACACCCTGCCGGTGCTCACCGGCGTCTTGGGCGAGATCGAGAGCCACGTCCAGGAGCACCACGCCAGCCGTCAGCCAGCTCCGCCTAGACGGAGGTTTCGGGTCCAACAGCGATCCCAGGGCAACCGACCTACGCCAAACTGCCAGCGCGGTCCAGCTTCGGTACTCGTGCTTGGAGTTCGGCGGGTAGGTGCCAGCCTTCGATGGTGGGTGTCATGTAGAGGCGGGCTTTGAGGCCGAGGAGGAGTTGGCGGCGCCGTTCCTGGTCGGCACGACTCCAGGCGTCGGCGAAGGTCTTGCCGGTCTCGACCTCGACCCAGGCGGAGGGGCGTTGTGGGAGGGCTGCGAGGCGGCGGCGTTCGTCGACGAGGGTTTCGAGGGCTTCGGAGTACTCGTCGTCGCCGCCGGGGTAGTCGAAGAGGTTGCGGCGTTTCTCCTCGCGGAGGTCCTTCATGGCTTGGGTGACGTGGTTGAGCTGTTCGGTGTGGTCCTCACCGGGAATGAACCGACGCACTGTCATCGCCAGCCCGGCCAACCGCTCCACCAGGGCGGTGATCGCCGCTGTGACGCGCTCGCCCTTCACCGATTGCCCCTTGCAGACCGGCTTGCTGGCCGTCTTCGCGCAGCGGTAGTACTCGTAGATCTTGCCGTTCTTGGCGAGGTTCACCTGGCGGTAGAACCGGTCGCCGCAGCGGTCGCAGTGAGGCACGCCGAGCCAGGGCGAGGCGCCGTTCGAGCGTTCCTTCGTGATCGAGCGCTCGTCCATCGCCGCCTGGATCGCGGCCCACTGCTCCTCGGTGAACAGGGGCTTGGCCATGCGGATGGGCAGGCCCTTGGCGTCGCGGGCGATCTTTCTCGCCTTGACGGAGCGGCCGGTCAGTTTCAGGCCCATCGTCGCCGGCGAGCGCAGGATCTTGCCGACGCTGGTGGGGTTCCAGTGGTTCGACGGCGGCGTCTTGCGCTTGCTCGTGTAGGTGTCGCCCTGGTTCTTGTAGGCGTGGGTCGCCGGGGTGTCGAAGCCGGCGGCTTCCAGGGCGGTGGCGATCATCCACTGGCTCTGCTCCTCCAGCAGGAGCTTGCCCATGTAGCGGACGGCTTCGGAGGTGACCGGGTCCGGTTCGAGGGTTCGTCCTCCGCCGGGGCGGTCGACGATCCGGTAGCCGTACGGCGGCTGGCCTCCGGCCCAGCGGTCCGTCTTGCGCAGGTGCCTGTGCGCGGCCGTGACGCGGGCCTTGATCCGCTTGAGCTCCATCTCGGCGAAGATCGAGGCCAGCATCAGGAAGACCTTGGCCAGCTCGTTCCCGAACGACCGTTCCTGACCGTTGCGGTAGTCCAGGGTGATGCCGTCGTCGGTGAACACCAGGACCTTGTGGTTCTCCTCCGCCCAGTGCGCCACGTCCGCACAGTCCTTCGCGGACCGGAACGCCCGGTCCACCTTCGCCCACACCAACGCGTCCCACTCACCCTGCCGCTCGGTCAGCCACGGACCCAGGTCCGGACGCTTCCACGGCGTGACCTCCGCGGAGACGTCCAGATCCTCGAAGGACCCGACGATCTCCCACTCCTTCGCCAGCGCGTGCCGGGTCGCGGTCTCTGCCTGGATCAGGTGCGAGACCTTGCCCTCGTTACCGTGCGTGTCCGAGACACGCGAACCAACCACCGCCCGAACCGGCACCGAAGCCGTGATGATGCTCACAAGAGGTCCCCTACCGCCCAGGCCAGCAGGCACCCTCGAACAGGCTGCACTCGAACGGGTGGACCTTTTTCGAAAAGGTGTCGTTCCGCTGGCGCATCGACCTCCAGGTCACCACCCCCACGCTGGCCGCCCGCGCCACCGACGCCCGCGTCGAGCGCGCCGACACCCACGCCGAGCGCTGGAGCGACCACGCCCCGGTCACCGTGGCCTACGACGTGGACAACTGACCAATACATAGCACCACTTGGGCAGGCTGGAGGTGCCCCCAAGCGTCTTCGACCCGGGAACCTCCGCCGTGCCCCTGGTCAGCGTCAGCCCGCCTGCGAAGTACCGCTCGCCACTTGCCATCCAGTCCACCATCACCACAAGGCCAGCCAACTCCACCACCAACAACCCATGAGCTCTACTATGGATAGCCAACCGAATCGAACTGAATCAAATAGCGCTCGCTGAAGCGAATCACCGCAGGTCAGCAAGTGTCGGCCCCGCGCTCGCGGGGGTTGCTCGCCCGGACCTCTGCATTGCCGACCTCGACACCTGTCGGCCCCGCGCTCGCGGGGTGGCTCCACAGCACTCACGCTCGCCGACCACGAGCGGCGCCCGGTCGAAGGTGAGCGCGCCCGTACTGCGGCCGAGGAAGTGCCGTAAGCGGACCGGCGACAGGTGCGCAGCCCGGTGTCCTCGGTCGTCGGGATCGTCTCGGGGCTGCTGGCCGCGCTGGTGGCTGTCCTCGCTGGGCTCTGCCTCTGAACTACCGCGCCCCCGCTCGGCTTCGGCCGGGCGGGGGCGCGTTCGTCGTGTGGTCGGTCGGCAACTACCCGAACGGCAACGTCGCGGTGCTGCGGGCCGTCAGAGTACGCGAGTACTCGGCTGCCGAGGCTGTCAGGGACCGGTAGTTGATCACCGGGTCACCTGCGGCGACCAGGGCGGTGGCGCACCCCAGGCACCACGGCCGAGGAAGGTCCACGTCCAGGTCCTCGATGACTGCATCCGCTGTGCAGCACTCGGCGCAGATCGGCATGCTGCCGTCCTCCTGCTTGCTCAGGCCCAGGTCGAGCCGCACTGGGTGCAGCCCCACCGGCCGTCCATGGTCTGGTAGGTGGCGCCCGACCCGCACATCGGGCAGGCCATGGCGGCCGCGGGCTGGTCGCTGTGCGGCAGGCTACCGGGCTGCGAGGTGTCGTGGGCCGGATTCTGCACCTCGGGGCGGTCGAGCAGGACTGCACTCATGACGCACTCTCCTCTGGGTGAGAGGTGGATGGGGAGGCGCCCGGCCGGGGCACTCACCGGGCTTCCCGTCCGTCAGCCGCTCAGGGAGGCATGGAGGCAGCGCCCGCACGCCGTGTGCGTGCTCCGCACACCCTGTGCGCGCCCTGCCTGTGGGCGCGGTCCTGCCGATACGGTGGCGGCCCCGCGTAGTCGGAGGGGGCGTCGTGTCGCGTCAGCGCCAACGTCAGCTCGGGACGGCTATCAGGTCCGCCCGGTGCGCACAGCGGATGACTCAGGCTCAACTGGGCCAGGCCTGCGGCTACTCGGCGTCCGCGATCAGCCGGGTGGAGGCGGGCCTGCTGCGGCCGGCCGACCACTCGCTCGCCGTGATCGTCCAGGTGTTGGGTCTGCAGCTTGACGCCCTTGGCCTGGGTGGAGCGGCTACTCTGGCGCGAGATGTGACCCCGGATCAGGAGGATGTCATGCTCCGCAGGCAGCTGCTCGTGGCCGGTATGGCAGCCGCCGGAGCCTCGGCACTCCCGGCAACGGCGACGGCCGCGGCCCGGCCGGATGCGTCGACCCGGATCGTCGGGGCGCTCTACGAGCCGACAGCTTCGGTGCCTGTGTCGCTGCAGGAGCTCGGCCGAGCGCTGGCCGCAGCGCGCTCGCAGTTCACGGCGGCCCGGTACGAGGATCTCGGTGCCGCTCTGCCTGGCCTGCTGAGCACGGCCCAGGCGACCCGGGACGCGTCGGCCGGCCGGGCCCGGGAGGACGCGCATGCGTACGTGGCCCGTGCCTGGGTGCTGGCGACGGAACTCGCGTTGAAGGGCCATTCGGACGTCGCCTGGCCAGCGGCGGACCGGGCTCTCGCTGCGGCCCAGGCCAGCGGTGACCCCGTGGTTCAGGGAGAGGCGGCCCGCGTCCTGGCGATCACGATGCGGCGCGCCGGCCGCCCGGCCGCCGCGGTCGACCTCCTGCGCCGCACTGCCGGATCGCTTGGCCAGGGCCCGGGCGAAACCTCCCGGGCGGTGGCGGCGACGCTGCTCATGACAGCGGCCTACACGGCGGCGTGCGGGCACCGCCGCACGGACGCCCTCAATCTGATGGCGGGCGCCGAGGACGCGGTCGGCCGCTTGGCGGACGCCACCACTCGGCCGCGATCCCAGCTGTTCACGGTCGACGCCACCACCGCGCAGGCCGACCTGTACTGGATCGGCGTGCACACAGCGCTGGGCACCCCGGATGAGGGCGTCCCGTACGCGGCACGGATCACCCCGGGACGGCTGCCGACAGCAGAGCGCCGGGCCCGGTACGGCACGGACTGCGCGCGCATGTGGCACCACCTCGGCGACCACCGCCGCACGGTCGCAGCCCTGATTTTCACCGAGCAGGTCGCCCCGGAGGAGGTCCGCCGACCAGCACTGCGAGCACTGACGGCAGACCTCCTGTACGCACCCGTGACGGTGGCAGGCGTGAGGGAACTGGCCGCGCGTACCGGCGTCTCATAGAGAGAGCCATCCCCGTGCTCGCGGGTGTTGCTCCCACCGCGACCAGGTCAGCTGCTGGCTGGTGCCGACGGCCCGGTCCGCCGTGGCGCTGTGGGACTTCGTCCGGACTCCGCGGCGGGCTTCGGCCGGCGCGGGCAAGGCGGTGTCCAGGCGTCACACCTGCGGGGGACGAGGCCGTGACCGATCCCGGCGGGTCGGAGTTGCAGGGGCATGAGCAGTGCGTTCACAGAGTGGGGTGCGTCATGACCACCAGCCCGGCGAATCCGCGCGAGGTTTCCGACGGTGACTCCCCCGCGCCCGGCCAACCGGAGTTCTCCGCCTGCCCGTTGATCTTCGATCCGCAGTGCCCGGAGCTGCCCGAGGACGTGCTCGGCGGGCTGCGGGAGCAGGCCCCCGTCGTGCGGATCACCCTGCCCGGCGGGCTGCCGGCGTGGATGATCACCCGGTTCGACGACGTCCGGGCCGGGCTCGGGGACCCGCGGCTGGTGCAGTCCCCGCTCTCCGTGCCGGGGTTCACCGGCGAGGATCCCCGCATGGCGCAGATCCGGTGGCTCGGCCTGCCGGAGCGGATGAACCAGTACCTGCTGCGCGCCCTGCTGGACCTCGACGCGCCCGACCACACCCGGCTGCGCAAGGCGGTCGCACCGCACTTCACCGCGCGCCGCATCCACGCGCTGCAACCCCGGGTGGAGCAGATCACCGACCGGCTCCTGAGCGAACTGCCCGGACGGGCGGCCGCCGACGGCAGCGTCGACTTCATCGAGGAGGTCGCCCTCCCCCTCTCGATCACGGTGATCTGCGAGATGGTGGGCATTCCCGAACAGGACCGCCCGCTGTGGCGCCGTTGGGCGGACGACCTCAACGGCCTGGACACCGACCTCGTCCGCGACTCCGCGCCCGCCCTCGTGGACCACGTGCTCGCGCTGATCGAGGAGCGTCGGCGCACCCCCGGCGACGACCTCATCAGCGCGATGGTGACGCCCTCGCCGGACGGTGAACCTCCCCTCCCGGAGCGGGACATCGTCACGATGACGATGCTGGTGACCAACGTCGGCTACGAGAACACCGCCTACTTCCTCGCCAACGGCCTCGCCGCCCTGCTCGCCCACCCCGACCAGCTGAACCTGCTGCGCGACGACCCTGCCCTGCTCCCCTCAGCCGTGACGGAGCTGCTGCGCTGGGGCGGCTCCGTCCCGGCGACCCGGCCGCGCTTCGCCGCCCAGGACATCGACCTGCACGGCACCCGTATCCGGGCCGGCGAGGCCGTCGTCCTCTCGCTCCTCGGTGCCAACCGCGACCGCCGGTACCACCCCGACGCCGACCGGCTCGACATCACCCGCTATCAGGACGCGCAGGACGACCACGTCGCCCTCGGCCACGGCGCCCACTTCTGCCTCGGCGCCGCCCTCGTCCGCCTGGAGACACAGGTCCTGCTCGGCGCGCTGACCGCCCGGTTCCCCGGCCTCCGGCTGGCCGTCGCCCCGGACCGGCTGGAACGCGTCCACGTGCCGGGCGTGGGCCGCCGCCTCACCCGCCTCCCGCTCCACCTGTGAGCGTCCGGCGGGCCCGGGCCCCGGACGTCCTTCGTCTCCCGGGAACCCTCCGCCGCAGAGATGTCCGACCGCCTCAGAGAGGCCCGACCGGTGCCCGAGGCACCGGGCCGCCCCGGAAAGGGACGACGCACGATGCCGAACGACCAGGCGGTAGCACCGCCGGCACCCGTACCAGCGCCGGTACCTGCACCCGTACTCGCCGAGCACGCCGGCGGGTGTCCGGTCCGCGAGAGCCGGATGCCCGACGGGTCCATGGGCTGGGTGGCGTCCGGCTTCGCCGAGGTCCGCGATGTCCTCACCGACCCCCGCCTGACCAGCGCCCCCTCCACCCTCGCCGCCGACGGCTCCCCCGACCCGCGCATCGCCGGCCTGACCGCGCTCGGGCTGCCGCCGGAGACGCACCACTACTTCCTCAACGCCATCGTCGACTTGGACCCCCCGCGCCACACCCGCCTGCGCCGGCTGGTGTCCCGCGAGTTCACCGCCCGCCGCATCCAGCTCCTCGCCCCGTCGATCGAGCTGATCACCGACCGGCTGCTCGACGAACTGCCCGACCACCGTGACGAGTTCGGCGTCGTCGACCTCGTCGAGCACTTCGCCTACCCGCTGCCGGTCGCCGTCATCTGCGAACTGGTCGGCGTCCCGGAGCCCGACCGGCGCCTCTGGTCCGACTGGAGCCGGAACCTGACGGCCGGCCACACCGAACGGCTGCGGACGGCGACACCCGCCCTGGTCCGGCACGTCCGGGAGCTGATCGACCGCCGCCGCGCGGAGCCCGGCAGCGACCTCATCAGCGGGATGCTCCAGGCGCGAGACGACAGCGCGGACGTCGGCCCGGACAGCGGCCCGGACGGCGGCCCCTCCAACGCGGCGATGAGCGAGGACGAGATGGTCAGCATGACCCTCATCCTCGTCCTGGCCGGCCACGAGACCACCGCCCACCTGATCGCCAACGGCACCCTGGCCCTGCTCACCCACCCCGACCAGCTCGCCCTGCTGCGCCGGGACCGCACGCTGCTACCGCACGCCGTCGAGGAACTGCTGCGCTGGTGCGGCCCGGTACCCTCCGCCCGCCTGCGGTACGCCGACCGCGACCTCGTCCTGCGGGGCGTGCACATCCGCAGGGGCCAGGCCGTCCACCCCCACCTCGACGCCGCCAACCTCGACCTGCGGCACCACGACCGCGCCGAGCGGCTCGACCTGACCCGGAAGCGGGCCGCCCAGGCCGACCACCACCTCTCCTTCGGGTACGGCATCCACTTCTGCCTGGGCGCGGCGCTGGCCAGGCTGGAAGCGGCCATCGCCTTCGGTCGGCTCCTCGACCGCTACCCCGGACTGTCACTCGCGGCCGCCCCCGGCACCCTGATCCCCGGCGACCGCCCGGTCGGCTGGGAGCTGAACCACCTGCCGCTGCACCTGGGGCGGATTTGACGGACCGTCCGGCGACGGGCGGTGGCCCCCGGATCGGTCGGCGCCCGATGCCGGGCGGGGTGGCTCAGGGAGTGGGGCGGGCGAGGGTGGTGAGGTGCTCCGCCACGGCGGTCGGACTGGGCATCGCCGCGATCTCGGTGCTGACCTCGCGGGCGGCGCGGGTCAGGATGTCATCGGTGGGAGACGGTGGAGCAGGGCCGGGGTGATCTCCTCGGCGGTCGCGCTGAGGCCGGCTCCACGCTGGTGGACGGCGGCCGCGGTGAGAAGCGGTCGGAGCCGTCGGGCAGGACCAGCTAGGGGATGCCCGCATCGAGTGCGCCAAGGGTGGTGCTGCTGCCGCCTGGTACCACTGCCAGCGGTCATCGACCATGCCTCGACCTCCATGTCCGAGTACGCTTCGGAGCGTAGATCGAGGCACTGACAATCCACCCTGGATTCACAAAGGAACAACGATCGGCACATGAGGTCTGCTGTGGAAGCCGACCGAATCGAACTGAATCAATCAGCGCCAGTTGACGCAGATCACCGCAGGTCAGGAAGTGTCGGCCCCGCGCTCGCGGGGGTTGCTCCGGGACCCGCATGCCCGTCCGGCCACGGTCGCGGTGTGGTCGGCCCCGCGCTCGCGGGGGTTGCTCCCCTACCTGATAGGCCCGCGCAGAAAGGGAGCCCCCCGGTGCGTACCGGGGGGCTCTCATTGTGGCGTCTCGGTGCTGACCGAGTGGGCCCCTGTCGCACGGCGGCCAACTGCTGTGGGGATCTCGGGGCAGGCCCTCGAGAGTTGCCGGGTGGGGTGGCTCAGGGGGTGGGGTGGGCGAGGGTGATGAGGTGCTCCGCCACGGCGGTCGGGCTGGGCATCGCCGCGATTTCGGTGCTGACCTCGCGGGCGGCGCGGGTCAGGGTGTCGTCGGTGAGGAGGCGGTGGAGCAGGGCCGGGGTGATCTCCTCGGCGGTCGCGCTGAGGCCGGCTCCGCGCTGGTGGACGGCAGCCGCGGTGATGAAGCGGTCGGAGCCGTCGGGCAGGACCAGCTGGGGGATGCCCGCGTCGAGGGCGCCGAGGGCCGTGCTGCTGCCGCCGTGGTGGATGGCGGCGGCGCAGGTCGACAGCAGGGCCTGCCAGGGGACCCAGCCGTACGGGCGGACGTTGTCCGGCAGGCTGCCGAGCGTACCGAGGTCGAGGTCGCCGGTGGCGAGGACGAACTCGGCGTCGATGTCGGCGGCTGCCGCGATGACCCGCTCGATCCTGGTGAGACCGTCGGTCTTGGGCGGGACGGTGCCCAGCGTCACGGCGATGCGCGGGCGGTGGGCGGGTGCGGCCAGCTGGGCGGGGAGTTCGCCTTCGCCGTTGTAGGCGACGGGCCGCATCGAGGAGCCGTACCGCTCGTCGCCGGCCATGCTGGGCGGCGCGAGGTCGATGGTGTCCGCCGGGTCGGGCAGCCGGTCGATTCCGTGCCGGGCGAAGGTGTCCGCCATTTCGGCGAGCATCAGCGCGCGCAGCTTCGGGGTGCGGGCGAATCCGAGGTCGTGCTGGACGGCGGGCACGCCGAGGCGGGTCGCCGCGAGCAGGGCCACCGGGAACTGGTACTCGTACACCACCAGGTCCGGCCGCCACTGTGCGGCGAGTTCGACCGTCTCGTCGGCGACCCGGCTGTTGACGTGGGCGGCCAGTGGGACGAAGGCCTCGCGGTCGGCCGAGTTGCTCTCGACCACCCGCCGCATCAGGTCGGGCCGCCGGGTGCGGCCCGCCTCCCTGATCTCCTTGCGCCAGTCGACCCCGGGCGCGATGGGCAGGTACGGCAGCCCGGACGCGGCGACCCCTTCGCCGCCGTCCATCGAGGCCACCGCGACCTCGTGGCCGAGCTCGCGCATCGCCCTGGCCAGTGGGACCAGCGGGAAGAGGTGGCCCAGGCCGGGTGCGCCGGCGAACAGTACACGCATGATGGAACCTCGGGGAGAAGGAGAAAGAGGGAGAGGGAGGGGATGGGAGGAGGAAGGGGGGTCAGGAGGCGGCCCGGTGCAGGGCGGCTTCCATGCCGTTCAGCACGGCGTTGCAGTCGCGCTGCAGGGTGGCGGCGTCGACGGCGCTGAGCAGGTAGACCCCGAGCCAGTTGCGCGAGCCGGCGGACGGGTCGAAGGCGGGGACGGGCCGGCCGGCGGGCATCGCGAAGGCGGGGACGGCTTCGATGGTGCTGCCCGGGGAGAGCAGGCTCTGCCAGTCGACGGCCTGCGGGTTCCAGAGCGGGGTGCTCTGCCAGGGCACGCCCGACGCGTCGGCCGGGACGACGGCCAGTGACGCGGCGGCCCGGGTGCCGGTGGTGGGCATGGCCTCGGGGTAGTCGACGCGCTCGCCGAGCAGTTGGCGGACCAGCATGCCGATCGGGTCGAGTCCGAAGACCTCGTGGACCTGCCTGGTGGTGAGCAGGCCGCCGAACCTGGCCGCGGTCTCGATGACGACCAGTTCGCCGTCCTTCATCAGCTTCAGCTCGGTGTGGGTGCCGCAGTTCTCCAGCCCGAGCGCGTCGACGGCCTGTCGGGAGACCTCCTCGATCCGGCGCTGGACCGGCACCGTCATGACGGAGGGCGAGGTGCTGGCGACCTCGACGAAGGACGGTACGGTCGGCAGCTTGGCGGTGATGGCCAGGGGGCGGTAGACGCCGTCCGCGACGATCCCCTCCACGCTGACGTAGTCGCCGTAGCCGGGCTCCTCGTACCAGCCTTCGGTGGAGCCCTGGGCGATCTCCTCGACGAGGCGGTCGTGGTCGGTGTCGGCGGCGTAGAGCTCGTTCATGCCGACCCGGCTGCCGGCCTGGAGTCCGCGCTCGATCTCGGCCCACGCCGGGGCGGCGTCCTCGGGCTTGTCCAGCACGATCTGGGCGACCGAGCCGGCGCCCCAGGCCGGCTTGAGCAGCAGCGGGGGCGTGAACTCGGCCAGCGCGGTGTCCAGGTCGGCGAGGCTGTCGACCCGGCGGAACGCGGGTATCGGCACCCCGGCGGCGGCCCAGGCCTCGCGCATCAGCCGCTTGTCCCTGGCGCGGACGATCCCCTCGCCGGGCCCGGCCAGGTTGAGGCGGATCGCGGCCTGGGCGACGGCGAGGACCGCGAACTCGGAGAGGGTCAGCACCGCGTCGGCTCCGATGGCCTTCGCGTACTCCACGATCAGCTCGACCAGGTCGTCCCCGCGCGGCGCCTCGGGCACCAGCTCGATGCTGGTGCAGCTGGGCCGCCACACGTCCTCGCCGGACGCGGGCAGCGGCGCCAGTGCGAGGACGTGCAGCTCCCCGCAGGCGGCGATGCGCGGGAAGGCGTACTCCAGCGGGGCGCCGCCCTTGACGTAGACGTACAGAATCCGGTTCAACGTACTTGCTCCTGAGGGAAGTTCACTCGTGGGCGGCCGCGGGAAAGGACGCGGAGGGGCACACGGGCGCGCTCGTGCGCGGGCCCGTGCGGTGTTCCGGCGACATCAGCCGACGGTGTCGGCCGGCCGCGTCAGCCGGCGGTGCGGAAGGGGCGCAGCTGCAGCAGGCTGATCTGGTCGCCCTCGATCGCCCACTCGATGTCGACCGGGGTTGCGTACGTCTCGTCGGGCGAGAAGTGCGACTGCAGCAGCCTGCTGATCAGGGCCAGTCGGCGTACGAGGTCCTTGGTCCCGGCGTCCAGGTCGGTGCCGGCGGTGCCGAGCGAGACGGTGCGGCTGCCGCCTTCCATGGTGTTGCACAGGTACTGGAGCGGGGCGCCCCGGCCGGAGACCACGTCGGTCACGGAGCGCGGCGAGATGTTGAGGTAGACGTTGCGGAAGTCCTGCGGGCTCAGCGGGTTGCAGGTGACCAGGACGCCGCCGACGGTGGCTCCGACCTGTTCCTGGACGATCACGGCCATCCGGCAGTGGTCCAGGGGGATGCCCGCCTGGCGGCGCAGCAGGACCGCGCGGGGTGAGAACAGCGAGGCCCAGACCTCGCGGACCGCGTCGAGGACGGCGTCCGTGCCGCTGACGTCGGCCACCGATTCGTAGAGTCCGGCGGCGGAGAAGCCGGCCAGGTCCTCGGCGTTGGAGGAGCTGCGGACGACCTGGACGCGGGCGCCGTACAGGTGCCGGTCGATCGCCCGGTCGATCTCGGTGCGGATCGGGTCGGGCAGCGGGGTGTCGCGGATCAGCCGCTGGGCTTCGAGGCAGAGTTCCTCGATCCGTTCCTCGATCCGCATCCCCTCGTGGAGCGAAATCCCGTCCCGGAGGGCGGAGTCCAGCCGGTCGACGGCGGTGCGGAGTTCCGCCGAGGAATCGAGGAAGCGCTGCTGGAGGGAGAACGGCAGCACGATGCCGCGCGGCACGTGGGCGTACTCCTTCACCAGGAGCTGCGCGGCGGCGTCCAGTTCGGTCCTGTCCGCGTCCTCCGGGAGGCCGAGCTGCCGGGCGAGGTAGCGCAGCAGGTTGTCCCGGGGCGGCCGGGGCACGCTGTAGAAGCCGAGCCAGCGCGGTGAGCCGTGCTGGAGCAGGTGGGTGAGTTCGCCGAGGTTGGCGGCCTTGGTGCCGAACCGGACGTGGTCGCCTTCGCGCAGTGCGGACAGCGGGGTGACCGGCGTGGGCGTGAGGTCGGGCAGGTCCACGGTGACGCGGTCGGCCGGCGGGGTCGGCGGGGCTTCCTCGCGGTCGCCGGGCCGGGCGGCTTCGAGGAGGAGCTCTCCGCCGTCGGCTTCGACGCGGTAGTGCACCCAACATCGGTCGCGCAGCCCGGCGCGGTCGATCCGCTCGGCGGCTTCGACGCCGACGGCGTTGGGGATGCGCCATCCGGCGGCCATCACGTTGATGTGGGAGAGCGGTGTGGTGTGCTCGGTGTGGATGATTCCGGAGACCCGGGGGATGTCCTCGGGCACCCGGGGCATCACCACGATGTCGTGCCACTCCAGCGGCTCGGGGTCGGCCCGGTACTCCTCCTCCGAGCCGAACACGCGCAGCCGTCCGTGGGCGGTCCCGGCGTTCAGCGGTACGTAGGAGGCCGCGGAGTAGAGCTCGTGGGACAGGACGCGCGGTATCTCGGTCTCCGGTATGCGGGCGAGGTAGCCCTCCTGCTCGTGACCGGCCGGCTTGAGGACCAGCGGCAGCGCCGGGTCGATGTGCTCGCGCACCCGGTGGTAGAAGAACCGGAGCATGTCCTGGGACATGGTGTCGACGTCGACGGTTTCCAGGGACAGGAAGGTGTCGGCCTCGTGGCCGTTTTCCGCGGCGCGGCGGGTGTGGCGGGCGAGGGTGCCGAGATAGAAGCGACGGTCGGGATTCCGGTACACGTCGTCATTGAACGAATCGAGTCCGCGCGCCAGTTCGTCGATCGACATGCCGAGGATCTCGCACGCGATGTAGCGGACGTGGAGGGTGCCGTCGGCGCTGTCGATGAAGTGGAGCACCGACTCGTCGCGGTCGAGTACGACTTTCACATAGGGATAGCCCCCGACCTGGCCGGCGAGCTCGGAGAACTCCTCCAGGGTGAGCTTTTCGCCGGCGAGGCGGGGCCGCGTGGTCGCGTCGTTGCGATCCGAACGGGTCATGCGCACAGTTCAGCCATTCTTCGTCGTGTACACGATCAGTACACCTGGTGCAGAAGGGTCGGTACGACGGCGCCCACATTGCCATTCGATTTCAATGTTTGACGAATGGTCATGTCACATCAGGCCATCATGGAACGATCCGGCCACGGGAATCCGATAGGGGAATCCGCCCCGCCGCATCAAGCTGTGGTAAAGGTCACAACAAGGGGTGACCGGTGCTTGGTGAGCGATCGAGCATTTCCGGAATCATTGATTCCTGTACGACCTCAGGAGGGCGCGCGCACTCCTCGCGCACCCTCCCCGCGCACCCCGATCGGAGCCGGCCGACGGATCCGGCGGCCTCGGCGGCACACCGGGGCAGGACAGGGCGTACGACCCTCCAGTGCCAGTGGCATATTGCCCGGAACGGCCCACTCCCGGATGCGGCGAAAGTGCGTAGATCCCTTGTATTTCAAGGGAGTTGACGCATACCGGAGGGTACGGTGAGGTGGGCATGACGCTCCGGTCGGCGTCGCGTCCCGGGCTCGGGCCCGGGCGGGTCGGCCGTAGCTGCCATCGGCGCGAAGGGGGAGCTTCCTGATGGCATACGCGAAGGGTTATGACGTCTCCGACTTCCAGTCGGGCATTCCGGGGGACGCGGAGTTCGTCTTCATCAAGGCCACCGAGGGCGGCCGCACCGGTCAGTCGGGGTACACCGACAAGCTGGCGGACGCCCGGGGGCGGGGACTGGTGGTCGGGCACTACCACTTCCTGCACGCGGAGAACCCGGTCGACGGCGAGATCGAGCACTTCTGCCGGGTCGTCGGGCAGGTGCCCGCGGGCGAGCTGCTGGTGCTGGACTTCGAGCCGTACGGGCAGTCCGTCGCCGACGGCGACGCGACCGCGGCGAAGAACCAGTGGCTGGCGGCGGTCAAGCAGCGCTACCCGGACCACCTGGTCGGGCTCTACACCAACCGGGACTACTGGTTCCGGACGGACGACAACGCGGGCGACTTCCTGTGGATCGCGGACTACGTGTCCCCGGGTTCGCCGCGCGTCCAGGCCTCCTGGCGCTTCCACCAGTACAGCGACGACCCGCTCGACGCGGACGTCTTCAACGGCTCGCTGGACGAGTTGAGGGCGTGGGCCGGCAGCGGCCAGGCCCCGGCCCCCGACACACCCGCGCCGACGCCGACACCGAATCCCACGCCCTCGGTGCCCGACTGGCCGGGGCTGCAGCTGGTGAGCCGGGACCAGTGGGGCGCGCGGGCATGGCGCGAGCCCAACGGTTCGATCCCGTACGCCGGGGCGCGCGCCGGGGTGAAGGTGCACTACCTGGGCACCCGGTACGCCTTCGACACCCACGACACCTGCCCGGCCTACGTGCGGCGCCTCCAGGCCTCGCACATGAACGACGACGGCTGGTCGGACATCGGCTACAGCTTCGTGGTCTGCGAGCACGGCTTCGTGTACGAGGGCCGCGGCCTGAACCGGCGCAACAGCGCCAACGGCGACGTCCCGCTCAACGAGGCCCACTACGCGGTGTGCGGGCTGGTCGGCTCCTCCGGGTCGACGGAGCCGACCCCGGAGCAGCTCAACGGGCTGCGGGACGCGATCGAGTACTGCGAGCAGCAGGGCCCGGCGGGCCCGGAGATCAAGGGGCACCAGGACGGCTACTCGACCGACTGCCCCGGCCCGGCGCTGTACGCCTGGGTGCGGTCCGGTGCGCCGCGCCCGTCCGGGACGGTGGTCACCCCGCCGTCCCAGCCCGCGCCGCAGCCCGACCCGACGCCGGCCCGCTACCAGAGCAGCGTCGGCGGCCTGTCGTACGGCTACGGCGCGCACGGACCGCAGGTCACCATCGTCGGCGAGGCGCTGGTGGCGGCGAACTTCGGCTCGCACTACACCCAGGGCCCCGGCCCGGACTGGACCGACGCCGACACCCTCAACTACGCCGACTACCAGCGCGGTCTGGGGTACTCGGGCGGGGACGCGGACGGCGTGCCCGGCGAGGCCTCGCTGCGCCGGCTGCTGGGCGGGGCCGTCCCGCTGGCCGAGGTGTCGAAGTCCCGGGTGGTCGCGGCCGCCCGCCAGGACCCGGACGCGGCCCAGGGCGCCACCACGTACCCGGACGACGTGTACACGGTGGAGCAGGCGCTCCGCGCCGAGGGGCTGCTCGACGGGCAGTGGGTCGACGGCTCGTTCGGGACCAGCACCATCGACGCCTACGCCGCCCTGCAGCGCCGGTACGGGTACAGCGGGCAGCAGGCGGACGGCATCCCCGGCATCGACTCGCTGACGCGGCTCGGCCAGGCGCACGGCTTCACGGTCACCGGCTGATCGACGGTCACCGGCCGATCCGCGGTCGCCGGCTGATCCGCAGTCACCGGCCGACGTCGTCCGAGGAGGATCGATGTACCAAATCGCCCTGTCCCTGTGGCGCACCTGTGTGCCCTACATCGTGGCGTTCCTGGCGGTGCAGGCGGCGCGGCTCGGCCTCCACCTGGACAACGCCTCCGTCACCTCCGCCCTGGTCACCGGCTTCGGTACGGCCTACTACGCGGTGTTCCGCTTCCTGGAGCACCGGTTCGGCGCGACCTGGGGCTGGTTCCTGGGGGCCGCCAGGCCGCCGTCCTACCAGCAGCCGGCGGCCACCCCGCCGGCGGCCGCCAAGCCGGTAGCGGCCACGCCGACCACGCCGACCACGGCGGCCACCACACCGGCCGCACCGACGGCGACCGAGTCGCCCACGCCGCCGCCGACCACCCGCCCCGACTACCGGAACCTGCCCGAAGGCGGCTGACCGGCCGGACGGGAGACCGACCCGGGGTTGCGGAATTCCCTGTTCCGCAACCCCACGAAATAGGCGCAGTAATACAATTAAGTTTCTCAGTTCAGGTCTTGACGAATTGTCACCCGATTATGAAACTGAGCCTGCCACCACTGCATCGGGCACCATCGGCCCCTTGATGCACGAAGTGAACGGAGGGGGAATTTGCCGACGATACCGACCTACCCCGGCGTCTACATCGAAGAACTTCCCAGCAGCGTCCGTACCATCACCGCGGTGAGCACCTCGGTGACCGCCTTCGTCGGGGCCACCCGGCGCGGCCCGCTCGACCAGCCGGTCACCCTCACCAGCTTCGCGGACTTCGAACGCCGTTTCGGCGGGCTCGCGGCGCAGAGCCCGGTCAGCTACGCCGTCCAGCAGTTCTTCCTGAACGGGGGCTCGGTCGCGGTCGTCGTCCGGGTCGCGGCGGCCGGCACCGGCGCCGCCGCGGCCGCCACGCTCACCTCGACGCAGACCTCCACCGCGACCCCGGTCCTGGACGTCACGGCCGTCGAGCCGGGGCTCTGGGGCGGGACGCTGCGGGTCGCCGTGGACTACCGGACGCCCACGCCCGGCGACACGTTCAACCTCCAGGTGTTCGACACCTCGGGCGCGGTCCGGGAGTCCTTCGCGGACCTGTCGGTCCAGGACGGCAGCCCCCGGTTCGCCGAGACGGTGGTGAACAGCGGCTCGGCGGTGGTCCGGGTGAAGGTCCGGGCGGCGAGCCGGCCGGACCCGGTGGGCACCGTCTCCAAGCCGTTCGCGGCCGCCCTGCCCGACCTCACCCACGAGGTCCAGGTCAAGATCGGCGACGTGACGCGGACGGTCAGGATCTACGACCCCGCCGTGGACGGCGCCGCGCCGACCACCGTCACCGAGCTCGCCCTGCTGCTCGAACGCAAGCTCCGCGCGCTGCCCGACGCCCCGGGCAAACGCGTCTTCGCGGGCACCCGGGTGACGGCGTTCGGCCGGCAGCTCCAGGCCGTCGCCGGCTCCACCGACCCGGCCGACGTGGTCCGCTTCCTCGGCGAGGCGGCCAACAACCTCGGCCTGGAGGGCTCGGTCAGCCCGCCGGTCTTCGCGCTCGCCGGCGGCCAGGACGGCGGGGCCCCCGGGCTGACCGACCTGATCGGCAGCGAGGCGGGCAAGACCGGCATCCAGGCGCTGCGCGACGTGCAGGACGTCAACCTGCTGGTGCTGCCCGAACTGGCCGGCTACGCCGACGTGGACGACGCCGTCACGGTGGTCTCGGCCGCCCAGGCGCTCTGCGTGGAGAAGCGGATGTTCCTGCTCGTCGACTCGCCGCAGGCGTGGACGACGCTGGACGCCGCCCGGGCCGGCCTGTCCGCCTTCGACTCGGTGCGCGGCGACCACGCGGCGCTGTACTTCCCGCACCTGGAGCTGGTCGACCCGCTCACCGGGCGGCTGCGCGCCTTCCCGCCGTCCGGCACCGTCGCCGGGGTGATCGCGCGCACCGACGGCCAGCGGGGCGTGTGGAAGGCCCCGGCGGGCACGGAGGCCGGCCTGCCCGGGGTGCGCGCCCTGACCGTCCCGATGACGGACCGGGAGAACGGCCTGCTGAACCCGCTCGCGGTGAACTGCCTGCGGACGTTCCCCGTGGTGGGCCCCGTGGTGTGGGGGGCCAGGACCCTGGCCGGCGCCGACGTGCTCGGCTCGCAGTGGAAGTACGTGCCGGTGCGGCGCCTCGCGCTGATGCTGGAGGAGAGCCTCTACCGCGGCACGAAGTGGGTCGTGTTCGAGCCCAACGACGAGCGGCTGTGGGCGCAGATCCGGCTGAACGTGGGCACGTTCCTGCACTCGCTGTTCCAGCAGGGCGCGTTCCAGGGCACGTCCGCGCGCTCGGCCTACTTCGTCAAGTGCGACCGGGACACCACCACCCAGGACGACGTCAACCGCGGCGTGGTGAACGTCGTGGTCGGGTTCGCGCCGCTCAAGCCCGCGGAATTCGTGATCGTCAAAATCGAGCAACTCGCCGGACAGTTCGAGGTTTAGGATCTCCATGGTCGAGTTCACCGTCAATCCGCACCGGTTCGATCCGTACAAGAACTTCAAGTTCCTGGTCGTCTGGGACGGACGGGTCGTCGCCGGAATCAGCAAGATCAGCCCGCTCAAGCGCACCACCGAGGTGGTGAAGCACCGCAGCGGGGGCGATCCGAGCGCGCCGCGCAAGTCACCGGGCCGCACCGACTTCGAGGCGGTCACCCTGGAGCGCGGGGTCACCCACGACCCGGAGTTCGACCGCTGGGCCAACAAGGTCTGGATGGTCGGCGCGGGCCGCGGGGCGGAGGTCTCGCTCCGGGACTTCCGCAAGGACCTGGTGATCCAGGTGCTCAACGAGGCCGGCCAGGTGGCGGTCGCCCACAAGCTGTACCGGGCCTGGCCGAGCGAGTACCAGGTGCTGGGCGAACTGGACGCCAACGCCAACGCGGTGGCCATCCAGAGCCTCAAGCTGGAGGTCGAGGGCTGGGAACGGGACGAGGAGACGCCCGAGCCGGAAGAGCCCTCGTTCCAGCAGCCGGCCTGAGGGGCCTGAGCGCGATGGAACTCGCGGGGGAGGCGGCCCTGTTGGCCACCTGGGAGGCCGGGGTGGCGGCCGGCCGCAGCGGGCGGGCCCTGCTGCTGCACGCCGTCGCCCGGCCCGCCGCCGGGCCGGAGGAGCTGCTGGCCGTACCGGTCGGCGAGCGGGACGCCGAACTGTTCGGCCTGCGCGGCGAATTGTTCGGTGAACAGCTCACCGTACGGGTGGGCTGCCCGGGGTGCGCCGAGGAGATGGAGTTCGACTTCGACGCCGGACAGGTGGTCGGTGCCGGTCGACCGGCCGCCGGGCCGCTGCGGGTGGAGTCGGACGGCTGGCGGGTCGGCTTCCGGCTGCCCACCACCGGCGACCTGGCCGCCGCCGAACAGGCCCCCGCGGGCGAGGCCAGGACCGTCCTGCTGGAGCGGTGCGTCCTGAGCGCCGAGCACGACGGGGAGCCGGTGCCCGCCCGGCGGCTCCCCGAGCCGGTCCAGCGGCAGGTGGCCGAGGCCGCCGCCGCGGCCGACCCCTGCGCGGACGTCCGGCTGAACCTCGGCTGCCCCGACTGCGGCCGGCAGGCCCTCGCCGAACTGGACATCGCCTCCTACCTCTGGGAGGAGCTGGACGCCTGGGCCCGCGCGACCCTGCTCGACGTCCACCTGCTGGCCACCGCCTACGGCTGGAGCGAGCCGGAGGTCCTGGCGCTCAGCCCGCTGCGGCGCCGCTACTACCTGGAGCTGTGCGCAGATGCCTGACTACTTCGACCGCCTGGTCGCGAAGGGCGGCCCCGGCGGGGACACCGTCCGCGTCCGGCCGCGCCTGCCGGGGCCGTTCGAACGGATCGAGACGCTCGGGGCGGCGCCGCCGCCCGTCGGGGAGGCCGCCGCGTCGGGCCGGGAGGCCGGACAGCCCGGGCCCGCGCCACTCCCCCGGCCGTCGGCGGCACCGCGTCCGCTGCCGTCCGAGGGGCCGCTCCGGCCGGCCCTCCGCGAGGCGCCGCCGACTCCTCCGGCCGCGCTCCCGCTGCCGCGCACGCCGCTGCTGGTCACGCCCCCGCTCGCGCCCGCTCGCGTCGCGCCGGCCGCACCCGCCGGGCCCGGGGCGGAGGGTGCGGCCGCCCGCCCGGCGGCCGCACCGGCGGTCACCGCACCGGTCCGGCCGCCGGGCCCGGAACAGGCGGCAGCCCCGCCACCGGCCACGGGACGGCTCGGCGTCGCGCCCGCCGTCCGGCGCCCGGCCGCCGCGGGCGCTCGGGCCGCCGCTCAGGCGGCGCGTGGCCGGCAGCGGCCGGCCGAGCGGGTGGTCCGGGTCCAGATCGGGCGCGTGGAGGTCAGGGCCGCGGAGCGCGCCCCGGCCGGCCCGCGCCGGGCGGCGGCCGCCCGCCCCTCCCCCGCGCTCGACCTGGGCGCGTACCTCGACCGGGAGCGGCCATGACCAGGCGAGTGGGCCTGCGGGCCGTCACACGTCGCGCACGGGCACACGCCCCTGCCGGGCGAAACGGGGAGGGCGCATGAGCAACCACCTCGCGATCGCCACGGTGACCGAGGCGCTGCGGCTGCTCGTCTCCCGCGCGCTCTCGCCCGACATCCCGTTCGCGGTCGAGGTCGGCACCCGCAAGCCGCCGACCGAGCCGCCGGCCGACCCGACCATCACCGTGTTCCTCTACCAGGTCACGCCCAACGCCTCGCTGCGCAACCACGACGCGCCCACCCGCGCGACCGACGGCACCGTGCTGACCCGGCCGGCCGCCGCCCTCGACCTGCACTACCTGATCAGCTGCTACGGCGAGGAGTCCCAGCTGGTGGGCCAGCGGCTGCTCGGCTGCGTGGTCCGGACGCTGACCGAACAGCCCGCGCTGTCGCGGCAGTTGATCGAGGAGGCGGCCGCCCAGCCGTACCTCGTGGGGACGGACCTGGCCGCCTCGCCGCAGCGGGTGCGCTTCACCTCCACCACGATGGACGTCGACGAGATGTCCAAGCTGTGGAGCACGCTGCTCCAGACCCCCTACGCGCTGTCGGTGACCTACCAGGCCACCGCCGTGTTCGTGGAGGGCAAGGTCGATCCGGTCGCGGGCAAGCCGGTGCTGCGCCGCACCGTACGGGCCGTGCCGTCCCGCGGGCCGGTCGTCGAGCGGGTGCTGTCCCGCCCGGCCGGGTCCACCGGCGCGCCCGAGGAGGGGCCGGTGACCAGGGACCGGGAGCTGGTGGTGGTCGGCTCCGGTCTGCGCGCGGAGCTGGTCGTGGCCCGGCTGGGCGGGCGCCGGGTGCCGGTCGCCCCGGGTGGCATCCGGGACGACCGGCTGGTGGTCGCCGTCCCGGCGGACCTGCCGCCCGGCGTGTACCAGCTGCAGGTGCTGCACGGCCTGGCGCTGGACGGCCGGCCCGCCGCGGAGCACCTCGCCGTGGAGTCCAACGCGCAGACCTTCGCCCGGCAGCCGCGGATCGCCGCGCCGATCGGTACGGCGGACCGTACCGACGGACCGGCCGGGGTCTCGGCCCAGGTGGACGTCCGACTGGACGTTCCACTCCGGGACGACCAGCAGGTCCTGCTGCTGCTGGACGAGTTGAGCCCGCCGACCGGGCGCGCCGGGGCGAGCTACCAGTTCCGCGCGCCCGTGCCGTCGCAGCCGCGCAGCGACCCGCATGCGGTCCGGGTGCCGGTCACCGGCGTCCGGCCGACGGTGTACCTGGCCCGGGTCCAAGTGGACGGCGTGCCGAGCGAGTTGACGGTGTCCGGCGACGGGGCCTTCACCGGTCCCGTGGTGGACCTGACGCACTGACCACAGGACGCACCGACACAACGGACGGGACGGGGGGAGAGATGGCAACGCGCCGCAGACAGGACCGCGAAGGCCTGGCGGACGAGTCGCACCGGCAGTCACTGTCGGCCGCGGTCGCCGCCGTGCTCGCACGGGTCGACGCGCACGCGGCCGGCCGTACCGCCGAGCCGGCCCCGCCGTCGACCCCGGAGACGACCCGTACCGCCGAGCCGCCCGCCCCCGGCACCCGCCGCACCGGGCGGCGGCAGCCCGCCACCGCCCTGGACGCGCTCGCCGCCTCCTTCGGGCTCACCCCCTTCGAGCGGGACGTCCTCGTGCTGGCCGCCGCGCCCGAGATCGACCCCACCGCCGCCGCCCGGTGCGCCGCGGCCGGCGGCGACCCCGGGCGCGGATACCCGACCTTCTCGCTCGCCCTCGCCGCCCTGGACCGGCCGCACTGGAGCGCGCTCACCCCGGTGGGCCCGTTGCGCCGCTTCCGGCTGGTCGAGCTGGACAACGAGACGGCGATCACCGCCTCCCGGCTGCGGATCGACGAGCGGGTGCTGCACTTCCTGGTCGGCGTGCCGTACCTGGACGTACGGCTGCACGGCCTGCTCACCCGGGTCGGGCCGCCCGGCGAACTGCCCGAACCCCACGAGCGGTGCGCGGCCGAGCTGGCCCAGGGGTGGTCCGCGGCCGGGCTGACCGGCCCGCCGCACGCCGAGCTGAGCGGCGCCGACCGCCGCACCCGCTGGGAGATCGCCTCGGCGGCCGCCCACCGCTCCGGGCTCGGCCTCTACGTCGCGCACCGCGAGGACCTGCCCACCGAGCCCGCCGAGCGCGAGCAGCTCGCCCGGCTGTGGCAGCGGGAGGCGATCCTGATCCCGGCCGCGCTGCTGGTCGAGGACGGGGAGCCGGCCCGGGAGCAGCCGCGGTCCCCGAACGGCGCGGAGGCCTTCCTCGCGAGCCTGGCGGTGCCGCTGGTGGTGTCCGGCGACGAGCCCCGGCCGGCCGGGGCCTCCGACCGCGCCCGGCTGACGGTGCCCACGCTCGGCCCCGAGGAGCAGCTGGGCATCTGGACCGAGGCGCTGGACGGCGCGCCGGGCATCGCCGAGGCCGAACTCCGGGCGCTGGCCGCGCAGTTCTCCCTGCCCGGCCATGTGATCCGGTCGGCCGCCGCGACGGCCCGGCGGGCGGCCGAGAAGGACCAGGACGTCGGCGAACTGGCCTGGCACGCCGGGCTGGTGGAGGCCCGGATGTCCCTGGACGAGCTGGGCCGGCGGGTCGAGCCGCGCGCCGACTGGGAGGACCTGGTCCTGGAGGAGCGCCAGCGCGCGACGCTGCGCGAGATCGTCGCCCACGTCCGCCGGCGCGGCACGGTCTACCAGGAGTGGGGCTTCGAAGCGGTGCTGCGGCGCGGCCTGGGGGTGACCGCGCTGTTCGCCGGCGGCTCGGGCACCGGAAAGACCCTGGCGGCCGAGGTCGTCGCCGGGCGGCTCGGGGTGGACCTGTTCGTCATCGACCTCTCCCAGGTCGTCAGCAAGTACATCGGCGAGACCGAGAAGAACCTCCGGCGGGTCTTCGACGCCGCCGAACGCGGCGGCGCGCTGCTGCTGTTCGACGAGGCCGACGCGCTGTTCGGCAAGCGCAGCGAGATCAAGGACAGCCACGACCGCTACGCCAACCTGGAGGTCAGCTACCTGCTGATGCGCATGGAGGCCTACCGGGGCCTGGCCGTGCTCACCACCAACATGAAGAAGGCGCTGGACCCGGCGTTCATGCGGCGGATCAGGTTCGTGGTCGACTTCCCGTTCCCCGGGGTGCCGGAACGCGCCGAGATCTGGCGGCGGGTCATCCCCCGGCGGACCCCCAGCGAGGGCCTCGACCCCGAGCGGCTCGCCCAACTGACCGTGGCCGGCGGCTCGATCCGCAACATCGCGCTGTCCGCGGCCTTCCTGGCCGCCGACGAGGGCTGCCCGGTGCAGATGCGGCACATGCTGGCCGCCGCGCGCACCGAGTACCTGAAGCTGGAGCGCTCGCTGTCGCCCTCGGAGGTCGGCGGATGGGTGTGAACGCGCGGGACGGAGGCGGGCCGGGCACCCCCGAACACCCGGGTGCCGGACGGATCGAGGTCGAGATCGGCGAGCTGGTCCTCGACGGCTTCGACCGGATCGACCACGAGCGGCTGACGACGGCGTTCCGCGGCGAGCTGGCCCGCCTGGTCGAGACGCGCGGCGTACCGCTCGCGGCGGGCGGCGACCGCGCGCTGGACCTGCTCTCCGGGCTGCCGCCGCTGCCGGCGGGCGCCTCACCGCAGCGGCTCGGCGAGGCGCTCGCCCGCGCCGTGCACGCCGGGCTGTCGGGTGGTGGTCAGCGCTCGGGTGGTGGGCGGCTCTCGGGTACCGGGCGGCACGTGGAACGGGGGCGGACGTGACCCAACTCAAGGCCCCCGCACGGGACTCCGCGCAGGACGCCAAGCAGGGCGGCCAGGCCCGGCGCAAGACCCGGGCACCGAAGGCCCGCACCCCCGAGCCGAAGGAGATCGTCTCCGGCGCGGGCCAACCGCTCGACCCGGGCGTGCGCCGGGAGTTGGAGGCGCGGCTCGGCCACGACCTCAGCCGGGTCCGGGTGCACACCGACCGGGACTCCGCCGCGCTGACGGAGCTGATCGGCGCGGACGCCGTCGCGGTCGGCCCGGACCTCTTCTTCGGCGAGGGCAAGTACCGGCCGGCCGCCGAGGACGGCCGCCGGCTGCTCACCCACGAGCTGCTGCACACCATCCAGGCCCCGAACCCGCTCGGCGCCCTGCGGGCCGGCCGCGACCTGGGCGCGGTGAGCCTGCCGCAGGACGCCGTCGAACGCGAGGCGGAGCAGGGCGCGAGCGGGGACCGGCCGACGACGGCGACGCCCAGCGCCACACCGGGCTGGCTCCGCTACGCGACCGTCGACGCCGACCGCTTCCGCACCGAACGGCTCGACCCGGCCACCCTGGTCGACCGGCTGGCGTCCGGCATCCTGCGCTCACTGCGCGGCGACCCGACCGACTCCTCCGGCCGGGTGCGCCTCCAACTCGCCAGATTCGCGCCCGAGTTGCAGTCCTCCGTCCTGGACCGACTGGCGGTCCTGATGCCCTCCTCCGACTACACCCGGGTGCTGGAACTGGTCGAGGCCGCCGAGCACCGCCCGGCCGACGTCGACGCCGCCCAGACCCCCGAGCCGGTGACCGATGCTACCGACCGGACCACCGACGACCGCGACCGGACCGACCAGGAGGACCGCGAGGAGCGGGACCGGCAACAACAACTCGACGACGAGGCACGGCAGTCGGACGACCCGAAGGCTCGCCGCAAGCACCGGAAGCACCGCAAGGGCCAGGGCGACCAGGAAGGCAAGGACGACAAGGACGGCGGCGAGGAACGCCCGGAGCAGCAGGACGGACAGCAGGCACCACCCGCGGAGGGCGAGGCCGCTCAGACCGAACCGGCCGCACAGCCCGCCGCGCAGCCGGAGGCCGGTCAGGCTCAACTCCCCACGGAGGCGCAGCCGGAGGCCGGTCAGGCTCAACTCCCCACGGAGGCGCAGCCGTCGGCTGTCGAGGAGGCGCCCGCGGCAGGCCCGGAACAGGCGCCCGTACCGGCCGAGGAGGGCGCCGCCCAGCCGGTCGCCGCCTCCGTACCCGGCTCGCCCGAGGCCGAGCAGCAGGGCGTCGGCACCCGGCCCTCGGCCGGTACGAAGCCGCAGGAGCCCGCCGCCGGGCTTCTGCCGCAGACCGCGCCGGTCAAGCCCGAGCGCCTTGACGCGATCGCGCGGGCCGAGGACAGCCCGCTGGCCCGGCACGGCCTGCTGGAAGGCGACTACCGACAGGGCGAAACCCCTGACGAGGAACGGCCGTTGGGCATGGAGCCCGGCGCCGACTCCGAGGTCCACGACGCGCCCGCCGCGGGCGAGGACCGGCAGTCGTCGGCCGTCCCCGGGCCCGAGCTCAAGCCCGGGGACTTCCTGCCCTCCGCCGACCTCGACGTGTCCGCCGTCCCTACAGCCGATCAGCTCACCCTGTCGGCGGACGGCACGCCCCCCGCGCAGGCCGAGGCGCCCGAGTTCCCCGAGCCGCCCGCGACCAAGGCCGAGCAGGTGCAGGCCGAGCGGGACAGCCGGCCGGAGGACGACGCGGAGACGGCCCCGGCTCCGCCCGAGCAGGCGGAGCCCGGGGCGGCACCCCAGGCCGCCCCCGAGCCGACCCCCGCCACCGAGGCCGAGGACCGGAGCGCCCGCGACCTCCAGCCGGAGCAGCCGGTCGAGCAGGAGATCGGCCCCGAACCCACCGCGAACCCGGCCGCGGCCCCGGCGCCGGCCCCTGCCGAGCCCACGCAGCCGGAGGCGCCGCAGCCCGAAACCCCCGCCGAGGCGGCGCGCGAGGCCGAACCCGCACCCGAGGCGGCCCCCGAGCCGAGCGGCCCGGACCGTACCGCCCCCGCGACGCCGGGACCGGTCGGCGGCAGCGGGCCGGTCGGCGGGGACGGCGCCGTCCTCGACAGCGCTCCTGGGGCAGCCCCCGGGGCAGCGCCCGGTGCCACCCCCGACGCCGCCCTGGACGCCGCCCCCGGCCCGGCCGCCGAGCAGGCCGACGCGCCCGGCGGACTCACCGCCCAGGCCGCCCCCGACGCCTCGCTGGAGGCGGGCGGCGGCGCCTGCGCGGGCCCCCAGCAGCCCACCACCGAGGCGGAGCAGGACGGCACCGGCGGCGCCGGCGGCTGTGCGGCCGGGGGCGGAGGCGCGGCCGCCGCCGGGGGCGCCCAGGGCGGGCAGGAGCAGCAGCAGAAGCCGGCCGCGCCCGACGTCTCCGGCCAGGACCCGCAGAGCGCGCTGGCCACCGCCGCGAGCCTGCCGCCCGATCAGATGGCCACCACCCTGGACGGCGTGGACGGCTCGGTGGACCGTACGGTCGGCGAGCAGCACGCCCGGCTGCAGGCCGCCCCGCCGACCACCCAGCGCCCGTCCGGGGCGCCGCAGACCCAGTCCGGCGCACCCGAGGCCGCGCCGCCCGCCGAAGCCGTGACGGAGCGGCTGGAGCGGGTCGGCCCGGAGGGCGCGGACGGCGGACAGCAGACGGCCGACCAGAAGAAGGTCGAAGGCCGGAACCCCGGCGACCGGGTCGCCCCGCCCAATGTCGCCGACGACGCGGGCAACCAGGTCTCGGCGCAGGAGGTGCAGCAGGCCCAGGTCGCCGTCGACGGCGTCCCCTCGACCGACCCGGCCCTGAACACCACCGTCGGCGCCGCCCCCAAGGTCGAACTGACCGGGGAGAGCGACCCGGCACGCACCGACCGGCAGGCGGCCAAGCTCAAGGAGAGTTCCGGCAGGATCCTCGGCGTCGGCCGGGAGGACACCGCCAAGCCGATGGGCGAGGACCGGATCTACCCGGACGTCCCGAAGGAGACCCTCACCGCCTCCGTCCCCGGCGGCGGCAAGCGCGGGGGTGCCAGGGCAGGCGGCGCCGTCGACACCAAGCCGGGCATCGGCATCGTCACCCAGCAGGAGCGCGGCCCGCAGATCCAGGCCGCGGTCGGCGAGGGCCAGGGCCGGCTGGGCTCCGAACAGGCCAAGCAGAAGCAGGGCGAGGCCGACGCCCGGCGGCAGAACCAGGCCGAGGTCGACCAGGCGGTCGCCGACAACGCCCAGGCCCAGGCCGGGGAACGGGGCGACGCCGCCGAGAAGGTCAAGGCCGAACGCGAGCAGTGGCGCACCGAGCAGGACGGGAAGATCACCACCGCGGACCAGGACGCCGGTGCCGAACACACCGACAAGACCGGCCAGATCGACAAGAAGCGCGCCGGGGCCGACAAGGACGTCCAGGACCGTCAGCAGCAGGACAACCAGAAGATCCAGGACAAGCGGAAGGAGGCCGAGGAGAAGGCCCAGAAGGAGAAGGACCGCAAGAAGGAGGAGTCCGAAGGCTGGTGGGGCTGGGTCAAGTCCAAGGTCAAGGCGGCCTTCGACGCACTGGTCGAGGCCGTCACCAAGGTCTTCGACTTCTTCCGCGGCCTGATCAACGACATCATCGACGGCTTCCGGAAGTTCGCGAACTGGGCCATCGACCAGGCGCGGAAGTTCGCCGTCGAGCTGATCGACAAGCTCGCGGACGCGCTCATCAAGATCTGCGACGTCCTGCTGGCGGCCTTCCCCGAACTGCGGGACAAGTTCCGCAAGAAGATCGAGGAATGGCGCGACAAGGCCATCGCCAAGGTCAACGAGTGGGCGGACCGGCTCAAGAACGCCGTCAACAAGCTCCTCGACGCGCTCGCCGCCGGGCTGAACGCACTGCTGGACGCGCTGGAGGCAGGACTCAAGGCCGCCATCGAGGCGGTCCGCAAGGCCGTCATGGACGCGATCGACTTCGTCCAGAAGGCGATCGCCGTCTTCGGCGAGTTCGCGGCCCTGATCGGCGACATCGCCCCCGACCCGGGCGGCTGGCTGAAGAAGCTCGGCACCGCCGCGGTCGACGGCATCCAGCACTACCTGTGGGGCGCGATCAAGAGCGCGGTGCGGACCTGGTTCAACGAGAAGGTCGAGTCGGTCGTCGGGCTGACGTCCACGATCGTCAACGTCCTGGTCAAGGGCTGCATCTCGATGGCCCAGATCGGCCGGATGGCCTGGCAGGCGATCGTCGCGGCACTGCCCGGGATGATCGTGTCGATCGTCGTCGAGAAGCTGGTCTCGATGATCGTGCCGGCGGCCGGTGCGATCATGACGATCATCCAGGGGCTGATGGCGGCCTGGAACACCATCAGCAAGATCATCGCGGCGATCGGGAAGTTCGTCGCCTTCCTCAAGGCCGTCAAATCCGGATCGGCCGCCTGCCTCTTCGCCGACGCCGTCGCGGCGGGCGTGGTCGCGCTGCTCGACTTCATCTCCAACTTCCTGCTCAGCAAGCTCAAGGGGGCGGGAAAGGCGGTCGGCGCCAAGCTCAAGGGGATCGCCCAGCGGATCCTCAAGGGCCTGGCCAGGGCGGGTCGCGGTGCCCGCAAGGCGGCGGGCACCGCCGTCAACAAGGCCCGCGCGAGCCTGCGCCGGGCCACCCAGTCCCTGCGGCGCCGACCCGGCCCCGGCCGTCCCGCCCGGCCCGCCCGCCCTGCCCGGACCGGACCCGCCCGGCACACCGTGCAGCACGCGGAGCGCCCCGCCCAACACCGCCCGGCCGCCACCCGCCCCAAGCCCACCACCCCGCGCCGCCCCACCTCCCCCGTCGGCCGCGCCCTCAACTCCTCCCGCCAGACCGTCAAGGCCGCCCTCAACCGGGTACGGACGGCCGCCCGCACCCTCGGCCGCAAGGTCCTCAACAGCAAGCTGGGCCGCGCCCTCACCAACGGCGCCCACAGGATCCGCGACGCCTACCGCAAGCAACGCGACCGCCTCCGCACCTGGCACCAGAAGCGCCAACAGCAACGCGCCCAACGCCGCGCCCACGAGAACTCGCCCGAGGCGAAGCAGCAGCGCCTCGACCTGATCGTCGCCCGCATCCGGCCACGGATCCAGAGCCTGCTCGGTCGGGGCATCCCGACGCGGGTACTGGGCGGTGTGCTCGGGGCCATGCGCCTGTGGTACCGATTGACCCGGCTCGACATCGACACCACAGGGCAAGCGCGGCTCCTTCGGGCCCTGCTCAATCCGACCGCGGACGTCACCGATGCCGAGTTGCTACGCCGCATCGAGATCCTCTCCCATGTCGAACGTCGGGTCCAAGAGGTCCTCGCCGACCGAGCCGCGAACAACTCCCGGAAGGCACCGGGCGATCAGGCCGTCGACTTCGAACCCGAACGGGCTTCGCCGCGCGAGGGCGAGAAAGCGAAGCGCACCATGATCGCCAGAAACGGCGCGGAGCCGGTCGACGTCCTGGCCGAGACCCAATTGAGGAAGAGCGAGAAGAAGTCTCCCCAGGCATTGATTCTCGACGAGGTCGCCGAGATGCAGATCGTCAACAGACCGGGCGATCCAGGCGGGAGGTGGGACCGTCGCGACCGGGACACCGGAAAGATCGCCCAGGGCGAAGGTAAGTACGACGACCTTTTCGTCCAGCTGAAGGAGCTCCGCACAAAGTTGGGGAACGAGCGCTTCAAGCAGATGTTCAAATCACTGCTCGAAGGTAACTACAAAGATCTCCCTGCGAACTATCGGTCGAAGTTCATTGGCATCGGCGCCCTCTACGTTTTCGTCCGCGTGGTGGCGGAGGGGCAGCGCCGCCCGGGTGCCCTGGTCAGCTCCATGGGCGAGCTCAACCGCATGACGCTCCCGCATGTCGACCCGGAGCAGGAGCTCTCCAGGATATCGAAGACTGGACCGATGGTGGCCGACAAGTCGGTCGCGGTCTCCAACTCACTCTCCTTCCTAATGAAGGAGGTGAACGGCATCACCGACGAAAAGGGGAAGCTCGCCAGGATAGCGAAGGCCAGGAACGAAGGATTCCACCAGGATCGCAAGCTCTTCGAGCTCTCCAAGAAGGACTACGAGAGTGCCGCGAAGTGGCCGAAGTTGAAGGGCATTTCCAAGGAGGACCTCCCCAGTCACCTGGAGACTCCGGGGGGCATGCTCCACAAGTTGATCGATTCCATCGAGCGGACGCTGGAGGACGAGGAGATCCTGACGCGCGGCACCGGTAAGGCCAACACGGCAAAAGCCGTGAACCGTGCAGTGGACACGCTGCTCAGGCGGTGGGGATGGATAGAGTGACGCTGTCCTGGAGCACCGGTAAGGAAAGGTGGCAGCAATGGAGTTGAGGAGCCGTCGAATGGTCCTCAGGGAAGGTCAGAACCCTGAGGATGTCGAGGAAGTGATCCGGGCCCTGGGTGGCTCCGAGGACACCAGGGTCGTACGGGAGTTCTTCGGCGGGAGGCGGGAGGTGGAGTGGCCGATCGGGGACGACTTGAAACTGGTGCAGGGCGAGGACGGAACCTCCCACTGCCGCTACGTCCAGGTTCTCGGGGACGACGAGGACGACGTCATGGCGGCGATCGAGTCGTGCGAGGAATCCCTGCGGCCGTGGAGCTACGAGGATCTGATCAGGTTCTACGACCTCGCGAGTGGCTCGGAGGAAGGTCCGCATGCCGTCCTCCGGCTCGCCCTGGGCGCCCCGCCGTCCCCGGATGACGACTTCGTTGCACGGGTGCTCAAATCCCTGGGGAGTTCGGATCCCGAAATCCGCGATGCCGGCGTCCTCGCGGCCGCCACCTATGCGCTCAGCGCTTTTGTGCCGCGTCTCTCCGAACTGGCCAGCAGCGACGCCGACCCGGAGGTCAGGGACACTGCGCGGGCGACCCTCGAAGCCTACGCGGGAGCGGGGTTGACATGACCGGGTACACGGATGCGCCGAAGCCGATCAGGGCCGGGCTGGTCGTCGTCGATCCGCTGCGCGGCACTCCTCAGCGGGTCGTGGTGCTGCAGTTCAATCCGGACAGCCTTGAACGCTCGTTGGCGCCGCAGGTGGCAGGAGCGGACGGGAGCGGGGACCGGACGGAGGCGTTGCGGTTGAAGGGGCCGGCTGTCGAGACCTGGAAGTTCACGGCGGAGTTGGACGCGACCGACCAGCTGGACCTTCCGGCGCCGAACGGGATTCATCCGCAGCTGGCGACGCTCGAGCTGCTGGTGCAGCCGACCAGTGACCAGGTGCGGGCGAACCAGGCGCTGGCCTCGCTCGGGACCTTGGAGGTGACGCCGATCGAGGCGCCGCTGACCCTCTTCACCTGGGGTGGGAAGCGGATCCTGCCGGTGCGGCTGACCGAACTGACCATCACGGAGGAGGCGTTCGACATCGACCTGAACCCGATCAGGGCGGCCGTCGCGATCGGGCTGCGCGTCCTGACCGTCAGTGATCTGCCGACCGGGCACCGCGGGGCCGAGCTGTACCTCGCGCACCTGGCGCAGAAGGAGCGGCTGGGTGGTGCCGCGGCCGACGGCCGGTTGGGCGCGCTCGGGGTGGGAGGGGGGTTCCAGTGACCGTCGACCCGCTGAACGCGCTGCCGGCGCCTTCGCCGTATCCGCTGACCAGCCGGTACCACGGTGTCCCGGTCGCGTTGCACACGGAGCCGGACGGGCGCCAGGTCCCGTACCTGCGGCGGCGGTTGCTGCCGAGCGCGGAGGGGCTGACCCCGCTCGCCGAGCACACCGTCAGCGCAGGCGACCGTCCCGATCTGCTCGCCTACCGCTACCTCGGCAGCGCCGACCAGTGGTGGCGGATCGCCGACGCCAACCCGGTGCTCGATCCACGGGAGTTGACCGCGACGCCGGGGCGGCGGATCACGATCGCGCTGCCCGGCGCGGTGCCGGGGGCGGGGCCGGGGGTGGGGAATGGTTGACGCCTCGGCGGTGACGGGGGGCGGGGCGATCGGGTCGATCCACCTGAGCCTGTTGATGGGGCCGCAGATTCCGGTGCCGGTGCCGCAGCCGGTGACCGACGCGCTGCTGTCGGCGCAGGTGACGGTGGCGTCGGGGCAGCGCAGCGGGTTCCAGTTGGCCTTCGACCTGTCGAAGAACGGGCTGATCAACACCGCGCTGCTGCCGGGCGGTTTCTTCGACCCGAAGATCAGGGTCGTGCTGATGGCGGTCGTCACGGGGACGCCGGCCGTGCTGATGGACGGGGTGATCATCCGCCAGGAGGTCGGGATCAGCAACCAGCCCGGCCAGTCCACGCTGACCGTCACCGGTGAGGACCTGACGGTGCTGATGGACCTGGAGGAGCAGGCCGGTGTGCCCTTCCCCGCGATGTCGCCGGCGGCCCGGGTCGCCGCGATCATCGGCAAGTACGGGCAGTACGGCATGGTGCCGCTGGTCGTCCCGGAGCTGGTGCCGCAGACGCCGATGCCGACCCGGCGGATCGACTTCCAGAAGGGCACCGACCTCGGCTACGTCAACGAGCTGGCGAAGGCGAACGGTTACGTGTTCTACCTGGACCCCGGGCCGGTCCCGGGGATGAGCCGCGCCTACTGGGGGCCGGAGGTGCGGCTGGGCGTCCCGCAGCACGCGCTGAACGTGAACATGGACGCGCTGTCCAACGTCGACCAGCTCACCTTCGCCTTCGACGGCACCGCCCGCGAGGAGCCGGAGGCGCGCATCCAGCTGCCGGCGACCAAGGTGTCGACGATCCTGCCGGTGCCGGAGGTCAGCATCCTGCGGCCGCCGCTCGCGCTCAGGCCGGCGCCGGCGCTGAAGAAGAAGGTCATCGCCGACACCGCCAAGAAGGACACCTCGCAGGCCGTCGCCGAGACGATCGCGAAGGCGATGCAGTCGGCGGACGCCGTCTCCGGCTCGGGCCAGCTCGACGTCGTCCGGTACGGGCACGTGCTGCGGCCGCGCGAACTGGTCGGCGTCCGAGGGGCCGGGATCACCTATGACGGCCTGTACTTCGTCAAGAGCGTCACCCACAACCTCAAGCGCGGCTCGTACACCCAGAACTTCACCCTGGCCCGCGAGGGCCTGATCGCCCTCCAGCCGACCGTCGTCCCGTAACACCGAAGTCCCGCAGCACCGCACCACCAAAGCACCAAAGCACCAAAGCACCGCAGCACCGCAGCACCACAGAGCGTCGAAGTCCCGCAAGGCCGCCCCGACCAGCAGGAGTTGCCAGCATGGCCGAACCGACCCGCTACCTCGGCAAGTACCGGGGAACGGTGGTGACCAACACCGACCCGCTCGGGATCGGCCGCATCCAGGCGCAGGTGCCCGACGTCCTGGGCGACGCCGTGTCGACCTGGGCGATGCCGTGCTTCCCGGTGGCCGGCCCGGGCATGGGGCACTACGCCGTGCCGCCGGTCGGGGCGGGCGTGTGGCTGGAGTTCGAGCAGGGCGACCAGAGTTACCCGATCTGGACGGGCTGCTGGTACGGCTCCGCCTCGGAGGTGCCGGTGGAGGCGACGACCGGGCCGCCGGGCGTGCCGAACATGGTGCTGGAGACCTCGGGGCGGCGGGTGATCGTGCTGTCCGACGACCCGACCACGGGGATCACGCTGCGCATCCCGAGCGGGGCCTCGATCGTGATCAACGACTCGGGCATCCGGATCAGCAACGGCCAGGGCGCCTCGATCGCGCTGGTCGGCGCCACCGTGACCATCAACCAGGACGCCCTGAGCGTGACCTGACGGGGGGAGATTGTCTTGTCCGGAAAACTGCTGCACGTCAATGCGACGGTGATCTGCCCGCACGGCGCCCAGGCGACGGCGGTGCCCGCCCAGGGCCGGGTGCTGGTCGCCGGGCAGGCCGTCACCAGCACGGCCGACCTGTACACCGTGACCGGCTGCCCGTTCACCGTGGCCGGGAAGCCGCAGCCCTGCGTCACGATCCGCTGGGTGCTGCCGTCCGCCCGGATCCGGGTGAACGGCTCGCCCGCGCTGCCGCAGTCCGCCACCGGGCTGTGCCAGAGCGCCGAGCAGATCCCGCAGGGGCCGCCGGTCGTCACCGTCGTCCAACAGCGGGCGGAGGGGGTATGAGCACCACGCGATCCACCCAACAGCCCGTCGGCGGTGCCGAGTTGATGGCACCAACGCCAGGGCCCGCCCGGACGGACCTCGCCTTCCCGTTCCGGATCGACAGCCGAGGGCGCACCGCCGGGGCGGCGTACGACGACCATGTGCGCGACCTGATCGAGCAGTTGCTGTTCACCAGCCCGGGTGAGCGGGTCATGCACCCGGACTTCGGCTGCGGGCTGCTCGACCTGGTCTTCGCGCCGAACAGCCCGGAGCTGGCGGCCACTTTGCAGCTGTCCGTCCAGGCGGCGCTGCAGCGGTGGCTCGGCGATGTGATCGAGGTCGTCGCGCTCGACGTGGAGAGCGAGGACAACGTGGTGCGGGTCGAGCTGGCGTACGTCGTCCGCCGGACGGGCACCCGGCGGCAGGACGTGTTCGAGGGCGGGGTGGCGGCATGACCGGCCAGGCGGAATTCCCGACCTCTCAGTGCGGCACGGAACTTCGCCGGGCCGACGTGCGCGCGGCGCGGCTGCTGGGCCTGGACGGCGCCGAGCCGAGCGACGACGGGCGCACGCTGACGGTGACCTTCCTCGGCCGGGCGCCGGACGAGCTGGGCCCGGAGAACATCCGGGTCGACGGCGGCCGCCGGATCACCGGTCTGCGCGCCCTCGCGGTCGACATCGAGCGCGCGGACGACCCGGAGCTGGACGACCGGATGCTCGTCACCCTCGACCGGGCGGGCGACACCTCCCGCTACCGGCTGAGCGTGGTCCTGGCGGACGCGTACGGCCGGCCGGGCACCCGCCCGTTCCCGGGCTTCGACCCGCGGTACGCGCACACCGGGTTCTCCTTCGGCGCCGACTGCCCGTCCCCGTACGACTGCCGCACCGACGAGGGCTGTCCGCCCGCCGTCCGGCCGGCCCCGGTGATCGACTACACCGCGCGCGACTACGAGAGCCTGCGCCGGCTCGTGCTGGACCGGATGAGCCTGACCGTCCCCGGCTGGACCGAGCGGCACCTGCCCGACCTCGGCGTCACCCTGGTCGAACTGCTCGCCTACACCGCCGACCAGCTCTCCTACCAGCAGGACGCGGTGGCCACCGAGGCGTACCTCGACACGGCCCGCCGCCGGGTGTCGGTGCGCCGGCACGTCCGGCTGGTCGACTACGCGGTGCACGACGGCTGCAACGCCCGGGCGTTCGTCGCGCTGGCGGTGGACCGCTCCGTCACCCTGCGCTCCGGCACCTTCCGGTTCGCCGCCGTCGACGTCGGCCGGCTGGGCCCGCAGGAGCGTCCGGAGCTGTCCACGGTGATCCCGGACGAGGACCTGGACGTGCTCGCCCGCACCGCCGCCGTGGAGGTGTTCGAGCCGCTCGGCGGGGCGGACCTGGTGCTGCACCCCGCGCACAACACCATCCGGTTCTGGACCTGGGGCGACCAGGACTGCGTCCTGCCCCGGGGCGCGACCTCCGCCACCCTCCGCGACGACCGGCCCGACGCCGACCCGTGCCCGCGCGAGGACCGGCCCGGGGCGGCCCCGCGCGAGGACACCGCCCCGCCCGGCGACCGGCCCGGCACCGACAAGCCGGAGCCCCGCACCCGCCACCTGGCGCTGCGCCCCGGCGACCTGCTGGTCATCGAGGAGGTCCTCGGCCCGCGCACCGGCGCGCCCGCCGACGCCGACCCCGCGCACCGCCAGGCCGTCCGGCTCACCTCCGTCACCCCGCTGGTCGACGAGCTGTACGACCAGCCCGTGCTGGAGGTCACCTGGGCGCCGGAGGACGCGCTCGCCTTCCCGGTCTGCCTGTCCTCCCACGGCGGCAGCGACTGCGGCCCGATCGCCGACGTGAGCGTCGCCCGCGGCAACGTCGCCCTGGTCGACCACGGCCGCTCGCTCACCTTCTGCGGCGGCGCCCCGGAGTCCTTCCCGGTGCCGCCGGAGCCGGTCCGTACGGCGCCCTGCGGGCCGGGCGGGTGCGGCTGCGAGGACCGCGCCGAGGGCAGCCCGGCGGCGGAGGCGATCCGGGAACTGCTCGACCAGGCCCGCGACGGCCGCCAGCTCGGCCCGGAGCAGGTCCGCGCCCTGGACGCGCTGCTGGGCGAGGCGGCGGTGCGGCGGGCCGGGCTGAGTGTGCTGCTCGCGCCCGGCGCGACCGCGGAGGGCGAGGACGGCGAGGGCGCGGTGGTGGAGCCGCCCACGGCCGACGCCCAGGCGGCGGCGCTGGAGACCCTGCTCGACCAGAGCCGCTACCCGGTGCTGCCGCAGCCCTTCCGTCCGCTGCTGCGCTACGCGCCGGTCACCCAGGCGGCCGCCTACCCCGACCGGGCGCACGTCTGCGCCGGGCAGGCCACCCTGCTCGCCGGCGTTCCGGAGCGGGTCCGGCTGCGACTGGAGGAGCTGTGGCACCGGGCGTGCGACGGCCACCACCTCTCCCGGGCCGAACTCGCCGAACTGACCGTGCTGTTCGGCGCCCGGGTGGTGCAGGAGCTGCGGCTCGCGGAGCGGCCCGCCGCCGGGCTGCGCGAGCTGCTGGCCCGCCGCACCCGCCTGCTCGCCGCCAAGCTGCGCCGCCTGGAGGTGCTCACCGCGCGCGCCCGCTCCGGCGGGGTGCTCGGGCGGCCCACCGTCTGGGAGGTGGCCCAGAGTTGGGGCGCCCGGTACGCCGCCGGGCTCGACCCCGACTCCCCCGCGCTGGCCGGCCCCGCGGCCGGGATCGCCGTCCAGGACCCGCGCGCCGCCCTGCCCGAGGTCCGGGCCACCTCGGCGGGCCAGGAGTGGACGCCCCGCCGGGACCTGCTCGCCGACGGCCGCCGGGACCGGCACTTCGTGGGCGAGCTGGAGGACGACGGGCGCCTCGCGCTGCGCTTCGGCGACGGGCGCCACGGCCTGCCGCCCGCACCCGGCGGCACGCTGGAGGTCGCCTACCGGATCGGCAACGGCACGGCCGGGAACGTGGGCGCGGAAGCCGTCAACCACCTGGTGGTCTGCCGGGACCGGCCGCCCCAGGCGAACCGGCGCGGCGCCGCCGCCGCCCGGCCGCAGGACGCGGTGCGGCTGGTCCGCAACCCGCTGCCCGCGACCGGCGGGGTCGAGCCCGAACCGCTCGACCAGGTCCGCCGGCTCGCCCCGCTCGCCCTGGGCCGCACCCGGCTGCGCGCCGTCACGGCCGCCGACTACGCGGAGCTGGCCGCCGCCCTGCCGGGCGTCCGGCGGGCCGCGGCCGCGCTCCGCTGGACGGGCAGCGTGCAGGAGGTGCACGTCGCCGTCGAGCCGTTCGGGCAGGCGGTGGCCGGCCCGGCCCTGCTGGAGGCGGTCGGGCACGGCCTGGAGGCGTACCGCCGGATCGGCCACGACCTGGTCGTCCGGCCCGCCCTGCTGGTGCCGATCGACCTCGAACTGCGGGTCTGCGCCGCCGCCGGCTACCAACGCGGCCACGTCCTGGCCGAGTTGCGCCGGGTGCTGGGCAACCGCGCCCTGCCGGACGGCCGGCTCGGCTTCTTCCACCCGGACGCGCTGGGCTTCGGCGAACCGGTGCGGGTCTCCAGGCTGGTGGCCGCGGCGGCCGCCGTGCCGGGCGTCGTCAGTGCTGAAGTGACCAGGCTGCGGCGGCAGTTCGGACGGGACGACGGCGAGCTGGACGACGGGCTGCTGCGGCTCGGCGCGCTGGAGATCGCCGCGTGCGACAACGACCCCGACCGGCCGGAGAACGGCCGGCTCTCGATCGTCCTCGGAGGTGGCCGATGAGCGGCCAGTGCACCTGCGGCTGCGCGGGCACCGCCACCGCGACCCCGGTCCCAGTGTTCAACCCGCCCGGACTGGACGCCATCGGCTACCGGGTCGGCCGCTACGGGGAGTTCCTCGACAGCCTGCTCGCCCGGCTGTCCGGCCCCGCCTACCCGGCGCTGCGCGACCTGACCGTCCGCACCCCGGACGACCCGGCGATCGCGCTGCTGGACGCCTGGGCCGTGCTCGCCGACCTGCTCACCTTCTACTCGGAGCGGATCGCCAACGAGGGCTACCTGCGCACCGCCACCGAGGAGGACTCGCTCGCCCTGCTCGGCCGGCTGGTCGGGCACCGGCCCCGGCCCGGCGTGGCCGCCGACACCTACCTCGCCTACTCCCTCGACCACGACCCGAGGGCGGCCGAGGACCCGACCGTGGTGATCCCGCGCGGCGCCCGCAGCCAGAGCGTCCCCGGCCCCGGCGAGGACCCGCAGTCCTTCGAGACCGCCGAGGACCTCCCCGCCCGCTCGGCCTGGAACGAACTGGCCGTGCTGCGCCGCCGCCCGTACCAGCTGACGCCCGGCCAGCTGAACCCCGGCGGACGCGCCGAGCTCTTCGCCGCCGGCACCGCGAACAACCTGCGGCCCGGCGACCGGCTGCTGTTCGTCTTCAGCGCCGACAAGGCCGCCGACCCGGTCCACCGGATGCTGCGGCTGGTGCCCGAGGTGCGGCTCGACCGCGACAACGACGTCACGGTGATCGGGCTGCCCCGGGACCTGCGCACCCTCAAGGACCTGCGCGCCGAACTCGCCGACTGGATCACCGTCTCCGAGTCCGCCCCGAACCCGAGGCCCGGGCACAGCCGGATCGTCCGGGACTTCGACGAGCAGGTGCTCGCCCCGCTGCGCGCCGACCTCGACCGGCCGTCCGGCCCGCTGGGCACCCCGGCCGAGTTCGCCGACCGGCTCGCCCCGGTGGTCGACCGGGCCGCCGAGGCCGCCGAACTGGCCCACGCCCAGCAGCCGGTGGCCGACTGGTTCGGGCACCTCGGCGAGGAACTGACCGGCCTGCGGGACCGCGCCCACCAGCTGGAGCCGCCGCAGGCCCCCGACAAGCCAGGGCCCCCCGGCCCCGGCCCCGGCACCGCCGACCCGGCCGTCCGCGGACTCGGCTCGCTGCTGGCCGCGCTGCGCACCGCCCCCACCCGGCCCCCGCTCAGCGCGCGGGACCTCGCCCGCGACCCGCAGCGCCTGTTCGCGCCCGGCTCGGACCTCGGCGCGCAGCTGCTGTCCGCGCTCGACCCCCGGCTGCGCGACGGCCTCTACCCCGCCTGGCGGCAGGTCGACCTGACGGCGCCGCTGGCCGTGCACGAGATCCAGGCGATGCGGGTGGTCGCCACCCCGTTCGGCGCCACCGCGCCGCTCAAGCCCGTCTACGGCACCGACGGCCGGATCGACCGCTACGTGGACTGGCCGCTCTCCGGCAGCACGCTGGTCAGCGTCCGGATCGCCTTCGACGACGCCGGCGCCGTCCCGAAGACCGCCGACTTCACGTACGTCGAGGCGGGCAGCCTGGTGCACAGCGGCTTCTCGCTGCCGTGGGACCACACCTTCCCGTTCGGGCCGGGCCAGGTCAAGATCGTCACCACCGAGCCGACGGCACCGCCCGTACCGCCGCCGTCCGCCCTGCGGACCGCCGTACCCGCGCCCGCCCCGGAGCCCGGCGTCAGCGCCCAGCTGCTGGCCGAACTGCCGGAGCGCACGGTCTTCGTGTCCCGCCCCCAGGCCGACGGCCGCGTCCACGTGAAGGTCGAGGGCGGGCCCGGCCCCGCGCTCGACTACCAGCTCGACCCCGGCCAGGAGCGGACCGGCGAGTCCGGCGAGCTGAACGTCCGGGTGCACCGCTACGCCGGCACCGACCAGTCGGCGCCGGCCGTCGAGGTGGCCCTCACCACCAAGCTGCAGCCGGTCTCCGGCACGGTGCTCACCCTCGACGCCGTGTACGACCAGATCGCGCCCGGCAGTTGGGTGGTGATCCAGCGCCCCCGCAAGGGCCTCGACGGCGGCATCCCGGGCAGCCGCGACCTCGCCGAGGTCATCACCCGGGTCACCGACGTGCGCGTGGTCTCCCGCGCCGACTTCGGCATCACCGGGAAGGTGACCGAACTCTCCCTCCAGCAGCCCTGGTTGGACGACCAGGACACCCAGCTCTCGCACCTGCGGGACGCCACCGTCTACGCCCGCGGCGAGGCGCTGCGGCTCGCCGACGAGCCGGTCACCGAGGACGTCCGCGGCGACCGGATCGAACTCGCCCGGCTCTACGACGGGTTGACCCCCGGTCGGTGGATCGCGGTCAGCGGCGAGCGGACCGACCTCCCGCACACCACCGGCGTCCGCGGCACCGAGCTGGCCATGATCGCCGGCGTCGAGCAGGGCGTCGACCCGCTCCTGCCCGGGGACACCGTCCGCACCACCGTCACCCTCAGCGCCCCGCTCGCCTTCCGCTACCGGCGCGACACCGTCCAGGTCCTCGGCAACGTCGTCCGCGCCACCCAGGGCGCCACCCGCGACGAGGCGATCGGCAGCGGCGACGCGGGCGTCCCCGGCCAGCGCTTCACCCTCTGGCAGTCACCGCTCACCTGGCTGGCCGCCGACACCCCCGGGGGCGCGCGCAGCACCCTGGAGGTCCGGGTCGACGGGGTGCTCTGGCACGAGGTCGACAGCCTCACCGGACGCGGCCCGGACGAACGGGTCTACGTCACCGCGACCGCCGCCGACGGCCGCACCACCATCACCTTCGGCGATGGCGTGCACGGCTCGCGCCTGGCCACCGGCCGGGAGAACGTCCGCGCCCGCTACCGGATCGGCATCGGCGAGAGCGGCAACGTCGGCGCCGGCCGGATCACCCAGCTCACCACCCGCCCGCTCGGCGTCTCCGCCGTCGTCAACCCGCTGCCCGCCACCGGCGGCGCCGGACCGGACGGGCCGGGCCTGGCCAGGCGCACCATCCCGCTCGCCGTCACCGCCCTGGACCGGCTGGTCTCGGTGCCCGACTACGAGGACTTCACCCGCGCCCGGGCCGGCATCGGGCGCGCCAGTGCCACCCGGCTCTCGGACGGCCGGCGGGAGCTCGTCCACGTCACGGTCGCCGGGGTGGACGACATCCCGCTCGCCGCCGACTCCGACCTGCTCCGCACCCTGCGGTCCTCGCTCACCGCCTACGGCGACCCGCGGCTGCCCGTCCGGGTCGCCGTGCGCGAACTCGTCCTGCTGGTCGTCGCCGCGGGCGTCAAGGTCGCCCCGGACCACTCCTGGGACCTCGTCGAACCGGCGGTGCGCCGCGCCCTGCTCGACCGGCTCGGCTACGCCGGACGCCAACTCGGCCAGCCCGCCCACCTGTCCGAGGTGCTCGCCGCCGCCCAGGCCGTCCCCGGCGTGGACCGGGTGGACGTCGACGCCTTCACCGGCGTGCCCGGCAGCCTCACCCCGGACGGCCTGGAGAACCTCGCCGCCCAACTCGCGCGGCCGCAGCCGACGGTCCCGGCCCGGCTCGCCCGCTACGAGGAGCAGCGCTACCGGGTGCGGGACGCCGCCGGCGAGACTCTCACCGACATCGCCGCCCGCAACGGCGTCCCGCTCGCGGAGCTGCTGCGCCTCAACCCGGCCGTCACCGACACCCGCCCGCTGCCGGCCGGCCACGTGGTGACGGTGTTCCGCGGCATCCGACCGGCCCAACTCGCCGTACTGGCACCGGACCTGCCCGACACGTTGATCCTCAAGGAGATCCGCGGATGAACCAGCGCATCCATCGGAGGTGGGCATGACCAGGGACCCGGACGGGCTGCTGGAGCTGCTGCCCCAGTGGCACCGGCTGCGGGACGCCGACGCGGGCGAGCCGCTGCGCGCCCTGCTGGCCGTCATCGCCGAACAGGTGGACGTCGTCCGCGGCGGCGTCGACCAGGGCTACCAGGACTGGTTCGTGGAGACCGCCGCCGACTGGGCCGTCGCCTACCTCGGCGACCTGGTCGGCTACCGGATCCTGCCCGGCTACGAGGAGGTGCTCGCCACCGGCCTGCACGGCGAGGCCTCCGCCGAGCGGATCGCGGCCCGCGACCGGCTCGCCGCCCGGCTGGCGCCCCGCCAGGACGTCGCGAACACGGTCGCCAACCGCCGCCGCAAGGGCACCCTCGCCCTGCTGGAGGAGCTGTCCGCCTCGGTCGCCGACTGGCCGGCCCGCGCCGTGGAGCTGTCCCGGCTGCTCGCCGGCACCCAGCCGGTGCGGCTGCTGCGCCCGGACGAGGAGCCGGCCGACCGGCAGCGGCTGGGCCGGGGCCGGCTGGTCGACGTCCGGCGCGGCGCGGCGCTGGACCTGCTCGGCGGGCCCTTCGACGGCCAGGCGCACACCGTCGACGTCCGCCGGGCCGCCTCCCCGCGCCGCCAGGGCGGCTACACCCCGGCCGGTGTCGCCCTGTACGTGTGGCGGCTGAAGCCGTACCCGGTGACCCGGGCGCCGGCCTACTGCGTCGACCGGGCCAGGAACCTCTTCACCTTCTCGGTCCTCGGCAACGACGCCCCGCTGGTCACCCGGCCCGAGCCGGGGCCGGCCGGCGCGCACCCCGCGACGGCCGACACCGTGCCGGCCCCGATCCGGCGCCGGCAGCTGGCCGAGCGCACGGCCGACTACTACGGGCCCGGCAAGAGCTTCGCCATCTGGCGCGACGGCTCCCAGGAGCCCGTCCCGCCCGCCGAGATCGTGGTGGCCGACCTGACCGACTGGACGTATCGGCCCAAGCGCGGCCAGGTCGCCGTCGACCCGCTGCTCGGCCGGATCGCCTTCGGCGCCCGCTCCGCCCCGCGCCGCGGCGTCTGGGTCGACTACCACTACGCGTTCGGCGACGACACCGGCGGCGGCGAGTACCCGCGCGACCGCCCGGAGGCCCGGCACCGGACGCTCTACCAGGTCGGCCCCGGCCGGCCGTTCGAGCGGATCAGCGACGCGTACGAGCAGTGGCGCGCCGACCAGCGGGACGGCACCGCGGGTGGCTCCGCCGTCATCGAGATCACCCACAGCGGCGCCTACCAGGAGCAGTTGGACTTCGACCTGGAGGCCGACGACCGGCTCGAACTGCGCGCCGCCGAGGGCACCCGGCCGGTGATCCGGCTGCTCGACTGGTACAGCAACCGGCCGGACGCGCTCAACGTCCGGGGCACCTGCGCGGGCGGGCGGCTCGTCCTGGACGGCCTGCTGGTCACCGGTCGCGGGGTCAACGTCACCGGGCCGCTCGCCTCCGTCACCCTGCGGCACTGCACCCTGGTGCCGGGCTGGTCCCTGGAGCCGCACTGCGAACCGCACGCGCCGCAGGAGCCCAGCCTGGTGCTGGACCACACCACGGCCTGCGTCCGGATCGAGCGCAGCATCCTGGGCACGATCCAGGTCGTCGGCGACGAGGTGGACGACGACCCGCTGGAGATCCACCTGGCCGACAGCATCCTGGACGCCACCGGCCCGGACCGTCCGGCGCTCTCCGGGCCGGACTGCGAGCACGCCTACGCGGTGCTGCACGCGCACCGCTCCACGGTGGTCGGCGAGGTGCACACCCACGCGGTGCGGATCGCCGAGGACAGCGTCTTCACCGGCCGGATGCGGGTGGCCCGCCGCTCGCTCGGCTGCCTGCGGTTCTGCTACGTGCCCCCGGGCTCGCGCACCCCCCGCCGCTACGAGTGCCAGCCCGACCGGGTGCGCTCGGCGGTGACCGAGCTGGTCGAGCGCGGCGAGCTGGACCCGGTGCGGGCCGAGCGGCTGCGCGAGACCGAGGCGCAGCGGGTGCGCCCGCTCTTCACCAGCCTCCGGTACGGCACGCCCGGCTACGGCCGGCCGGCCGCCGGTTGCGCGCCGGAGATCACCCGCGGCGCCGAGGACCGCTCCGAACTGGGCGCCTTCCACGACCTGTTCCAGCCCCAGCGCGAGGACAACCTGCGGGCGCGGCTGGCCGAGTACACCCCGGCCGGCACCGACGCCGGCCTCTTCTTCGCCACCTGACCGACCCTGAGCAACTCCCAACCAGCTAAATACCGTTGACTGTGAGAGGGACCCCGTGCACGCAGACTTCTCGCGCCTGACCTTCCGGCCCGGCAGGCACTACTCCGCGGTGCTGACCCAGCAGGGCCGGGTCCAGCTCGACGCCGACGCCAACGAGCAGGCCGCGATCGAGCGCCACCAGCTGCGCACGCTCGCCACCGACCTGATCGGCCGGCGCGGCGGGCCCGCCGGCGCGGCCGGGTTCGCGATCGGCTACCTGCCGGGCAACCACGACCTGGACGACCTCGCCATCGGCGGCGGCCGGTACTACGTGGACGGCGTCCTGTGCGAGGCCGACCGGCCCGGGCCCGGCACCGCCGTGCCCGACGACGGCGTCTGGGGCGCCGAGACCCGGGAGGCGCCCGCCGGCTGGACGTACTGGGACCAGCCGGACGCCTACCGGGACCAGGAGCGCCCCGGCGACCGGCTGCCCGACGCATTCCCGTTCCTGGTCTACCTGAAGGTCTGGGAGCGCAGTGTCACCGCCGTGGAGGACCCGGAGATCCGCGAGGTCGCGCTCGGCGCGGCGATGCCCGACACCGCGGCCCGGGCCAAGGTCGTCTGGCAGGTACTGGCCCTTCCCGCCTCGGAGTTGAACGTGCCGGACGGCGGTCCGTCCCGGGTGCTGGAGGCCTTCGACGCCTGGGCCGCGCCCCGCGAGCGGCCCTCCTCCTGGCTGGCCGCGCGGGCCCGGCGGCCGGAGCGGGCCGGCGAGGACCCGTGCCTGGCGCACCCCGAGGCCGGCTACCGGGGCCCGGAGAACCAGCTGTACCGGGTGGAGGTCCACCACGGCGGATCGGCGGAGGGCGGCGCCACCTTCAAGTGGTCCCGGGAGAACGGCTCGGTCGTCCTCCCGGTCGCCTCGGTCGAGGGCGTCTGGGTCGCCCTGGACACGCTGGGCGACGACGACAAGCTCGGCCTCTCGGTGGGCGACCGGGTCGAGGTCGCGGACAGCGCGTACGTCAGCCGGGACGAGGCGGCGAACCTGCTCCAGGTGGAGGAGATCGACCTGCCGGGCCGCCGGGTCCGGCTGTCCGCCGAGCCGGTCCCCGGGGTCGGGCGGCTGGCCGAGCTCCACCCCTTCCTGCGCCGTTGGGACCACCGGGAGGCCCGCGGCCGGGACGCCCTGCCCCTGGCCGGCGGCGCCCTGCAGCTCGCGGAGGGCGCCTGGCTCGACCTGGAGGACGGCGTCCAGGTGTACTTCCGGCCCGGCGGCGCCTACACCCGGGGGGACTACTGGCTGGTCCCCGCCCGCACCGCCACCGGGTCGGTGGAGTGGCCGCGGAACGCGGCCGGGGAGGCGCTGCTCCAGGAGCCGGCCGGGGTGCGGGTGCACCACGCCCCGCTCGCCTGGGTGAAGGGCCCGACCACCGTCGTCGACCTCCGCCAGACCTTCGCCCCGCTGACGGCCACCGCCCGCTCCGAGATCTGATCGGCCGGGGCGCGACGGCGGGCGCGGCAGGGCCGTCGGCGTCCTCGAGCCGAGGGCCGCGGGCCCGGGTGGGGGCGTCGACGGCGAAATGGGAACCGGCCACGCCCCCCACCCGCGCACATCGGTCACCCCACCGATACGTCGCGGACATTCCCGGTGTTCGCGGTGTTCGTGGTGCTTCCGGTACCCCCGGTGTTCGCGGTGTTCACGTGTTGTCCGAATGGTGGTCGGGCTTTTTGACATCCTCCTTATCGTCATACATTCTTCTCGGCATGTCTGACCGTCACCCGATCACGTGCGCCGCCATCGAGCTGGCGCTGATCGGCGTGGCCGCGCACTGCGTTTCCGACAATCTCTGTCGCTGAATCCGCCCTGTCCCGACGCGTTTAGCGGTGATCGCCGCGTCGGGGCGTCGCCCCCTGCTGCGGGCGCGGTGCCGCTCACTTCCCCAGGCCTCACTGTCGCCCGCCTTCCTCCGTACACCATCGGTAGCGAAAGGCCCCCTTTCCGATGTCTCGAACCACCACCTTCACCCCTCGCCGCCTCGCCACGGCGACCGTCACCGTCGCACTGGTCGTCGGGCTGGCGGCGTGCGGACCGAAGGCCGACGGCGGTGGAGGCTCCGGCAAGGACGCCGCGCCGCAGCAGGGCGGCACCCTCACCGTCCTCAACCAGAACCCGCAGGACCAGTTCGACCCCGCGCGGCTCTACACGTCCGGCGGCGGCAACGTCCCCTCCCTGGTCTTCCGCACCCTCACCACCCGCAACCGGGCCGACGGCGCGGCCGGCACCAAGGTCGTCCCGGACCTCGCCACCGACATCGGCACCCCCTCGGAGGGCGCGACGGTGTGGACGTACCACCTCAAGGACGGCCTGACGTTCGAGGACGGTTCGCCGATCACCACGGCCGATATCAAGTACGGCATCGAAAGGTCATTCGCCCCCGAACTCTCGGGCGGCGCACCGTTCCTGAGGGACTGGCTGGTCGGCGCCGCGGACTACCAGGGCCCGTACAAGGACACGCGCGGTCTGGACGCCATCGAGACGCCGGACGAGAAGACCATCGTCTTCCGTCTCAACAAGCCCGAGGGCGACTTCCCGTACCTCGCCACCCAGACGCAGTTCGCCCCCGTCCCGAAGGCCAAGGACACCGGGACGAAGTACCAGGAGCGCCCCGTCTCCTCCGGCCCCTACCAGGTCGTCAAGAACGAGAACGACGGCGCCCACCTCGTCCTCAAGCGCAACCCCAACTGGTCGGCGGCGACGGACGACCAGCGCAAGGCGTACCCGGACACCATCGACGTGCAGTCCGGGCTCGACCCGGCGGTGATCAACCAGCGGCTCTCCGCCGGCACCGGCGCCGACGCGGCCGCCGTCACCACCGACACCAACCTCGGCCCCTCCGAGCTCGCCCAGGTGAAGGACGACAAGTCGCTCGCCGCGCGCGTCGGCACCGGCCACTTCGGCTACGTCAACTACCTGGCGTTCAACCCGAAGGTCAAGCCCTTCGACGACCCCAAGGTCCGGCAGGCCGTCGCCTACGCGATCAACCGCACCTCGGTCGTCAACGCGGCCGGCGGCTCCTCGCTCGCCGAGGCCGCCACCACCTACCTGCCCGCCCAGGAGACCTTCGGGTACACGCCGTACGACCCGTTCCCGGCCGGTGCCACGGGCAACCCGGCGAAGGCCAGGGAGCTGCTGAAGGAGGCCGGCTACCCGGACGGCCTGACCATCACGCTCACCCACTCCAGCGCCACCGGCAAGGGCTACGGCCCGGACCTGGCCGCCGCCGTCCAGGACGGTCTGAAGGCCGCCGGGATCACCGTCCAGCTGGAGGCCCTGGACTCCACCCGGTACTCCAAGACGATCCACACCGTCGGCACCGAGCCCGGCCTCTTCCTCTCCGGCTGGGGCGCCGACTGGCCGTCCGGCGGCCCGTTCCTGGCCCCGATCTTCGACGGCCGGCAGATCGTCACCGACGGCTACAACTTCAACTCCGCGCAGCTGGACGACCCTTCGGTGAACGACGAGATCGACCAGATCAACAAGATCACCGACCACGCCGAGGCCGCCAAGCGCTGGGGCGCCCTGGACAAGCGGATCGGCGACCAGGCCCTCACCGTCCCGCTGTTCCACCCCGTCTACAAGCGGCTGTCCGGCAAGGACGTCCGCAACATCGTCATCAGCGACTGGACCGGCGTCCTCGACATCTCCCAGGTCGCGGTCAAGTAACGGACGGGACCGGACGGATCGATCGGACAACCATGGCTCCACAGCAACCCCGAGCCGGGGAGGCCCCCGCGGCCTCCCCGGCCGCCGGGGGACCACAGGTGTGGCGGCGGCTGCTCGCGCGGCGCGCCACCCTCACCGCCGGCCTCGTCATCGTCCTGCTCGTCCTGATCGCCGCGGCGGCACCGCTGCTCAGCGCGATCGAGGGCCAGGACCCCACCAGCTACCACAACGACCTGCTCGACTCGGCGGCCGGCGGGGTGCCCACCGGCTCCTTCGGCGGCGTCAGCGCCGAGCACTGGCTCGGCGTCGAACCCGGCACCGGGCGGGACGTGTTCGCCCGACTGGTGCACGGCGCCCGGATCTCGCTGCTCGTCGCCGTCGGCGCCACCCTCGTCCAGGTCGCGATCGGCGTCCTGCTCGGCCTCGCCGCGGGCCTCGGCAACCGGTGGCTCGACCAGCTGATCGGCAACACCACCGAGGTGATGCTCGCGCTGCCCACGCTGGTCTTCGCCATCTCGCTGATGGCGGTCGTGCCCCCCGGCTTCCCCCGCCCGCTGCTGCTGACCCTGGTCATCGGGCTGCTGGGCTGGGCCGGCACCGCACGGGTGGTCCGGGCGCAGACGCTCAGCCTCCGGCAGCTCGACTACGTGGCCGCGGCCCGGCTCGCCGGCGCCACCCGGTGGCGGATCGCCCGCCGGGAGCTGCTGCCGTCCCTGGCCGCGCCGGTCATCACCTACGCGGCGGTGCTGCTGCCGTCCAACGTGGTCGCCGAGGCCGGGCTGTCCTTCCTCGGGGTGGGCGTCAAGCCGCCGACCTCCTCGTGGGGCCAGATGCTCTCCGGGGCGACCACCTGGTTCCGCGCGGACCCGATGTACGTGCTGCTCCCCTCCGCGCTGCTGTTCACCACCGTGCTCGCCTTCACCGTGCTCGGCGACGCCGTCCGCACCGAGCTCGACCCCCGTGCGGCCTCCCGGCTGCGGGTCGGTACGGCGCGCGGCGGCTCCGGTCCGTCGAAGGCCGGCCCCTCGGGTGCCGTTCCGTCGAACGCCGGTCCGTCGAGCGCGGGCCGGGGCCCCTCCGAGGAGGCCACCGCATGACCCGCTTCCTGCTCCGCAAGGCCGTCGGCATGCTCGGCGTCCTGCTCGTCCTCTCCCTGGTCGTCTACGCGATCTTCTACATCGCCCCCGGCGACCCGGCCCAGCTCGCCTGCGGCGAGAAGTGCAGCCCCGCCCAGGTCGCCCAGGTGCGCGAACGGCTCGGCCTCGACGCGCCCGTCTACCTCCAGTACGCCCACTTCCTCCAGGGCGTCGTCGCCGGCCGCGACTTCAGCGCCGGGACGGGCCTGCTGCACTGCCAGGCGCCCTGCCTGGGCATCTCCTACCGCAGCGGTGAACAGGTCACCGACATGATCACCGCCCGGCTCCCGGTGACGGCCTCGCTGGCGCTCGGCGCGATGGTGCTCTGGCTGGTCCTCGGGGTCGGCACCGGGCTGGTCTCCGCGCTGCGCCGGGGCCGGCTCAGCGAGCGGCTGCTGACCGCGCTGACGCTGGCCGGCAGCTCCATCCCGGTCTTCGTCATCGGCCTGGTGCTGCTCATCGTCCTGTGCGCCCAGCTCCAGTGGCTGCCGTTCCCGAGCTACGTGCCCCTCACCGAGGACCCGCAGCAGTGGTTCTGGGGACTGCTGCTGCCCTGGGTCTCGCTCGCGCTCATCGAGTCCGCGAAGTACGCCCGGCTGACCCGCTCCTCCATGCTGGAGACCCTCGCCGACGACCACATCCGGACCTTCCGGGCGTACGGCGTCAGCGAGCGGCACCTGGTGACCAGGCACGCGCTGCGCGGCGCGCTCACCCCGGTGATCGCGCTGACCGCCATCGACCTCGGGACGATGTTCGGGTCCGCCGTGCTGACCGAGTCGCTCTTCGGCCTCCCGGGGCTCGGCAAACTGCTGGTCACCTCGGTCGGCCTGATCGACCTGCCGACCGTCGTCGGCCTCACCCTCGTCACCGGGTTCTTCGTGGTCCTCGCCAACGTCATCGCGGACGTGCTCTACGCGGTGACCGACCGAAGGGTGGTCCTGACGTGAGCGCCGGAACCCTGAGCCCCGAGCCCCGGGGCCCGGAGCCCCTGCGCCCCGGCCCCCGGGGCTCCGAACCCCTGGCCGCCGAAGCCCGGGGCGAGGCCCTGGTCGACGTCCGGGACCTGGTCGTCGACTTCCCGGTCGGCGACGGCCACGTCCGCGCCGTCGACGGCGTGGGCTTCACCCTGGAGGCCGGGCAGGCGCTCGGCATCGTCGGCGAGTCCGGCTCCGGCAAGAGCACCGTCGCCTACGGACTGCTCGGCCTGCACCGCGGCACCGGCGCCCGGATCGGCGGCTCGGTGCGGGTCGCCGGGGTCGACGCCGTCACCGCCGAGGGCGACGAACTCCGGCGCCTGCGCGGCGGGTTGGCCGCCATGGTGTTCCAGGACCCGCTCTCCGCCCTCGACCCGTACTACGCGGTGGGCGACCAGATCGCCGAGGTCGTGCGGGTGCACCGGGACGTCTCCCGCCGGGCCGCCCGGGCCCGGGCCGTCGAGGTGCTCGACCGCGTGGGCATCGCCGACGCCGCGCGGCGCTCGCGGTCGCGTCCGCACGAGTTCAGCGGCGGCATGCGCCAGCGGGTGCTGATCGCGATGGCCCTGGCCTGCGAGCCGCGGCTGCTGGTCGCCGACGAGCCGACGACCGCGCTGGACGTCACCGTCCAGGCCCAGATCCTGGACCTGCTGCACGAGTTGCGGGCCGAGACCGGCGCCGGGCTGGTCCTGGTCACCCACGACCTGGGCGTGGTCGCCGGGAGCGTCGACCGGGTGCTGGTGATGAAGGACGGCCGGGCGGTGGAGCACGGGCCGGTCGCCGAGGTGCTCGGCGCTCCGCGCGAGCCGTACACCCGCGCGCTGCTGTCGGCGGTGCCCCGGGTCGACGCGCCCGCCGAGGCGGCCAGGTCGACCGGGCCCGTCGGGGACGAGGTGCTGCTCGAAGCCGTCGACCTGCGCCGGGAGTTCGCCACCCGCGGCGGCCTCACCCGGCGCACCGGCCCGGTGACCGCCGTGGACGGCGTCTCGCTCACCGTACGGGCCGGCGAGACGCTGGGCGTGGTCGGCGAGTCCGGTTCCGGGAAGACCACGCTCGGGCGGATGCTCGTCCGGCTGCTGGAGCCGACCGGCGGCCGACTGCACTACCGCGGCCGGGACATCGGAGCGCTCGGGGAGAAGGAACTGCGCCCGATCCGGCGGGAGTTGCAGATGGTCTTCCAGGACCCGGTGTCCTCGCTCAACCCGCGTCGCAGCATCGGCGAGTCCATCGCCGACCCGCTGCGCATCGCCGGGGAGAGCGACGAGCGCCGCATCCGCAGCCGGGTCGGCGAACTCCTCGAACGCGTGGGGCTCGACGCCGACTGGTACCACCGCTACCCGCACGAGTTCTCCGGTGGGCAGCGGCAGCGGGTCGGCATCGCCCGCGCGCTGGCGCCCCGACCGCGGCTGATCGTCTGCGACGAACCGGTCTCCGCGCTGGACGTCACCACCCAGGCCCAGGTGGTCGAGCTGCTGGGCGAGTTGCAGCGCGACCTCGGCCTCGCGCTGGTCTTCATCGCCCACGACCTCGCCGTGGTCCGGCAGGTGAGCGACCGGGTCGCGGTGATGCGGGCCGGGCGGATCGTGGAACAGGGCGACGCCGACACGGTGTACGACTCCCCCCAGCACGCCTACACCAAGGGCCTGTTGGCCGCCGTCCCGGTCCTGGACCCGGCCGAGGCGACCGCCCGCCGCCACGCCCGCCTGGCCTCCGCCGGCGCCTGACCGTCGACTGCCCGGCCCGGGTCGCACCTCGCGGGGTGCGGCCCGGGTCGGGCAGTCGCGTACAGGTTTATGACGAATCATCAGTTGGTCTTGGTGGCCCGGGAGTTGGCGCCTTCACCCGCGCGGCCTTCGTCCCGGCCCTCGACCAGGACGGCGGGCTCCAGCGGCGAGGCGATCTCCTGCGGCCCGCTGCGGGACGCCCAGTCGCGGATGCCGAGCACCACCATCACGAAGAAGATCCCGTAGACGATGCCGGAGAAGTACAGCTCGGAGTGGACCGCGAGCGGCACGCCCACCAGGTCGACGGCCAGCCAGACGAACCAGAACTCCACGTAGCGGCGGGCCTGGCTGTACATGGCGAGGATCGAGCCGACGAAGATCCAGGCGTCCGCGAGGACCATCCACCACGGCGCCCCGGGGTAGAACGAGGCGTCCGTCCCCTTCAGCACCGCGCCGAACGCGGCCGTCCCCGCCACCATCGCGGCCGCCAGCACGGCGCGTTCCCGCCACGACGCCCAGCGGACGTTGATGGTGCCTTCCTGCTCGCGGCTGCGCTTCCAGGTCGCCCAGCCCCAGGAGGCCGAGACGATGATGACGATCTGCCGGGCGGCGTTGCCGCCGAGGTGCACGTTCAGACTGGCGACCAGCAGCAGCACCGAGCCGAGGATCTGCACCGGCCAGGCCACCAGCGAACGCCGCAGGGCGAGCCAGACGGTGGCGAGCGCCAGGATGTTGCCCAGGAAGTCGGACCAGTAGACGGGGAGGCCGAAGAAGTCGAACTGCTCGTTCAACCAGTGGAACGCGCTCATGACTCACACCTTTGTTCGTGCGGAGCGAGGTGGGGGAAGGGGCGGTCGGCCCCGCCGAAGCGGGGGGTGCGGGGCCGACCGGGCTCGTGGCGCGGGACGCGCGGTCCCGGGGGAAGCGGGGGCGCGCGCCGGGCAGGTGAAGGACGGTGCGAAGAGGTGGTGCGGGCGGATCAGAAGAGAACGGTTCAGGAGAGAACGGTTCAGGAGGGAACGGTTCAGGAGGGAACGGTTCAGGAGGGAACGGTTCAGGAAAGGACGGTTCAGGAGAGGACGGCGAGCACGTGCCGTCCGTGCTCGGAGTCCAGCAGGGCCTCGGAGCGGCGGACGTCCTCCCGGGCGGCGAGCAGCAGCTCGTCGACGGAGGCGAACCGCTCGGTGCCCCGGATCCGGGCGACGAACCAGAGCTCGACGCGCTCGCCGTACAGGTCGCCCGGGGTGTCGTGGCAGTACACCTCGGTGTGGATCTCGGAGGTGTCGCAGAAGGTGGGGTTGGTGCCGACGCTGATCGTCGCGCGGTGCACGGTGCCGCTCGCGCGGCGGGCCAGCCAGCCGCTGTAGATCGCGGGCGGCGGGGCGGGTGTGCCGGGGTCGGGGGCGATGTTGGCGGTGGGGAAGCCCAGCCCCCTCCCCCGGCCGGCACCGTGCACCACGGTGCCGGACAGGGGGGCCGTCGGGGTGTCAGCCATGGGGGGTGAGCTCACGGAACTGGCTGGTGTGGAAGACCAGCGGCTCCACTCCGGGGAACAGCTCGACGGTGAGCAGTTCCAGCAGGACGATCTCGTGGTCGCCGCCGTCGTACACCGCGTGCATCCGGGCGGTCAGCCAGAGCGCCGCGTCGTGGATCAGCACCGCGCCGCCCGGCGTGGCCTGCCAGCCGGTGCCGTCGAAGCGGTCGCCCGCGCGGGAGGCGAGCCGCCGGCAGAGCGCGCCCTGGCCGCGGCTGAGCACGCTCAGCCCCAGCTCCGGAGCCTCCGTCAGCCGGGGCCAGGTGGTGGAGGTGCGGGCCACGCTGACCGCGACCATCGGCGGCTCCAGCGAGATCGACACGAAGGAGCTGACCGCGAGCCCGACCGGTTCGCCGTCGCGCAGCGCGCCGAGCGCGACCACCCCGGTGGGGTAGGCCCCGAACGCCTGGCGCAGCGCCGCGCCGTCCAGCTCGGCCCGGTCGGGCCGCTCCGCGGCGGTCGCCGCGGCCGCGGTCGGGTGGTGGGCGGGAGTGACCATGGTCGTCGCCGTCCTCTCGTCGCCGGTGCGGGGGGTCAGTGCCGGTACCGCGCGGCCGGGTGGCTGACCGGCAGCGCCCGGTCGGACGCGCCGGTCAGCCGCTCGCGCAGCGACTCGCCCTGCGCGTACTCGCCGCGGAAGACGCCGCGGGCGCGCAGGATCGGCAGCACCGACTCGACGAACTCGACGGTGGAGGCGGGCTGGACGGTCGGCGAGAGCAGGAAGCCGTCCAGGTCGGCGCCCTCCGCCAGGGCGCAGATCTCGTCGGCGATCTCCTCGGCGGTGCCGACCACCGGGCGGGCGCCGACGCCATGGGTGTGCCAGTCGGCGAGCACGTCGCCGACGGTCTTGTCGGCGAACCGGGCGACCTGGGTCTGCGACATCTCGGTGGACAGCTCCGCCATCGGGGTGTCCGGCGCGTACGAGGACAGGTCGAGGCCGGTGAACATGGCGTAGCTGGCGACGGTGACCTCCGGGCGCTGGGCGTCCAGGACCCGCTGCCAGCGGCGTTCGGCGTCCGCGGTGGTGGCACCGATCACGCAGGAGAACGCCGACATCACCTTGACCTCGTCGGCGCCGCGGCCGGCCCGGACGGCCTCCTCGCGGATCGCCGCGGTGTGCCCGGCGAGCTGTTGGACGGTGCCGCTGCCGACGAACATGCACTCGCCGTGCCGCCCGCCGACGCGGCGCCCGGCCGGGGAGGCGCCGGCCTGGAACAGCACCGGGGTGCCCTGCGGGGAGCGGGCGGTGTTGCCGTAGCCCTGCGAGCGGAAGTACGGGCCGTCGTGCTCGACCAGGTGGACCTTGGCCGGGTCGGCGAAGCGGCCGGCCTTGTCCTTCTCCAGGGCGTCGGGCTCCCAGGAGCCCTCCCAGTACTTGTAGACCAGGTCGAGGAAGTCCTCGGCCATCCGGTACCGGTCGTCGTGCGCCACCATGTCCATCCCGAAGGCCTTGACGGCGGTGTCGGCGGTACCGGTGGTGACGATGTTCCAGCCGAGCCGGCCGCCGGAGAGCTGGTCCAGGGTGGCCAGTCGGCGGGCGAAGGCGTACGGCGGCTCGACCAGCACCGAGCCGGTCACCACCAGGCCGAGGTCGGTGGTGCTCGCGAGCAGGGCCGAGGCGATCACGAACGGGTCCAGGCGCGGCAGGTCGAGGGTCTCCTCGGTGGCGATCGGCGGGCGCACCCCGCCGATCTCCGACCAGCCCCAGGCGTCGGCCAGGAACAGGAAGTCAAGCTTGGCGTCCTCGCAGATCCGCGCGATGTCGCGCCAGTACCCGAGGGTGTCGAACAGGTGCCGGCGGCTGTCGGGGTGGCGCCAGGTGGCGGTGCCGCTCGCGTTGGTCTGGGCGTTCTCGAACAGTCCGAGCTTGAGGTTGCGCATGGGGTGTTCTCCGTTGAACTGGTGGTGCGGGGGAACCGGGGTGCTGAGCGGACCGGGCGTGGGGGCCGGGGACCGTCAGGGTGCTACGGGAACGGCGGGGGCGTCGAGGACCGCGCCGGTCGCGTCGGGGAGCGGGGCGGGTGCGCCGAGGGGGCCGGCGGCCGCGTCGAGCTGCGCCGCGGACGGCATGGCGGACTGGGCGCCGAGCCCGGTGACGGCCAACGAGGCCGCGCGGACGGCCCGTTCGGCGGCGGCGAGCAGGTCGGCGCCGCGGGCGAGGGAGTCGGCGAGGGCTCCGCAGAAGGTGTCGCCGGCGCCGACGGTGTCGACGGCGTCCACGACGGGGGCCGGCAGGTGCACGGCGGGACGGCCGGGCTGTTTGACCAGCGCCCCGTCCGCGCCGAGCGTCACCACGACCGCCCGGCAGAGCAGGGCGGCCCGCTCCAGCAGTTCGCGCGCCCCGTCGGGGCCGGCGGGCGGCTCCGCGCCGAGCAGGGTGGCGAGTTCGCCGAGGTTGGGGACGAGGACGTCGACGGCGGCGAGCACCTCCGGGGCGACCGGGCGGGCCGGGGCCGGGTTGAGGACGACGGTGCCGCCCTGCTCCCGGGCCCGCAGCACGGCGGCGGCGACCACCTCGGCGGAGATCTCGTGCTGCACCAGGACCACCTCGCCCGCGGACCGGGCCAGCCGCTGCGGCAGGTCCGCGACGGACAGTTCGGCGTTGGCGCCCGGGTTGACCACGATGGTGTTCTCGCCGGCCCGGTCGACCACCACCGAGGCGATCCCGGTGGTGCTCTCGGGTGCCGGGCGCACCGCCCCGACGTCCACCCCTTCGGCGGCGAGCGCCCGCAGGATGGCGTCGGCGTCCGGGCCGACCCGGGCGACCATCCGCACCCGCGAGCCGAGCCGGGCCGCCGCGACGGCCTGGTTGGCGCCCTTGCCGCCGACGCCCTCCACGAAGCCCCGCGCGAGCACGGTCTCGCCGGGTCGCGGCAGGTCCTCGACGGTCAGGACGAGGTCGCGGTTGATCGAACCGACGACGGTGATGGGCGGCATCTGCACTCCTTGGGAGATCGATCTCCCACACTGTGGACCAGGCCCCCGGAACCGTCAAGTACCCTCGTGCTGCGTATTCCGCGAGCTCAGCCGAGCCCGTTCCCGACCGCGAAGGACCGCCCCACGTGACAGCGCCCCGACTCCTCGACGTGGCCGCGGCCGCCGGTGTCTCCCGCGCGACCGCCTCACGCGTCCTGGCCGGCACCCAGCGCAACGTCGACCCCGAACTCGCCCGCCGCGTCGAGGAGGCCGCCCGGCACCTCGGCTACCGCACCAACCACTCCGCCCGGGCGCTGCGCACCGGCACCACGGGCACCATCGGCGTGGTCGTCCCCTCGCTCGCCAACCCGTACTTCGTCCAGCTCGCCGACGCCCTCGCCCAGCAAGTCCGCGCCGCAGGCGGGCAGTTGGTGGTCTCCGACGCCGCCAACGACACCGCCGTCGAGGCCGAGCAGATCGAGACCCTGCTCGGCGGCCGGGTCGACGGGCTGCTCGTCGTCCCGGTCTCCGCCGGCGCGTCCGGCCCCGCCGTCCGGGCCGCCGCCCAGCGCACCCCGGTCGTCCTGTTCGACCGCTGGGCCACCGGCTCCGGCACCGTGGCCGTCACCCTCGACAACACCGCCGCGATGCGGCTGCTCCTCGACCACCTCGAAGGCCTCGGCCGCCACCGGATCGCCCTGGTCGCCGCCGACCAGGCGTCCTCCTCCGGCGCGGAGCGCCTCGCCGCCTTCACCGGGGCCCGCGGCGCCGACGCCACCACCGTCCTGCTGCCCAGCTTCACCACCGACGCCGGGCGCACCGCGGGCCGCCGGATCGCCGAGCGGCACGCCGGGATCGACGCCGTGGTCTGCGGGGCGGACGTCCTCGCGGTCGGGCTGGTCAGCACCCTGCAGCGCTCGGCGATCCCCGTCCCCGGCCGGATCGCCGTCACCGGCTTCGACGACACCGAGATGCTCGAACTCCTCGACCCGCCCATCACCTCGATCCGCCACCCGCTCACCGCCATGGCCGAGCGCGCCCTGACCCTCCTTCAGTCCCCGGCCCGTGAACGGTCGGAGCGGGTGGAGCGCTTCGCGCCGCAGCTGGTGGTGCGCTCCTCCACGGACGCGAACGCCTGAGCGGGCGAGGGGCGGCCCCGGTGTGCGGCGCGCACCCCGGGGCCGCCTCTCGGCGAACCGCTCCGACCCTCGACCGGGCGGGACCCCTCAGGCCTTCCGCCGCACCGCGATGACGGCCGCGCCCAGCACGCAGGCGACGGCCGCGGTGACGTAGGCGAGGTGGTAGCCGCCGAGCTGGTCCGAGCTGGTCCCCGCGACCAGGACCATCACCGCCACGCCCGCGCTGGCGCCGATCTGCTGCGTCACGACGTTCACCGCACCCGCGACGGCGTGCTGCTGCTCCGGGACGCCGGAGAGCCCGGCCGTGGTCATCGAGGGGAAGTTCAGCCCCTGGCCGATGCCGCTGACCACCAGGCCGGGCAGCACGTGCAGCACGTAGTTCCCGTCCTGCGGCGTGCCCAGCCACAGCCCGGTGCCGACGCCGATCAGGACCAGGCCGACGGCCATCAGCGTCCGCGGGGAGTACGTGGCCAGCAGCCGGCCGGTGACGAAGTTGGCGGTGAGGAACACCGCCAGGGACATCGGCACCAGCGCCAGGCCGGACTCGGAGGGCGAGTAGTGCAGCATCCCCTGGAGGTACAGCGGGGCGAAGAACAGCATCCCGATCGAGCCCGTGTACTGGAGGAACGCCGACAGGCTCGCGTCCCGCACCGAGGCGATCCGGAAGAGGCCGAGCGGGAGCACCGGGTCGGCGGTGCGGTGCTCCCGGACGACGAACAGCACCAGGGAGACCGCCGCGGCGGCCAGGACGGTCCACGCCGTCGCGCCGCTGCTGCTCACGCCGACCACGAGCAGGGTGAGGCCGAGGGTGCCGGTGATCGCGCCGGGCAGGTCCAGCCGGCCGCGGTGACCGGCGCCGTCGGGCAGTCCGACGCGGGTCGCGGCCAGCACGCCGACCCCGATCAGCACCGAGAACCAGAGCACCGAACGCCAGCCGAAGAACTGGGTCAGGACGCCGCCCAGCAGCACCCCGCCGCTGAAGCTCACGGCCCCGACGGCCGTGTACACGCTGATCGCCCGGTTGCGCGCCGGGCCGACCGGGAAGAGCGCGGTGAGCAGGCCCAGCGCGGCCGGCCCCGACAGGGCGGCGCCGATCCCCTGGACGGCGCGCGCGCCCAGCAGCGTGACGGTGTTCGGGGCCACCGCCCCGACCAGCGCGGACACGGTGAACAGGGCGACGCCGACCTCGAACACCCGCCGCCGCCCGAGGACGTCGGCGAGCCGGCCGCCCACCAGCAGGAAGCCGGCGAAGGTGACGGCATAGGCGGTCATCACCCACTGGAGCGTGGTCTCCCCCAGGTCGAAGCGCTCTCCGACGGACGGCAGGGCGGCGTTGAGCACGCCGAGACCGCTCACGTCCAGGGCGAACGCCCCGGCCAGCACGCCGAGCGCCAGTCCCGGCCGGCGGGCCGACTCGACCACGGTGGCGGTCATGCGGGCCCGCCCGGGAGCTCGCGGCCGAGCGCACGGCGCCGCGGGAGGGACCCTGCTAAGGAGCTGCCGCCGACACTGGCTGACGATGCATCAAGATTCTCAACTGCCATGCGGTCAGCTTGCATTGATCGCTCATCCGCTGTCCACCCCGCCCGGCGCGCATGGTACCGGCAGTCGACGCCTCCCCAGGTCATTCGATTTCCGTCGACCTCTACCCGACGGCGGCACCCATCACACATTCGTACATCTGTCGCATCGAGGAGATCGAATCGGACACTTTGTCGATCAAATCCCGCCAGCGCTTCATCCGGCCGTCGAAATACGCGATCCTTGAATCGATGAACGCGTAGTCGACACATCTCTCCGCACCCCGAGGGCGGATGAACATACCCGCGCTGCGGAATTCTCAGCAGCGGAAGTGGCCGGCAGCCCGACCGGCAGGAGCCGAACGCGTCGGCCAGAATTCCACAGTGTGCCGCTGATCAGTGAGCCGCTGAACGGCGACCACTCAAGCACCCCCGAAGACCCGACCCTCACCCCGTCCCGCCGCGCCGCGCGGTCGGCACCCCGAGTCCTTCCTCCTGTCACGAGAGGAGCAGCGCTGCCCGACCGCACGTCCATGCATGTCATGTACAGACCTACTACCGTGCCGGCAGGCTGACCGGCGCTGCCCCGACGCCGCCCACCCTCCACTCCGCCCCGCCCCGCTTTTCGTTCGCTCCACCGGATTTCCCGTTCACTTCACCGGACTTCCCGTTCACGTCGAGCGCGAACTCCGGAAACACCGGCACCGTCCGCACGCCGCCCCGCCGATTCCGCGACGGCCCCCGGCGCGGAGGACGGATCCCGCCGTGCCCCGCCCCCCTGCTCCCGGCTGCCCTGAAATCGGCGTCCCCCCCGACCGGCCGGCCGCGAAGCCCCGTCCTCCATTCCATCCGCCCTGCTGAGGGAGTCGCCATGCCCCACGAGCGCGCAGCGCGAGACATCACCGACGTCACGGATTTCCTGCTGTCCCGCTTCGCCGAGCTGTCGGACGTGTCCGCGGCCTCGGTGGACCTCCGGGCGCCCATGCACCGGTACGGGCTGGACTCGTTGAAGTCGGTGAACCTCGCGGCCTCCCTGTCCGAGTACCTCGGCTGGCAGGTCCCGGCCACCTGGATGTGGCAGTACCCGACCCTGGACGGACTGGCCCGCGCCCTCGTCGACGGCCCGCGCTCCGCCGGGCCCGCCCCCGGCGCCGAGCGCCGCAAGCCCGCGCACGAGCCGGTCGCGGTCGTGGGCATCGGCTGCCGCTTCCCCGGCGGACCGGACCCGTCCTCGTTCTGGCGGCTGCTGGTCGAGGGCGGCGACGCCGTCGGACCGGTGCCGGCCGCCCGCCGCGAGCTGCTGGGCGACCGGGTGCGCTGGGGCGGGTTCATCGACGGCATCGACCGGTTCGACCCGCTGTTCTTCGGCATCTCGCCCCGCGAGGCCGTCCAGATGGACCCGCAGCAGCGCCTCGTCCTGGAGCTGTGCTGGGAGGCGCTGGAGGACGCGGGCATCGCGCCGCACAGCCTCGTCGGCAGCGACACCGGCGTGTTCATGGCCTCCTGCTGGAACGACTACGCCGCGCTGGCGCACTACCGCGGCCCCGACGCCCAGATCACCCCGCACACCGCGACCGGCATCCACGACGGCATCATCGCCAACCGCGTCTCCTACGTCCTCGGCCTCCAGGGCCCCAGCATGGCGATCGACGCCGCCTGCGCCGGATCCCTGGTCTCGGTGCACGTGGGGTGCCAGTCGATCCAGCTGGGCGAGAGCGACCTGGTGCTGGCCGGCGGCGTCAACCTCAGCTTCGTCCCCGACTACTACACCGCCATGGACCAGCTGGGCGCGATCTCCCCCGACGGCCGCTGCAAGACCTTCGACGCCCGGGCCAACGGCACCACCCGCGGCGAGGGCGCCGGCGTCGTCGTGCTCGCCCCGCTGAGCGTGGCGCTGGAGCGCGACCTGCCGGTGTACTGCCTCATCAAGGGCAGCTCCTCCAACAACGACGGTCCCAGCAACGGGATGACGGCGCCCAACCCGCAGGCGCAGGAGAAGATGCTCCGCACCGCGTACCAGCGGGCGGGCATCGCGCCGGACCTCGTGGACTACATCGAGTGCCACGGCACCGCGACACCCCTCGGCGACCCGATCGAGGCCAACGCCGTCGGCGCGGTCCTGGGCGGCGCCGACCGCGCGGCGCCGCTGAGGATCGGCTCCGTCAAGTCCAACGTCGGGCACCTGGAGGCGGCGGCCGGCATCGTCGGCCTGGCCAAGCTCGCGCTGTCGATGCGCAACGGCGTCCTGCCGCCGAGCCTGCACTACAGCGCACCCAACCCGCAGATCCTGTTCGACGCGTACAACCTCACCGTCCAGGACCGGCTGACGCCGTGGCCGCGCCGCTCCGACGCCCGCCGGGGCGGCGTCAGCTCCTTCGGCTTCGGCGGCGCGATCTGCCACATCGCCGTCGAGGAACTGCCGCGCCCCGAGGCCTCGCTGCTGCTGCTGGCCGCGGACTCCCCCGCGGAGCTGGCCGAGCGGGCCCTGGAGTCGCGGGACGCGACCGACCTGCGCGCGCTCTGCCGCCGCACGCCCGGCGACGGCCCGTTCCGGCTCGCGGCCACCGCCCGCGACATGGCCGAACTCCGCAGCAGCCTGGACGCCTTCGCCGCCGGCGCCACGGCCCCCGGCCTGAGCGTCGGGGAGCGGCCCGGCCGGCCGCGGGTGGCGTTCCTGTTCTCCGGCAACGGCTCGCAGTGGGTCGGCATGGGCCGCCAACTGCTCGCCGGCCAACCCGTGTTCCGCCGCTCCATGACGAGGTCCGACCAGCGGATGCGGGAGCTGCTGGGCTTCTCGCTCGTGGAACAGCTGATGGACCCGGACGGCCGCCTCGACGACATGGACGTCTTCCAGCCGCTGCTGTTCTCGCTCCAGGTCGCGCTGGCCGAGACCTGGCGCTCGCTGGGCGTGGAGCCGGACGTCGTGGTGGGGCAGAGCGTCGGCGAGTTCGCCGCCGCGCACATCGCCGGCGCGCTCGACTTCGAGGACGCCTCCCGGCTGGCCGCCCACCACGGCCGGCTCCTCCAGCAGCTGGCCGTCGGCCGCGGCGAGGGCATCGTGGTGATGACCCCCGCGGACGAGGTCCGGCCGCACCTGACCGGCGGGCTCACCCTCTCCGGCCACAACGGCCTGAGCTCCACCCTGGTCACCGGCACCCCGCAGGAGATCGACGACCTCGTCCGGCGGCTGACCGACGCCGGCGTCGTCAACCACCGGGTGCGGATGGGCCACGCCCCGCACTCGCCGCTGGTCGACCACGTCCTCGCCCCGCTGAAGGCCGAGCTGGACGGCATCAGGCCGCGCACCGCCCGCGTCCCGATGATCTCGACGGTCACCGGCGAGCCGGTCGACGGCGCGGAGCTCGGGCCGGACTACTGGGCGGACAACCTGCGCCGGGAGATCCGGGTGGTCGACGCCCTGACCAGGCTGCGCGACCACGACGTCGACGCGGTGGTCGAGCTCAGCCCCCACCCCCTGCTGCTCAAGTCGGTGTCGGAGATCCTGCCGGCCGTCACCACCCTGCCCTCGCTGCGGCGCGGCGCCGACGAGGCCGCGACCCTGCTCGGCTCGCTCGGCGCCCTCTACGCGGCCGGACTCCCCGTCGCCGCCCACCCCTTCCTCGCGGGCGACCGCGGACGGCACGCCGCGCCGGGCGGCGGCGAGGCCGCGGCGGCCGACCGGGTGCACCTGGTCCCCGTCACGGCCCGGACCGCGGACGCGCTGGCCGACACCTGCCGCGCGCTGTCCAACCACGTCGAACGCGACCCGGCCCTGCGGGTCTCCGACCTCGCCTACACCCTCGCCGCCCGGCGCACCCACCACGCCCACCGGATCGCCCTGTTCGCCCGCGACCGGCAGGACGTCCTGGACGGGCTCGCCCGGATCGCCGACGGCCGGCCGCACCCCGACGCCGTGACCGGCACGGTCTCCGGCACCGCCGACCGGCGGGTGGCACTGGTGTTCTCCGGCACCGGCACCCACTGGACCGGCATGGGCCGCGAACTGCTGCGCTCGCACGCCGGCTTCCGGCGGTGGATGCACGCCTGCGACGACGCCGTGCGCGCGGCCGGCGGCGGCTCGGTGCTCGACCGGCTCACCGCCCCGGACGGGCAGGCCCGGTACGAGGAGCTGGACGTCCAGCAGCCGGTGCTGTTCGCCCTCCAGGTCTCGCTGGCGAAGGTCTGGCTCGGACTCGGCGTCGAGCCGGCCGCCGTGGTCGGGCACAGCCTGGGCGAGGTCGCGGCCGCCTGCGTGGCCGGCGCGCTGTCCCTGGAGGACGCCGCCAAGGTCGTGGTCGCCCGCTCGCAGCTGCTCGAACACGAGGCCGCCGCGGGTGCGATGCTCTCGGTCGATCTGCCGGAGGCGGAGCTGCTGCCCCGGCTCGCCGCCTACGCCGGGCAGGCGGCCGTCGCGGCGGTCAACAGCCCCACCAGCACGGTGGTCTCCGGCCCGCGCGAGGCCCTCGACGCCCTGGCGGCCGACCTCGGCCGGGACGGGATCACGGCCAGGAGGCTCCGGGTCGAACGGCCGATGCACAGCCCCGGCATGGACGCGCTGACCGGCCCGCTGCGTGAGCGCCTCGAGTCCGTCACCCCGCTGACGCCCGGCATCGACTTCCACTCCACCGCCCTGGCCGGCGCGGTGAACCCGCTCGTCGACGCCGACTACTGGGCGCGCAACCTGCGCGACCGGGTCCGGTTCGCCGAGGCGACCGCCGCGCTCGTCGACCGGGGCGTCTCCACCTTCATCGAGATCGGCCCGCACGAGACGCTGCGCGGCGCGGTCGAGGAGACCGGACTGTCCCGGGGCGTCCGGGTGCACGCGGTCAACTCGATGCGGCGCGGGGAGAGCGACCTCCGCTGCCTGCTGGGCGCCGCCGCCGAACTGTTCGTCAGGGGCCTGCCGCTGACCTTCGACCCGCTGTTCGGCGACGACGTCGAGGTGGTGGAGACCCCGCTCGTCCAGTGGCAGAAGGAGCGCTACTGGATCGACTCCGAGCCCCGCCGCGAGCCCGCCCCGGCCCCGGCCGCCGCCGTCGCCGAACCGGTCGCGGCACACCCGGCGCAGGCCCCCGTGGCGGAGCGGCCGGTGGCGGAGGTCGTCCTCGCCGAACTCGCCGACGCGCTGGGCGTACCGGCGGGCCGGTTCGACGCCGGCGCCGGCCTGCGCGACTTCGGCCTCGACTCGATGCTCGCGATCCGCCTCGTCAACCGGATGCAGGCGGTCCTCGGGCACCGGGTCTCGCCGGTGGTGTTCCTGGACGGGCGCTCCATCGCCGAGGTGGTCGGCCACTTCGTCGGGCTCGCCGACGGGCCGGCCGCTCCCGCCCCGCAGCCGCCCCAGGCGGTCCAGGCGCCCACGCCCACGCCCACGCCCACGCCCACGCCCGAGCCTGCGCGGTCCTTCCTGGAGGACCTGTCCGAACTGGACGCCGAGGAGCTGCTGGAGGAGCTGGACGCGCGCGGCCTGCTGGAGGCCACCGACACGCCGGCGTCGGAGCAGCTGCGCGCCGAAGGCCTCGGCCTCGAACTGGCGCCGGCCTCGCACGGCCAGGCCTCGCTCTGGTTCATGCAGATGATCGCGCCGGACGCCGTGCCCTACAACTACATGGTGACCGCCCGGATCCGGACGGCGGTCGACGAGGACGCCCTGGAGCGCGCCGTCCTGGCCGTGCTGGACCGGCACCCCGCGCTGCGCACCCTCTACGTGGAGGCGGGCGGCCGCCCGTACCAGGTCGTCCTGGACGAGCCGGTGTACGAGTTCCTCGTGGTGGACACCGCCGACCTGGCCGACGAGGAGGCCCGCGAGGAACTGGCCCGGTACGGGCACGAGCCGCTGGACATGGACAACGGTCCGCTGGTGCGGGTCGTCCTGATGCGGCGCGGCCCGTCCGACCACTTCCTGATGGTGCTGGTCCACCACATCGCCTCGGACGCGGCCTCGGCCGACATCATGATCCGTGAGCTCCAGGAGTTCTACGAGGGCGCCGACCCGGCCGGCCGCGCTCCGGTCGCCCCGTACACCGAGTTCGTCGAGTGGGAGCGGCAGTGGCTGGCCGGGCCGGCCGCGGAGGCGGCGCTGGACTGGTGGTCGGAGAAGCTCGCCGACCCGCCCGCCCACCTGGACCTGTCCAGCAAGGAGCGGCCGCCGGGCGTCACCTACGAGGGCCGCGACCTCGCGTTCCGCTGGAGCGCCGAGGAGACCCGCCTGCTGCGGGAGTTCGCGGTGCGCGAGGGCGTGTCGATCAGCACCGTCGTGCTGGCCGGGTTCTTCGCCACGCTCAACCGCGCGGCCGGGACGGAGGACTCGGTGCTGGCCACCGCGATCGCCCAACGGGCCGAGCCCGGCTGGGAGTCCGCGATCGGCTACTACCTCAACACCGTGCTGGTCCGGGCGAACCCCGCCGGGGACCGCAGCTTCCGCGAGCTGCTGCGCGAGGTCCACGCCTTCTCGCTCGGCCTCCTGGAGCACATGAACTACCCCCTCGACCTGCTGGCCGCCCAGCTGAAGCCGCCGCGCGCCGAGGGCCGCTCCCCATGGTTCGACGTGGTGGTGAACTGGCTGTCCTCGGACGCCTTCCCCCGCTCCGTCAAGCTCTTCCACGGCGTCGGCGAGACGCTCTCCCCGGACGCCGCGCTGCCGCTCGAACCGCTCCAGGTGCGCAGGCACCTCGCCAAGTTCGACCTGGAGATCTCGATGGCCGACATCGACGGCCGGGTGGCCGGCCACGTCCAGTTCAAACCGGGCTACCTGGAGAGGCAGACCGTGACGGCCCTGCTCGCGCTGTACCGCACCGTGCTCTTCGACTCGATCGCCCGACCCGACCAGGCCCTCGGCGACATCGCGCCGGCCGGCCTCCCCAAGGAGACAGAGCAGTGACCGAAACCCTGCACTCCGAGTTCATCGCCCAGGCGGTCAAGAACCCCGACGCGACCGCGGTCTACTCCGACGCCGGCGTGCTGACCTACGGCGAGCTGAACGAGCGGTCCCGCGAGCTGGCCGAGCGGCTCCTCGCCGACGGCGCGGGCCCGGGCGTCCCGGTCGGCATCTGCGTCGAGCGCACCCCCGACCTGCTCGTCGCCGTCCTGGCGGCCCTGCGCACCGGCTCCTGCTACCTGCCGCTGGACCCGAACTACCCCGCCGACCGGCTGGCCTTCATGGTCCGGGACAGCGGGACCCGGCTGCTGCTCACCACGCCCGCCTCCCGGGCCAGTTGCCCGCCCGGCCCGACCGTGGTCGTGCTCGGCGGGACCACGACCACCGAGCCCGGCGCCGAGCCCGTGGCGGTCGTGCCCGAGGACACCGCGTACGTCATCTACACCTCGGGCTCCACCGGCAGGCCCAAGGGCGTGGCCGTCCGGCACGCCGGCGCCGTGGCGATGCTCGCCGAGATGGACCGGGTCCTGGAGGGCTGCGACCTGAGCGGCGTCTCGGCGGCCAGCTCGGTCTGCTTCGACCTGTCCGTGATGGAGGTCTTCAACGCGCTGTGCCGCGGCGGCGCCGTCGTGCTCGTCGAGAGCGCCGTCCACCTGACGGAGAGCCGGTACGCGGACCGGATCACCCACCTGTCCGTCGTCCCGTCGGTCATGAACGGCCTGCTCGACGCCGGCGCCCTGCCCCCGAACGTGCGGTCGATCGTCTTCGGCGGCGAGGCGCTGCGCCGCAAGCTGGCCGACCGGGCCTACCGGGAGACCGGCGCCACCCGGGTGTTCAACGCCTACGGCCCCACCGAGGGCACCGTCTTCTGCTCGTTCGGGCTGGTGCCCGAGAACGGGACGGACGAGCCGACCATCGGCCCGCCGACCACCACCGACCTGGTCTACGTGCTCGACGACGAGCTGCGGCCGCTCCCGGCCGGCGAGTCCGGCGAGCTCTACCTCGGCGGCGTCGGCCTCGCGCACGGCTACGTCAACCGGCCCGGCACCACCGCCGAGCGGTTCGTTCCGGACCCGTTCCGCGACGGCGAGCGGATGTACCGCACCGGGGACGTCGTCAGGTTCACCGAGGACGGCGAACTCCGGTTCCTCGGCCGCTCCGACCACCAGGTCAAGCTGCGCGGCTACCGGATCGAGCTGGAGGAGGTCGAGGCCCGGCTGACCGGCTGCCCCGAGGTCCGGGAGGCCGCCGCCGCCGTCCGGGGCAACCGGCTGGTCGGCTACGTCGTCCCCGCCGGCGAGGGCGCACCGCAGGACGGCCCCCGGCTGGACCCGGCCCTCCAGGGCGCGATCACCGGCCGGCTCGCCACCGAGGTGCCCGACTACCTGGTGCCCGCGACACTCGTCTTCCTGCCCGCCCTCCCGCTGGGCCCGGGCGGCAAGCTCGACCGCGACGCGCTGCCCGAGCCGCCGGCCGCCGGCACCGACGGGCCCCGGTCGGCCGCCGGCACGCCGACCGAGGTGGCGCTGGCGGAGATCTGGGGCGAGCTGCTCGACCTCGATCCGTCGGGCATCGACGTGCAGTCCGCCTTCTACGACCTCGGCGGCGACTCGCTGCTGCTGATCCGCCTCGCCCGGCTGATGACCCGTCGCTTCGACCGCCGCGTCCGGGTGCCCGACCTGTTCAGCTTCCGCGACATCGCCTCCCTCGCCCGCTGGCTCGACGACGACAGCGGCGCCACCCCCGAGGTGGTCGAGTCGGCCCGCCAGCGCGCCGGCGCCCGCCGCGCCGCCCTGCGCGGCCGCGGCGCCGGCGGCACCGGCCGATAGCCACCCGCGTCACCTCCACCCGACACGAAGCACACGAAGCAGGAGCCTTCCATGACCGACAGCCCCGAGCAGGAGTACGACCCGGGTGACGTGGCCGTCATCGGCATGTCCCTGCGGGCGCCCGGCGCCCGCACCAAGGAGCAGTTCTGGGACGTCCTCGTCCACGGCCGGGAGACCGTGTCGTTCCTGGCCAAGGAGGACATCCACGTCGACGAGACCCTGATCCACAACCCGTCCTACGTCCGGGCCTGCGGCGTCCTCGACACGTACGACAGGTTCGACCCGTCGGTGTTCGGCATCAGCGACCGGATGGCCGCCGCGATGACCCCGGAGAACCGGCTCTACCTGGAGAGCGCCTGGGAGTCCCTGGAGGACGGCGGCTACGACCCGGACCGGCTCACCGCCGAGATCGGCATGTACGGCGCCAACAACCCGCAGACCGCCGCGCTCTACAGCTCCCCGCCGGACCGGGCGTCGGTCGGCCCCGAGGCGATCGAGGCCAGCCTGGCGTGGTCGCCGGACAGCATGACCTCCAACGCCCTGTACTACATGGGGCTCACCGGCGAGGCCGTCACGGTCGCCGCCGTCTGCGCGGGCTTCCACTACGCGGTGCACCTGGCCTGCCAGTCGCTGCTGCTCGGCCAGAGCGACATGGCGATCGCCGGCGGCGCGATGGTCCGCCTGCCGCACCCGCGCGGGCACCTGTGGGAGGAGAACCGCATCCTGTCGAAGGACGGCCACTGCCGTCCGTTCGACGCCAACGGCACCGGCAGCGCGCTGTCCAGCGGCGTCGTCACCCTGCTGCTGAAGCCGCTCGGCCGGGCCGTCGCCGACCGCGACCACGTCTACGCCGTCGTCCGGGGCTCGGCCGTCAACAACAACGGCGTCAGCGCGATGGCGTACGGCCTGGCCCAGCCCGAGCGGCTGAGCGCGTGCATCGCCGCCGCCATGGAGGTCGGCGGCGTCAGCCCGGACACCGTGTCCATGTACGAGGCCAACGGCCTCGGCCTGCCGGTGACCGACGAGCTCGAAGTCCACGCGGCGACCATGGCGTTCGGGAAGCAGACCGCGACCGCCTCGATCGGCGGGGTCAAGGGCAACGTGGGCCACGGCGGCGTGGTGTCCGGCGGCTTCGGCACGGTCAAGGCCGCGCTGGCGCTGTACCACCGGACGCTCCCGGCCACCATCAACCTGACCGAGGTCAACCAGGACCTCGACTTCCCCAGCACCCCCTTCGTGCCGCAGATCGAGGGCGCGGCCTGGGAGCCGGAGGCCGGCATCCGCCGCGCGGGCATCACCTCCCTCGGCGGCGGCGGCTACAACGCCCACCTGGTGCTGGAGGAGCCGCCGGCAGCGGCCGGACGCGCCCCCGAGGAGGCGGGCCGCCCCCGGCTGGCCACCCTGTCCGCGATGGACGACGACGCGCTGGCCCGTCAGCGCACCCGGCTCCGGGAGTGGCTGGAGGCCCGCCCGGAACTGCGCCTGGACGACGTCTGCTTCACCCTCAACCTCGGCCGCAAGGTGATGGGCCGCCGCTGGGCGGCCGTGGTCCGCAGCCGCGAGGAGCTGATCGCGGCGCTGTCCGACGACGCCCGCGGCCCGGCCACCTCGACCGCCGCCGCCCCGCGCACGGACCCGGGCTCCTTCTCCCGCACCGACGACGGGATCGTGCCGTCCGGCCAGGACGCGCCGGCCCTGACCGACCTGGCCGCCGCCTGGGTGACCGGCCTGCAGGTGGACTTCGACGCCCTGCACCGGGACGGGGCCGGCCGCCGCGTGCCGCTGCCCGCCTACCCCTTCCAGCCCCGCCGGTTCTGGCGGACGGACTGGTAGGCATGAGCACACCGGCACTGGACACCGTGGACCTGGGCGACCCGGCCACCTTCGCCGACCACGACCTCGACGGGTTCTGGCGCACCCTGCGGGACACCGCGCCGATGCACTGGAACCCGCCGGTCGACGGCCGCCGGGGGTTCTGGGTGCTCTCCCGCCACGACGACATCATGGCCACCTACCGGGACAACGTGAACTTCACGTCCCAGCGCGGCAACGTGCTCGTCACCCTCCTGGAGGGCGGCGACGCCGGGGCCGGCCGGATGCTGGCCGTCACCGACGGGCCCCGGCACCTGGAGCTGCGCAAGATCCTCCAGCGCGTGCTCTCGCCCCGGGTGCTCGACGAGGTCGCGCGGACCGTCCGGGTCAACACCCGGCAGTGGATCCGCGAGGCCGTCGGCTCCGGCGGCTGCGACTTCGCGGAGCGGATCGCCTCGCGGATCCCGATGACCACCATCTCCAACCTGCTCGGCGTCCCCGAACGGGACCGGGACTACCTGCTCAGCCTCACCAAGACCGCGCTGTCCGCGGACGACGAGGACGTCGACGAGGTCGACTCCGAGATGGCCCGCAACGAGATCCTGATGTACTTCATGGACATCGTCGAGGAGCGGCGCGAGGCACCCGGCGACGACGTGATCAGCATGCTGATCGGCAGCGCCGTCGACGGTGTGCCGCTGTCCGACGAGGACGTCGTGCTCAACTGCTACAGCCTGATCATCGGGGGCGACGAGACCAGCCGGCTGACGATGATCGACTGCGTCCGCGCCCTCGCGGCCCACCCCGAGCAGTGGCGCCGGCTCAAGCGGGGCGAGGTCGCGATCGAGACGGCCGTGGACGAGGTGCTGCGCTGGGCGTCGCCCACCATGCACTTCGGGCGCAGCGTCGAGCGGGAGACCGAACTGCACGGCGTACGGCTGCGGCCGGGCGACATCGTCACGCTCTGGCACGCCTCCGGCAACCGGGACGAACGGGTCTTCGCCCGGCCCGGGGAGTTCGACCTCGGCCGCACCCCCAACAAGCACCTGGCCTTCGGCTACGGCCCGCACTTCTGCGTCGGCTCGTACCTGGCCAAGGTGGAGATCGCCGAACTGCTCAAGGCCCTGCGGGACTTCACCCTCGGGTTCGAGCAGACCGAGGAGGCGCTGCCGATCCGGTCCAACTTCCTGACCGGGTTCTCCACCATGCCGGTGCGCTTCACGCCCGACCACTCCGGACTGAGAGAGTGCGGATGAACATCTACATGTCAGGACAGGGGGCGTTCGCGGTCCAGGTCGCGGAAGCCCTCCTGGACAAGGGGCACAAGATCGTCGGCGCGGCCGCGCCCCGGCTGCGCAAGGGGAAGTCCGACGAGAGCGACGCGATGTCCTGGGACCGCCTGCGCGCCTGGGCGTTCCCCCGGGACATCCCCTGGACGGACTCGCTCGAACTGCGGGCGATGCACATCCCGGACGGGGTGGACGTCATCCTCGCCGCGCACTCGCACGCCTTCCTCGGCCGGCGGACGCGCGCCCGGGCCGGCCTCGCCACCATCGGCTACCACCCCAGCCTGCTGCCGCTGCACCGCGGCCGGGACGCGATCCGGTGGACCATCCGCGACGGCGACAAGGTGACGGGCGGGAGCGTCTACCACCTCACCGAACGCACCGACGGCGGCCCGCTCGCCGCCCAGGAGCACCTGCTCGTGCCCCCGGGCTCGACCGCGCAGAGCCTGTGGCGCGACCACCTGGCGCCGCTCGGCGTGCGACTGCTGCTGAAGGTGGTCGACGACCTCGCCGCCGACCGGCGGATCGAGGTGCCCCAGGACGAGAAGCTGGCGACCTGGGAGCCCGCGATGGACACCCAGCCGCTGTTCAAGCCCGAGCTCATCGCCCTGCCGGGCAGCGTCCGGGTCGACGGCAGCGCGCGGGCGCTGCACGAGTGAGAGCCGTGTAGCGCCGCGCCGGCCGAATTGCCGCGATCAACTCCTCAGGTGCCCCCGGGTGTTCGATACTCCGGGGGCACCTCTGTGCTTTCGGAAAGCCGGAGTTGGCAATTCTGCTGCCCATTTCCCCGACAACTCGACTGCGCTGAAGCCTGGTTATCCGACCTGACGGCCAGCCAGCAGGAATCGGATTTCCCGCGTCGAACCTCGCAAGAACGACCTTTCGGATCCCGGGAACCGTACGGCCCCGCCGAGCGTTTCACCTCGCGCCCGCCGCCCGGATCCTGCCGCGAGACCCGTGGTGACCAGCGGAGATTGCCCGGCGGAGCGTCGTCGATCCGGCGGCCGGAGCGGCGCCCCGGTGCCGTGCGTCACCGTTCGCGACCGCCCAACGTGCCTCGGAGGCAGGCCCGCGACCGCCCCTCGGGGCGTGATTTACCTCACACCCAAGTGGTCGGTTCATCCGTTTTCACCCGAGCTGCCCCCCGTCTGACAGGGCCGCAGCAAGGGCTCTTTTCTCATGCATTTCTGATGAAGCGTTGACAGCTCTTTTAGGTGTCCATAAAGATCCGCTCAAACTTCGCCCACATTCCGGAAGTCGGAGCTTACGCACAGTGAGAACAGCAGCAAGACGGTCGGGCAGCATGCTCGCCGCGGCACTCGCCGCGGTCGCGCTCGCCGCGACCGCGGTGGTGCCCGCCGCCGCCGGAGGGACACCTCCCCCCGGCGTGACGGAGCCCCAGGACACCGCCGAGACCCTGGCCGTCCAGGAGGCCGCCCGCACCGGCAAGCCGGTCGAGGTGCTCGCCAAGCGCGGCGAGACCAGCGACACCGTCGCCCAGCCCGACGGCAAGCTGAAGACCACCACCTACGTCCAGCCCAAGCGGGTGCGCAAGAACGGCGCCTGGGTCGACCTCGACCCCACCCTCCGGACGCTGCCCGGCGGCGCGATCGCCCCCAAGGGCTCCACCGCCGACCTGACGTTCTCCGGCGGCGGCACCGCACCGCTGGTCACCATGGCCCGGGCCGGCAAGGAGCTGAAGCTCAGCTGGCCCAAGCCGCTGCCCAAGCCGACCGTCAACGGCGCGACCGCCGAGTACGCGTCGATCCTGCCGGACGTCGACCTGAGGCTGTCCGCCACCAAGACCGGGTTCACCCAGGTCATCGTGGTGCACACCGCCGAGGCCGCCAAGAACCCCGAGCTGGACCAGCTCCGGCTCGGCCTCCAGGGCAACGGCCTGACGGTCAGCCAGGAGGCGGACGGCACCCTCAAGGCCAAGGACCCCTCCGGCGGCGGCACCGTCTTCGAGGCGCCCGTCCCGGTGATGTGGGACTCCTCCAAGCCGGCCGGCGCCGCGCCCGCTCCGAGCGCCCCGGCCGCCGCGCCTGCCGCGCCCGCCGCACCCGCCGCGCCGAAGGCGTTCAAGGCCGCCCCGCAGGCGGCACCGCAAGCCGAGGCCGCGGCTCCCGCCGCTCCCGCTGCTCCCGCCGCCCCCGCCGCCCCCGCCGCTCCCGCGCCGACCGACCCGGCCGTCGCCGGCTACGGCGACCTGCCCGGCGAGGGCGCCAAGATGACCCGCCTCAAGGTCGAGCTGCCCAAGGACGGCCTGCTGCTCTCGCCCGACCAGGCGATGCTGGACGCCCCGGACACGGTCTACCCGGTGATGATCGACCCGGCGTGGAACACCCCGCACGCCGGCGACTGGGCGGGCGTCTCGCGCACCTACCCGAACCAGGCGTACTGGCACTTCACGTACAACAGCAGCTACGTCCACGACTGGGGCGTCGGCTACTGCGGCGACACCTCCCGCTGCGCGCCGACCGACGTGAAGCGCGCCTTCTTCCAGGTGTCCAACCCGTTCGTCGGCAAGCAGATCCTCGGCGCCACCTTCGGCACCTACGAGAGCTGGTCGTACTCCTGCGACGCCCGGCCCGTCGAGCTGTGGAGCACCGGCTACATCTCCCCCGGCCTGAACTGGAACGCCCAGAACGCCTCCGGGTTCTGGAGCCGCTACCTGCAGACCATCAACACCGCCAAGGGCTGGAGCGGCAACTGCCCCGGCGGCTGGCTGGAGTACGGCGAGACCGGCGCGGTGAAGAACCTCGTCCAGGACGCCGCCAACTGGGGCTGGCCGACCATCACCTTCGGCCTGAAGGCCCAGAACGAGGGCGACACCCTCGCCTGGAAGCGCTTCACCGACGACGCCTACCTGCAGGTGTACTACAACCTGCGGCCGAACCAGATCCCGATGTCCGACATGACGATGTCGCCGGGCTCGGTCTGCCAGTACCCGGGCATCAAGATCAACAAGATGCCGCAGGTCACCACCCGGGCCACCGACCCGGACGGCGAGGCCATCGGCGTGCAGTTCGCGGTCGGCTGGGACGACGGCACCGGCCTGCGCCGGCGCTGGTGGTCCACCGGCTCCGAGGACGCCGCGCCGGGGGGCAACACCTTCAAGGCCTCCGGCTCGATCTTCTCCTGGCCGCTGCCGACCGACCTGCCGAAGAACCTCCAGCTCGACTGGGAGGCCCGCGCCTGGGACGGCGCGCAGTGGGGGCCGTGGTCCTCCGACGGTGACCCGACCGGCTGCTACTTCATCGTCGACACCTCCGCACCGGACGGCCCGGCGATCACCTCGGACGCCTACCCCGGCTCCAAGGACGCCACCGCGGCGCTCCCGTGGACCGACGGCGTCGGCAAGAGCGGCCAGTTCACCCTGAAGTCCGCCGCCACCGACGTGGTCAAGTACCAGTGGGGCCTGGACACCTCGCCGTCCGCGGCGAACGAGGTCGCCACCAGCGGCGGCGCCGGACAGACCGTCCGCATCCAGCCGCAGACCGCCGGCGTCCACTTCATCTCCGCCCGGGCCGTCGACGGCGCGGGCAACGCCTCCCAGCCCGAGACGTACTACTTCAACGTGCTCACCGGGCAGGCCCAGCGCACCGGCTGGTCGATGGACGACCCGAGCGGCACCAGCGTCACCGGCACCGGCGGCGGCTTCGAGGCGACCCTCGGCTCCGGCGCCACCGCGGGGGCCCCCGGCCACCTCGCCGAGGGCCTCGCCCTCGACGGCACCGCCAACGGCTACGCCGAGACCCAGGGCAACGTGCTGGACACCACCCGCGGCTTCGCCGTCTCCGCCTGGGTCAACCTCACCGGCGACACCAGCCGCAACCGGGTCGCGGTCAGTGAGAACGGCAACTGGGCCGCCCGCTTCGCCCTCGGGCTGATGAACGGCAAGTGGACGATGTGGACCTCCACCCAGGACACCAACGCCGTCTACACCCTGGAGCCCGCGAGCTCGGACACCCCGGTCGTGCTCGGCCAGTGGACCCACCTGGTCGGCGTCTACGACCCGACCGCCAGGACCAGCACCCTGTACGTCAACGGCGTGCCCGGCACCCCGGTGGCCGTCACCGCCACCTGGGACGCGCGCGGCCCGCTGGAGTTCGGCCGCTCCAAGTGGCACGGCAACTGGACCGACCCGTGGACGGGCTCGGTCGACGAGGTCCGGCTCTGGGACCGCTCCCTGAGCAAGGCCGAGGCCGCCGACGTGGCCGCCGACAAGCAGCTCGCCACCGGCCGCCCCGCGAAGGCGGTCTGGCACCTGGACGGCAGCTCCGCCAAGCCCGTCGGCACCACCGAGACCGACAACCTGACCGCCTACAACGGCGTCGCGCTCGGCCGCCCCGGCATCGCCGACAAGGCGATCCACCTGGACGGCGCGGACGACTACCTGCGCGGCACCCGCCCGCAGGTCGACGGCAGCCGGGACTTCTCGGTCTCCGCGTGGGTGAAGCTGCCCGCGCCGACGCCGGGCGACACCACCCCGAAGATGGCGGTCACCCAGATCGGCCAGCACAACAACGAGTTCTCGCTGTACTACTCGCCCTACTGGGGCCGCTGGATCTTCGGGCGCTACAAGGAGGACAGCTCCACCGACACCCTGGTCCGCACCTGGCAGGACGCCTGCACCGCGGGGAGCCAGATCAACGGCGTGCCGTGCTTCACCGGCACCACCGGTGAGTGGACCCACCTGCTGGGCGTCTCCGACACCGCCGCGAAGAAGCTGCGCTTCTACATCAACGGCTTCCTCGTCGGCCAGTCCGACTACACCCAGAACGCGCCGTGGGCCAACCCCGGCCCGATCCAGATCGGCGCCGTCAACCGCGAGGGCGTCAACGGCGAGTTCTTCGGCGGCGACATCGACGACGTGCGGATCTACGACCGCGTCGTCACCGGCCCCGAGGCCGGCGCCATGGTCCAGCAGCGCCCGCAGCTGGCCGGCCGCTGGAAGCTCAACACCGCCACCAGCACCCCGGCCGATGCCCCGGCCGTCACCCCCGACGAGGGCCCGGCCAAGGCCGGCGCCCAGCTCGGCGGCGGCGCCTCGATCAAGGCCGACGGCGGCCTGTTCCAGACCCCCGGCACCCTGCTGCTGAACGGCTCCACCGGCTACGCGGCCACCGGCTCCGTCCCGCTGCACACCGGCCAGAGCTTCACCCTGGCCGGCTGGGCGAACACGGCGGGCGTCCCGACCCGGGACATGACGGTGCTGTCCGTGGCCGGCGCCAACAACAGCGCGGTCACCCTGCGCTGGCACCCCCTGGGCAACGACGCCAACGGCCAGCCGACCGGTCAGTGGCAGGCCGAGGTCCGCGACTCCGACGCCAACGGCGCGGCGCGCACCCTGACGACCCACACTCCGGCCACCTCCGTCATGGAGAACTGGACGCACCTGGCGGTCAGCTACGACGCCTTCGCGGACCGGCTCGCCCTGTACGTCAACGGCCAGGTCGAGAACCAGGGCTGCGCGGACGGTGACAGGACCTGCACCCCGCACATCTCCTGGACGGGCGCCCCGCAGCCCTACGAGGCGGGCGGCGGCGTGCAGTTCGGCCGCACCAAGGCGTCCGGCGCCTGGGGCGAGTACTTCTCCGGTGAGCTGGACGACGTCTGGCTGTACCAGGGCGTGCTGAGCCCCGCGCAGATCGCCAAGCTGGCCGACTACAACGTCGAGCTGGGCACCTCCACCGGCGTCTGATTCCCCAACCTTCCGTGGGGGGGGGGGGGGGCGGGCCCCCCCCCCCCCCGGCCGCCCACCCCGGTTTACCAGAATGGTTTTTTGACCACACAGAAAGAAAAGTTGGGGGGGGA